>NZ_LR738724.1:1876996-2189829 GCF_902702775.1 Streptococcus suis
AGAAACTCCAACGTTCTCCGCCAATTGGCTAATGGAATAATGTCTAAAATATCTCGATTCCCTAAGTCTATCTCCATTAAATTCTTGAGCCATTATAACGTTCCTTTTACTATTGGTTTTAATGTAACGAGTTGAGGCTCATCTACTAAATCATTCACCTGTTCATCACGTATAGCCTCAGTTCTAATTATACCAGCTGAACTTGGAAGCAAGTGAGAAATATCTACTGAACCAACTGATAAAAATTGTGGAGTGTAGTCTTCTAACGAAGCACTCACAGCTTCTTGACCTACATAATCAACAATCAAGAATCTAATCTTAGTCACATGTTCACAATACTCACCAAGCATCCTAATCAGATCAGCTTCTTTTCTTTTCACTTCAGAGCTATCAGCATCAAAAAGAGAAAGCTGTTCCACTTCTTGTTCAGGATAAAGCCCCTCATTTTTCAAAAGTAAACTTAAGGTATAATGAGTAGAGGTTCCATTTTTGAAATATCGATTACGAATTGTCCTAAAATTATTTTTGGAGAAGAAGGCTATTAGTTCACCTGTCTCAATATTCAATATAGGGTCAAATTGCCAAATCCCCCTCTTAATATGCAAAACTTTCCAAATACTAGTATTTTCAAATAATCCTTGAAGCATATCCGCTCTTCGTGCCCATGTAGCCTGATAAATTCCATTTTGACTAGTCTCTGAGATAGCAACTTTAAAATCCTGCTCCAGATGCCTAGTTGTAAAACTCATCGCTTCCAAACACTTGATGATTACTTCCCTTTCAATATTATAACTATGTTTCATTTATTCACCTCAATTCATATGTTATCTTAACCACATTATAACAGAGAAAGGAGACAAAAACAAGAAAAACCACCAAAAAAGTCAACCGCTTTTTGTGGTGGTTTATGCATCTACCCCATCTCCTTCACTTTACTTTCAATAAATTCAATTTCATCATCCGAAAGACCATATTTTCGATAGAGTTGTGCGTTTATCTCGGATATTGATTGTGACCAATCAATATCCGAGTTAGATGTAAAGTCCTGGAGGGGGACAAAGCGATAAGTTTTTCTAGTTCCATTTTGATTCGCTTTCGCAACGCTAATTAAGAATCTCACAAATCTAGTGGTTAAGTATTTTCCTAAATTCTTAGACGAATCTAATGACAAATTTAAACTAGCTCCAATAACAAGATAAGTTTCCGTACAAATTTCCTTAGGACTCGCAATGATAGTGTTCAAATTGTCATCTGATAAATCAGTTCCAATGTTATTTGCAAATGCAGTTAAAACTTTGTAGTTCTCAATAATACTAGTATTTTTTGAAATTAGCGAAGAATCAATATACCCTACATTACCTTTACTGGCATATACTCTTAAATCATTTGCACTTGATGACTCAACTGATAGTTTATATGTCGTTGGTATCCCAAAAGGGTTACGCTCAGATATATACTTATAAAGCATTCTATTACTATTCTCATACTCTCCTACAATCATTTGCTTTTTTAGCAGTTTATCAAGGAGTTTAAAAGAACTAGACTCCGAAATAAAAATATCTAATTCTCTCAATCTATACGGTCTAAACCCAGTATCAAAAAGCTTGCCATTCTTGAATGTATTTACTAAAATATCAGATTTTTTGTTATCAAAAGAGCTATCCCAAAGAAAAAAATTCACCCCACCTCTTAAGTTGACATTACTGAAAACATCGTTCGGAGTCAAGTAGTTATTAAATACTTTAAAATGCCTATCTTCTAATAAGCGATTTCTAAATTCATCTAAGCCTTTCCCTCCTAAAAACCATACACTTGGCGTTATCAATGTTATATAGCGAGGGGATAACGAAATAGCTAAATCGATAAATTTATCATATAAAGGCTTGGCGCTGCCATTCCCCGAAGAATTATCACTTTCCTGATACGGAGGATTTCCTATCACTACATCAAATTTCACCTTGTTAAATACCTCCTCGACTAGTTTTTTACCTTGTTCAATATCTGTTTTAAGCGTTTCTGTCAGTTTCTCAATGTAAGTTACATTAGTCTTATACTTCCGATAGCCTGTCAGTGTACGTTCAGTGATGGTTTTTGCCATTGGTGTTTTGGCAATAGCATAGATGTTATTCGCTAAAATCTCCTGATAGACTTGGTCAGCTTCAAAACGATTATCATCATTTTCTGCCACTCGTTGATAATACAGACTAATGGCACTATGAAGGGGATAGAGACCTGTCTTCGAGTTGATGTCTAAAATTTTAGTTTCTTTCTGATAAATAGATGAGGCAATCTCATTGTCTACCCAGTGAAGATTTGACGTCGCACCATCTGTCACCGACTCAAAGTTATCATCATAGAAATTCAAACCGCCTACCGACTTAGATACTTGTAGATTTACCACGCGCCACGGTGTCAGTACCGTTTCCTTGTCAGGATTTTTAAAGGTGCTAAACAGCTCTGCAATCTGCTCTGCCCGCTCGATGAAGTCCAGGTCCTCAAATGATTTGGCACGCTGACGGATAATACGACCCGCTTCGATAAAGACCTCAGCATCATAATACTTGGTAATCTCACTAAACATTCCCTTGGTGAAACCTTTTGGCATGAACTCTTTCCACGATTCATCATCCACCTGCTTGATAAAGTCCTGAATGGTGATGTCTTTTGATAAATCGACCGCCATACCGTAAATCATCATCGGAATACGGATAGATACCCCACGTAAAATAGAGATCATATTTTTCCGCTGTTTCTTAGCTTCTTTTTGTTTTTCGATAACTTCCAGCTCTTCTGGAGTCCGTTTAACTTTGGGTTTCTTCTTAGCCCGTTCAGCTTGCTCGTGTTCTTCATCTGTCAAACCATTTTCGTTAATCACAACTTTCTTAGGTGTTTTTTGACTCTGCGTCTTACCAACGATAGCATTGAGTTTGGTAAACATACTTGCATCATCAGCAGTTAAAGTTAGAAGATTATCATTATAGAGACTGTCGTCTTCAAAACCTGACCGCACTGCCTTTTCAGCATAAACTTTCTTGAGCTGTGTCAACATTCTATCGACATCGTAAGTCTTCATACCATGCTCAGAAGCCCCTAAAATTGGCATAAAGTTTAACAGACGAGCCATAGCTTGCTTTTGTGCTTTCGTATTTTTCTTCCCTACACCTGAGTTAATCTGAGCACTCTCCGCCATGACAGTCAAGGCTCTATCAGGAGCAAAATCAAAGACATAGCAATTGGTCTTCATTCCCAATTTCTCATGTGAGAAAGGCGTCTGGGCACGAAAGGCAGCTTGCAGGTAGTTCATGGCACTATTGGTATTTGACAAGAACATGACCGCTGTCCACTCTGGGATATTGACGCCTGTTGTCAACTTACGAACAGTCAGGGTAATGGTTTTTGTCTGAGATGGGTCTTGACCAATAGCAGAGCGAACTTTCTCTATATCCGCATCGTTAGCAATTCCGTCATCGCTACTTGAGCCTCGAACCACGTTAACAATTTTGTATTCTTTCCCGAAAATCGGATGTTCTTTCAGCAAGTCCTCAAAGGCATTAGCTTCCTTAACACCTGGCATGAGCCAAAGTGTATGCCGCAACTCCTCACGATAATTCTTCGTTGAGAAAGGGTAATTAGTACTGCTATCTGGATGCGTAATATTGTCTAAGAACTGACAAACCTCTTGCCGATAAACAAGTTTGCCATCCTCAGACACACGGAAGAACTCTCTGAAGTTGAACGATTTGCTCTCATCGGAAAAACGTTCCTTGTGTTTCATTTCAAAAGTGTACATCGATACTTTTGGTAACGTTTCATAAGGGTTTGGCTCATTTGGACGTTCTAATTCCCACTTCTTCTTAGCCTGTTGTTCCATGACATAGTCCCAAGTATAGACTTGCTCCTCATCAAATTGATCCAAAAGATTAAATGGCGTCCCAGATAGTTCTAGTATTCTTGTATGCTCTTTGACCAATTCCTTCATAACGGTGTCACTGAGCTCGGTTTGCGTTCCCTCGTGCGCCTCATCAATGATGATCAAATCCCAATCCACATCCGCAAAATCTTTCAGGTTGGTTTGTCCACCATTGTATCGAAGGAGTTGGATGGAGGCAAAATAGATAAATGGTTTCTCACCTCGCTTCAGGTTTTCAAGCGTTTCTCCTTTATTGACAGAGCCAAAGTCGTAGCCTGCCTCACTCATCTTCATTTTCTTGAAATCATCAAACCAAGAATCTGCCACAACAGGGCGATGTGTCATGATAAGAACTTTTTGAAAGGCTTCATTCTTGACTAATTGTAAGGACGTCAAGGTCTTACCAAAACGCATTTTGGCATTCCAAAGCATCTTATCTTTTTTCTTAAAGACTTTTTGCGTCTGCTCGACTGCGGCTTCTTGTTCTGGACGAAGGGTGATGACTGGTTCCTCAATAAATGATTCTTTGGCAGTAATATTTAAATAATTTCTACCTTCTTTAACCGCTTTAATGGCAGCCTTAGCTGTCTCTAAATCTGTCTTGAACCACTCTGTTCCTTCCAGTTGATCAGCCCGCTTAATCCCTGAACGCTTCAAGACATTATGCACATCATAATCATGAAACCATGACTTGGTTGCCTTTTTATAAGCAAGCTCTACCCAGCCAAGCGTGTAAGGCAAACCAGATGTTTTCATATACTGGTTGATACGTTTTGGGGCAACTGTTCTCAAAAAGTCACTATTGGGTGACCAATCCGTCTCAATGTCATCCGAAGAAACCGTCCCCTCACCGATTTTTTGCGTGCCTTCAAAAGCGTTAAATAGCCCACTGTCATTATTAACCGTTTGAATATAGATAAACTTCCGCTCAGCCGTGGTGTACATTTCTTGTGCTCGTGGTTCTAAAAACTGACCGATTGCACCTGCTTTAATATCTGGTTCAATATATGTCAGCATGACCCAAGCTAGGATTTCAAAGACTTGTTTCAACGATTTTAAAGCATTTTCTTTCGTCGCATCTTCTGGATTGAGGACATGAGCAGAATTATTCCCCTTGCCCTTGATGTCATAGAAATGATCAATAATAGTCTTATTATCAATAAGGCCTTTTATCTCACTTAGCACATCGTTAAAAGTCGCACGTTCACGAATATCTAGGTATTCTCTATCAGCAACCAACCTTGCTGTATTTTCAGCAACTTTCCTCACTTTTGTTAGCGTGCCTTCATAATCCCCGTGCGTATAATTTTCTTCAGCCATATTTATAGTTCTAAAAAGCTCGGCTGTATCTATATCAATTGCCAAAAATTCGAAATTTGAAATCATAGCCTAATCTCCTAGCAAATACACTTTCTGAATACTTATCTCTTCTATTGCATCTGTTTTTTCAACAACTTCATCTTCTATTTTAAATTCATCATCGATATCAAAAAAGCTCAGTTGTCCTTCTACGACTGCCCTATCATCTTCAACCTCTTTACCTAAAAGTTCTGATAATGCAAAAGGAATTTTTCTCACCAAACTAGGATGTCCTTTAACCATTTGCCATTCATTAAACCTGATAGGCTCCCCTGTGACTGGGTGCTGCTGAGTCAAGGTATTTCCTCTCACAATATTTTTATGAATAAGATAGTGAGCTGATTTGTAGATATCACTCTTACTACTCAGTTTCACACTAAAAGTTCTTTCATACCAATCTAGGTAATAAAGAAACATGCGCGATCGTGCCACTTCTAGGTTATCTTCTAAAAACTCTATGCCATAAATAGACGAGAGAGCAACTAAAGACTTTGTTTTCCAATTTCTTTTGTCATACTGTCTGACCACTGCCTTTAGTTTTCTCTCCAAAATAGCTTGCAAAAAATTGCCATCACCTGCAGATGGCTCTAAAAAGGTCTTATATACACTTTCACAAGCTTCTTTCACACCCGGAGTATCCAGCATTTTCTGAACCATCCAGGCAGGTGTAAAGACTTCACCATGTTTTTGAACACGTTGTTTTGATTTGATTAAATTCTCTTCCAAAGCCAACTCCTTGAAAACGTTTATCTTGACTATCATTATACCATTTTCCAATGAACACTACTAGATTTCATCAGCGCTTTATCCAAAAAACGTCAAATAAAATTGGTACACGATTTTTAACAAATGCTTTTCAAAAATCACGAAAAAACACCCCATGGTGTGAACCATGAAGTGTTGTAAATGCAGCATTGTAGCTGGTTCTTAACGTTTTGAGAATTGTGAAGCTTTACGTGCTTTCTTAAGACCTGGTTTCTTACGTTCAACCATACGAGCGTCACGTGTAAGAAGGCCTGCGCGTTTCAATGAATCGCGGAAGTCTGGGTCTACTTGAAGCAATGCACGCGCGATACCGTGACGGATCGCACCTGATTGACCACCGTAACCACCACCGTTCACGTTAACGAAAACGTCGTATGAACCTTGTGTTGAAGTTACTGCGAATGGTTGGTTGATAACCAAACGAAGGTCAGCGTGTGGGATGTACTCTTCTACATCTTTTTTGTTTACTGTGATTTTACCAGTACCTGGGACCAAACGTACGCGTGCAACCGCGTTTTTACGACGACCAGTACCTGTGTATTGTGCTTGTGCCATTTAGATTACGTCCTTTCCCTTAGATAAGACCTGAAATATCAAGTACTTCTGGTTGTTGTGCAGCGTGAGTGTGCTCAGCACCTACAAACACTTTCAATTTCATGCCTTGTGCACGACCAAGTGTGTTGTGTGGAAGCATACCTTTAACTGATTTTTCAATCAAACGAACAGCGTTTTTAGAACGCAATTCACCAGCTGAGATTGATTTCAATCCGCCTGGGTGGTTTGAGTGAGTGTAGTAGATTTTATCAGTTGCTTTTTTACCAGTCAATTTCACTTTCTCAGCGTTGATAACGATAACGAAGTCACCAGTATCAGTGTGAGGTGTGAAAGTTGGTTTGTTTTTACCGCGAAGAACGCTAGCAACTACTGCTGAAAGGCGTCCAAGAGGTACATCAGTAGCGTCTACTACATACCATTTACGTTCAACTTGGCCTGGTTTAGCCATAAATGTTGTTTTGTTCATGATTTCTCCTATACGAATCGTTTTTGTTTACTGGGCGGATGTTCCGGTCCGCGGGTATTTGGAAGGTTCCGGGGCCTTTCAAATGGGGTAAACAATACCGTCTACCATTTTATCAAATCTACTAGTCTCCGTCAAGCTATTTTACCTTACTTTTTTTATTTTTTGAAAGATAGCAGAGCTGCTGAGAATGAAAGCCTTATCAGGTTTACTTTTCCTACTGACCTAGCTGTCCAGGTAAGACCAGCTTCTCTTTATAAGGGAAGGTCTTATCAAATTCTTCCAAGACCAATTCATCCACCGTGTAACCCGGCGGATCTGTAAACCACCAGTCCCGGCCTTCCAGAACTTCTGGTCGGAACAACTTGACCAAGAAATAATCAGCTTCTGGGTCCGCCTGATAACGAACGCCGACCTCCTTCCCCTTGACAAAACCAAATCGACTGTAGTAATCAGGAGAGCCTGTAATGGCCACCAAGACTGCTCCGCTATTTTCCGCCAAAGCCAGCGAATACTACAAAAGTGCCTGACCGTAACCACGACCTTGCTGGTCTGGCGAGATGCTAAAGGGACCAAAGGTCAGACTGGGCAGGCGAGCGCCGTCTGCCGTGATCTCCGACGCGACATAGAGGATATGCCCCACCAGCTGACCGTCGGCTTCCGCCACAAGATTGAGGTCTTTTATGACGTGTTTTTGCTCCCGTAACTGATGCACAATCAGATGCTCCGTCGCACTCAGATAATAGTCCTTCAGTTTACTTTTAGTACAAGGCAACGAGTTGCAGACAGTACTGGAGTACGGCAAAACGAGTTAACGATGTAATAAAAGATAAACTGACGGACGAAAGACATTCCAAAAAGCCTCCCGTGTTGGCTCTTCAACCGCCCGATGATCCTTTTCTTCTTCTTTTCTGATGATTAGTGACATCTTATCTCCTTTTGATTATCCTATTCTACATAAGTCGTCATCACACAAAAAGGAATACATCTTTGCAAGAAATATCCCTTAGAATCTAGGCTCTCATTTCCAATTGATAAAATAGCTAGGACTCCTGTCCCTGTATGAGTGGCAATAACTGGTCCTAATTCTGTCAATAGAACATCAGAAACACGGTCGTCTTCCAATAAACTAGATTTGACGCCCTCTGCCACCTCAATATCACCCGTATAAGCAACCATGACTGTAGAATGATCCAAGTTGTCCAAGGTCAGGTTCAGCATTTCTCTGATTCCTTTTTTGCGACCACGGATTTTAGCAATAGGCACAAGTTTCCCTTCTACATCTAGCGAAAGCAGAGGTTTGATATTCACTAAGCCACCAATAAGGCCTGCTGTTTTCGATAAGCGACCACCACGCACCAGGTGGTTAAGGTCATCGACCAAGAGGTAGGTCCGTAAGCGCGGCACCAAATCTTCTACGATTGCCTTAGTTTCCGCCAAAGTCTTACCCTCAGCACGCGCCTCAACGGCCTTCATGACCAAGTAGCCTTCTCCAATGGTCGCTGCCTTTGTATCAACGATGGTGATAACTGCTTCTGGATATTGATCCATAACCATATCTCGTGCAATGACTGCACTCTGGTAGGTCCCTGAAAGAGCTGCTGAGAAAGCAAGATAAAGCACCTCTTGACCTTCCTTGGCTGCTGCCTCAAAAACTTCTTCAAACTGACCAACATTGACCTGACTGGTCGTAGGTTGACTGCCAGAAGCCATTTTCTCCAGCAAATCTGCTGAGGTCAAGCGGTTTTCACCGACTGTTTTATAAGTCACTCCGTCTAGGTTAATGGTCAAACCAAGCACGGTCACATCGTTTTCTTGGAACCAGCTGATTGGCAAATCCGATGTCGAATCGGTTACGATTGTAAATGTCACTCTTTCATTTCCTCCATCATTTCTCTTAAGGCTTGAAAATTCCCATCTGACCAGGGATTGAGCCGTGGGGTGTAGAGCTCTACCTGATCCACAAACTTGTCCAAGTCCTTTTTGATGACCCTGGTTCTTTCCTCCAACTCACGCGCCGAAACCCGTAAGGCCCCTTGTGAAAAGACCACCCATTGTTCGTTGAGATCGCTGGTTGCGACGAAAACCTGCTTGCGTCGGTCACTATTGAGCTGGGCACTGAGTCGTTCGATGTAGCTATCTGCCGTCTCTTCCTCCTCTGTAAAAATGACCGATACCTTGTATTCGTCATACTGCTGGCGAAGACCTGGCACATGATGGGCATCAAAGACACAAATCACCTCAATCTGTTCAAAGGCTGCGTAGTGAGACAAGGTGCGAAGTAAGGTCGTTCTGGCCGCATCCAAGTCTCCCTTTTTAAAATCTTGCTTGGTGGCCTGCCAAAAGGCAATCATGTTGTAGCCATCTACAATGAGAACTTTTTCTTTCATTTAGATTTTCTTCCGAAATACCTCATACATCAGCACAGCTGCTGCTACGCTGGCGTTGAGAGATTGGACATGGCCCTTCATAGGAATGGTAATCATCTCATCCACCTGCTTTTTGATATTACTGGAGATGCCCTTGCCTTCGTTACCAATAATAAGAGCTAGTTTGCCAGCCGTATTCCACTTGTGGCTTGGGGTTCCGTTCATATCGGTACCAAATACCCAGAAACCAGCCTCCTTGAGCTTGTCGAGGGTTTGGCTAAGATTGGTTACTCGGGCGATTGGGACATGGGCCACCGCACCTGTGGAGGTCTTAGCCACAACAGGCGTCACGCCAACTGCTCGGTGCTTGGGAATGATGATGCCTGCTACCTGAGTCGCATCTGCGGTCCGTAAAATCGAGCCCAAGTTGTGGGGGTCTGTCAGCCCGTCCAAGATGAGAATGAGAGGATTTTCTTCCTGCTCTGCTTTTTCTAGAATTACCGAAAGGTCTGCATAGGCAAACTCGGAGACCCGCAGGACAAAGCCTTGGTGGACGGCGCCTTCTGTCATGTCAGACAGGGTCTTTTTCGGCGTCCAAGAAATCGACACCTTCTTCTCTGCCGCCAATGCCTTGATTTTTTCTACATTTTTTCCGCGCAAATCATCCTGAATGTAGAGTTTGTTGCCGGTGTTGGCCTCCAAACTCTCCACTACAGCATGTACGCCATATACGATATCATTTTGTTCCATAAGAGTATTATAGCATAGGTTGACTGAAAATAGGCACTCACTATATCACAGCTGAAAAACTTGACCTCCTTACCAAACCATGGTATTCTGTTATCTATCATTTGTCCGTACAAACGGACACAAAAAGGAGAATGTATGACACTTATTTTGGGAATTGTGGCAGGGCTGATTCCCTTTGCTATTGGTGGTTTATGGTATGGTTTGATTTTCCGTGATGCTTGGATTGAAGCCTCTGGCATTGACATGGCCAAGGTAGAAGCTGACAGTCAGGCTGGGAAAAATGGCCAGAAGGAAATGATGATTGCCTTGGCGATTGAAGTACTGACTGCTGTTGTGGCGATTTTCTTCATCAAGACCCTTGATGTTTCACCACTCCACGCAGCTGGCGGCATGGGTGTGATTGCAGTCCTTGCTTCATTGAAGAACTATGTCTTTGAGCAACGCCCTCTTAAACTCATCCTCATCAACGAAAACTACAAACTGGTCTGCTATTTGGTAGTCGGAATCATTGCCTTGTTTGCATAAAGTCAACCCTCCTAACCTTAGGAGGGTTTTATGGTACAATAAAAGGAAGACTAAGACTAAAGGAGCCCCCATGTCCCTCTCCCTCCGAACGATTAAACTGATATTTGCCACCGTTCTGGCCATTTACCTAGCGACCGCCCTGGGTTTGTCCTATGCGACGGCAGCTGGCATCATCGCCATTCTCAGCGTCCTCGACACCCGCAAGTCCAGCTTCAAAATGGCCCGCAACCGCCTCTTTTCCACCCTCCTGGCCCTGACCATAGCCGTCCTGACCTTCGCCCTCTTTGGCTTTGGCATCTGGACCCTAGGCATTTACCTGGCACTCTACGTCCCTCTAGCCTACAGATTCAACTGGGAGGCTGGCATCGCCCCCTCGACCGTCCTCGTCACCCACCTCTTGCTAGAGCAGGATATTTCGCTGATTTTTTTGGGAAATGAGCTGGCGCTTTTTCTGATTGGGGCAGGACTGGCACTCTTGTTTAACCTCTATATGCCCTCGCAAGAAAAGAAAATCGAGGCCTACCACGACCAAGTCGAAGACCTGCTCAAGCAGATTCTCCTCCGCTTTGAAGCCTTTCTGCTCAACGGCGACGGACGAAACGAGGCAGCATTGATTACGCAGCTGGATAAGACCTTGGACGAGGCCCTCAAAGTCGTCTATCTAGACCGCCACAACCAGCTCTTCCAACAGACCAACTACCAGGTCCATTACTTTGAAATGCGAGCTGCACAAAACAAAATCCTGCGGACCATGGCAGGAAATATCAACAAGTGTTTACTGGAAGGCAGAGAAAATGTCATCCTGTCCAGCCTCTTCGAGCGAGCAGCCCAGCAACTGAGCCGAGAAAACTCCGCCAAGGAACTGCTCCTAGACATCGAACTCTTCCATGCCACCTTCCGCGAGCGACCACTGCCACAAACCCGAGAAGAATTTGAAACCCGTGCCACCCTCTTCCAACTCCTACACGATATGGAAGCCTTTATTCGCCTCAAGGTTGAATTTTATGAGGTTTATAAAGATGAAGATGAGGGTAGTGAAAAAGGAAATTAAAATGAATCGCAATTTTTACTTCTATCTTTCAAAATTGATGTGCCTCTGTAAATAAATATCTATGACTACTATATTATACGGAGGGACCATGACTATTATTACTTATGCACTGATTCTCGGTATTTCAACAAGTATCGATTATTTCCTAATTTTATTCCTTTTATTTTCACAGGCAAAAAAACCAGGTGAAAGACGCACAATCTATCTTGGACAACTACTTGCTAGTTTTATACTCATTCTCTTAAGTTCGACCCTTAGCCAAGTTGCCAATGTTTTTCTAGCTGACTGGATCCTTGGTCTGCTCGGCTTCGTCCCTATTCTACTAGGGGTTAGAATCCTTTTTGAAAACGAAGCAGAGACAGAGATTCCTGATAGCAAAATCGGACTACTATCTATAATTTTTATTTCATTAGCATCGGGAGTAGATAATTTAGGAATATTCACACCCTATTTTACAACTTTAAGTACCTTAGAAACGTTCTTAACTGCTGGCCTGATCTTGCTAGAGACAGTCGCCATTTGCTACCTAGCAGAAAAATTTGGGAGTCTCCATAGCATTTCTGAATTCATAGAAAAATATGAAAAAATGATTCTTCCAACCATTTTTATCATATTAGGAATCTACATTTTATTCGAATTCGGAACAATGACCTACCTACTGCAATTACTAACATAAGAAAAAGAACCGTCAGTTTAAACCGACGGTTCTTCTATTTTCCCATGAAATTCATCCAATACTTGGTTATGCAAATGCACGAAAGATATACCCATCATGACCGTATTCCCTGCGACTGCAATGATAAATTCCTCCTTGGAGGACACCTTCCCTAGCCAAAAACCGCCAGATTTTCATCTGACGGTCAGGTGTTTTATGAACAAATTATAAAAGATTAAACAATGGCTTGATCTGTTTCATCATCAAAGAAATGAGCTTTGTTGAGGTTGAAGGTCAAGCGCACCTTGTCTCCTGGATTGTGGTAATCACGCGCATCTACACGAGATACAAATTCTGTATTTCCTACTTTAGAGTATAGCATGGTTTCCGCACCAAGAAGCTCTGAAACGACAACTTCTGCTTCCACGATAGAAGATGGATAAGTGTCCAACTCCAATTGTGAAGCTTTAATGTCTTCTGGACGGATACCCAATGTAAATGATTTACCGTTGTAACCTTTTTCTTCCAAGTGCTTGCGACGACCTTCTGGAAGATCTACTTTGAAACCATCTCCAACAAGCACACCCTCTTGAAGAGTCACTGTAAAGAAGTTCATTGCAGGACTACCGATGAAGCTGGCAACAAATTTGTTTACAGGTTTATTGTAAAGCTCTTCTGGGCTACCAATTTGTTCGATACGACCGATTGTACCTGTACCTGCTTCATTCTTAGTCGCAGACATAATAACAATACGGTCAGCCAAGGTCATGGCTTCTGTTTGGTCATGCGTTACGTAGATCGTTGTTGCACCAATACGACGGTGGATTTTAGCAATCTCTGTACGCATGGATACACGCAATTTGGCATCCAAGTTTGACAAAGGCTCATCCATCAAGAATACTTTTGCATCACGGACAATGGCACGACCCATGGCAACACGTTGGCGTTGACCACCAGAAAGGTCAGCAGGTTTACGTTGCAAGAATTCTGTCAAGCCAAGAATTTGTGCTGCTTCTTCCACACGTTTTTTGATTTCATCCTTGCTGTATTTACGCAATTTCAAACCGAAAGCCATGTTGTCAAATACAGTCATGTGTGGGTAAAGGGCATAGTTCTGGAATACCATGGCAATATCACGGTCTTTTGGTGCCACATCATTCATCAACACACCGTCGATGTAAGCTTCACCTTCTGTAATATCTTCCAATCCAGCAATCATACGAAGAGTAGTTGATTTACCGCATCCTGAAGGACCTACGAAAACAATAAACTCTTTATCTTTAATATCTAGATTAAAGTTTTCAACGGAATAATGCTCGCTATTTGGATATTTTTTATAAATATTTTTTAAATTAAGTTGAACCATGTTCAAGCCTCACTTTCTTTGATAGTTTTATTGTAAATGAAAGCGTTTTATTTTTCTAGGTCAAGGTGAACAAAAAGAACACAATCTTTTGTACAAGTTGCACAAAAGACTGTGTTACTGAAATAGTTGACTTTTCAAAAATTCGATGGGCCCTTTGGGATTTTCAGTAAAAAAGGGACGAAGCGATGGGCGGCATTCTCAAAGGCTACAATGCTTTTCTCATCATTAGCTCCTATTAGATACTTAAATCCATGATAACCATGTAGCAAACTGCCAAATCCGTCAATTCCTTGAGCTGTAATCCCGTCCAATCAAACCATTTGTCCAAGCGATACTGCAACGTATTTCGATGGATATAGAGAGACTGGGCTGCCTTGGTTATGACCGCACCTTCTTGCCAAAGAGCTACAATTTCCTTTTCTAGCTGCTGGTGGGCAATCAAACTAGCAAGTCCTTCTCTCAAAACGGGGTGAAGTTGACCTGCCCAAAGATAGAGCTGACCGAAGGTAAGCAACCGTGATTGATGGTGGCTGCTTCGCCAATGGTGAAAAAGGGATTGTTCAGCTTCGATTAATTGTGGCCAAGAGTGTACCAATTTGGCTGGCCAGATTTGACCTAAAAACAATGTAATTCTCAGACCAAAATCGAACTCCATGGTAGCAAGGGTATCACGCAGTATTTCTTTGACATCAAAAAGAGGTGCCTGATGTAGAATGAACAGGTAATCCTGTCCATTGCCTGTATAGTAGCCTTGGAGATTGGGGAGGAGTTTGGCCATCATATCAAGCCAGGCTACCTTTCCATCTTCATCGGATACATGGCCTACATGAGCATGAATAACCTGTAGCTTTTCCAAGTTTTGCGGAAGAGGACCTCCCCCTTGGAAATAGCGTCCCCAAGGATGACCTTGTTCTGCGCTCAAGTCATTCATCAGCAAGTCAATCAGTTCGATTTCTCGATCTGTCAAATCCTTGCGTTCGATGGAAAACCAAGTATGATCAGCCAGAGGCAACTGGATACTTGCTCCGTTTTCTGCCTCTTCAAATACAAGCCTTCCTTTTGGAAATAGGTGCTGCAATTCTTCCCTTTTGCTCATCTCGCCTCCATCTCATTCTGTCTGTAATTGACCGATTTTCTGTCGGTAATTTTTGGGAGATTCCCCACAAATGCGTTTAAAAATCTTATAGAAGTAGCCCACATTCGTGTAACCAACTTGAAAACAAATTTCTTCGATTCCCAACTGACTGTTCAAAAGAAGCTGCTGTGCTACCTTGATTCGCTGATGATTGAGCAATTCTGCAAAAGTATGCCCAGTCTCTTTTTTGATAAGTTGACCTAGGTAAACCGTATTTAGGTAGAGATGGGCACTCATATCTTTCAAAGACAGTTCCTCTGCAAAGCGTTCACGAACAATCGTAACAACTTCCTGTACATGAGGACTGTAAGTGGAACTCTCGGAAAATTTTTTCAGATAATGACAAAAATACTCCATTAGTTGATGTAGATCTCGACTTGCTTCTACCTTTACATAGAAATCTTCCAAGCGCTGATGGTCTTCTTCATTAAAATAGTAAAACACATCCGACATCATCTGATTAAAAAATTGTTTTGTTAGGTAGACTGCCGGAGTGGTTTCTCGCAATTTATCAGCCAAATGTGGTAAAACATCAACGATTTTTGCCAATTTTCCTGCACGTAGAAGCGGTTCCATATCTTTATAGAGTTCTGTGGTAGTAGCCGTTAAATCTTCTGATAGTTGCCTATAAAATAAGCGCCTCTCTACCTTATCAATCAACTGCCGTATGGTCATCGTCGGGGTAACTTCTTCTGTATATAGACTACCCTCTAGTCGACTTTCTGTCAACTGAAAATAGTAGACTTGATGCAAAATATTTTTTTCACGACAGTAGCCCATTGGGTTTGGAGTCTCTCTAGCGGCAAACCATGTTTTCTGGGAGTGACTTAATAACTCACTCGCTGTCAGGGTTCCTGCCAAGAATCCCCTGGTATATTCCCTATCTGTCTCTTTCTTCAACGTTGGTAGCTGTTGGAGCAGCTTAGCCAGTTCTTGTTTATTGATGGGCTTAAGGAGGTAATCCATTGCCCCGAGGGAGATAGCTTTACGGGCATATTCGAATTCTTGAAAGCCTGACATGATGATAATGTGGGTATCAGGCGATTGTTCTTTCATTCGTCGAACCATTTCTAGGCCTGTCATATCTGGCATGCTGACATCGGTTAGGACAAGGTCCACAGTATGCTGTGAAAAATAATCCAGCGCTTCTTCGGCGTTCTCTGCCGTATAAACAATCTCGACATTGTATTCATGATAAGGGAGAAGATGCTTCATCCCTTCCAAAATCATATATTCGTCATCAACTACTAACATCTTATGCATCATGCTCATCTCCTCGGGGGAAGATACCTTCAAATAAGATTGAATAGGTCACCCCTTCCCCTTCTTTAGAATCTAATTCTATCTGGTAACGGTCTCCAAAATAGAGAAGTAACCGCTCGTGAACGTTTCGTAATCCGATTGATTGTGACCGATTTTCTTGCGACAGTTCTCGACTTGCCAAGAGCTGTTTGTAGGCTTCTAGGGTTTCTGCGTCCATTCCCTTACCATTATCTCTGATGAGAATTTCCATATCCTGTCCATGCTTGAGAGCTTTGACACTAAGCGCATTGTCTTTTCGTTTGAGGTCTACTCCATGAACAAAATAATTTTCTACCAAAGGCTGGATTACAAAACGAGGAATTTCAACCCTTTCGCACCCAGGATCCATTTGATAGGCATAGGCAATGGAACGAGGATATCGGATTTGACAAATGTAGCTATGTTTTTCGCAAAATGAAAGTTCTTCTGCCACCGTTGTCATTTTTGCCTGTGTCACACTACTGCGAAGCAAGCTTGAAAATTCATAAATCATATCCCCTAGCTCATCCATCTGCTTGCTGACCGCATACATACGGAAAAATTCCAAGGTATTGTAGAGAAAATGGGGGTTAATCTGGGCTTGTAAGGCTCGCATATTGGCATCTTTCTGAGCTAACTGCAAGCGATATATGTCTTGAATACTCTGGTCCATAGCATCCAGCATCTGATTGATTTCTGATGAAATAAGATACATTTCCTGCTCTTTATTATCCGTCTGTAGACGAAGATGCCTGTCTTCGCCACGAATCTGTTGCATGGTATCAACAATGTCCAGTACTTGAACTTCATATCGTTTAAACACCCTTCTCAGGACCAGTAGTAAAAGAGCAACGAGGCAACTACTTCCTAGAAAAATGATTCCGACTAGGCTGCCAACTTTTTCAATAGCATGCTGCTGGTCAACCCCAACTGCAATTTGCAAATCCCCACTCATTCGATAGGAGAGCGGAGGCGAGGCAACATCTGGTCTCAGACTATAAAATTCCCGATCCAGAGAATCTTGAACTCTAACGGTCATGGGGAGATCCGTCTTACGTTGAATATATTGTTCGAGCAAATCCGCATCGATGGTGACATAGATGGTCGCAATACCTTCTGTTGTCGACGGAGAAAATAAGGTCATCGAGATACTATGTTGCGGAGCCTTGTAATTTTCGGCCGTGACCTTTTTACCAGACTTTAAGTCAGAGGTAGAAACAAAGACAGTATTTGCATCCATCGGAGCAATATCGACTCCTTCTACGAAGGGATAATAGAGATAGAGAGTGCGAACAGAATCCTGCAAGGAAATCCGTTTGACCATCAGGTGAGGGTGACTCAGTAACCAGACCTGGTACTGAGAAGGAGATAATTGAAAATAGTGATAAAGACTGTCTAGACGATCCTTGTCCGTAATGTAGTCTGCTAGATAATTCCCAACCCGTCCTTGATAATAATCCAACTCCTCTTTTAGACCATCTGCTACTTCCTGTTGAATGCGGATACGATTGGTGTCATACTGATACCAACTGATGTAGGAAAGAATACTGGCAAAGAAAATGACAATCCCAATCACTAATAAAGAATAACTTTTCAAAAGAGTATGAATTAAAACTTTTTTCATAAGTAATCCTTGTCAACTTGCTTGTACACTGGATCAAAGGCATCATAGAGAAATAAGAGCCATAGGACCGGTAGGAAGAAGAATAAAATCAAGGGAAGCTTGAATAGCATGAACCCACAGACGAGACTGCCTAACAAAAATTTGACCAGGGCTTTCCAATCAAGAAAAAGCGAGACAGCTGCCAACTGTAAGCCTGTTTTTAGACTAAATTCAAAATGTACTTGAAGTTTTAAAAAGAGAGCATAGAGCGCAAAAACATAGAAAAGACCAAAAGCATTTGTAATAAGAACTGCTGGCATCCACCAGGTCTGGGGCAATTGAATCAGGAGCCAAATGCCGCTAAATAAAAGACCAATCAATACGAGGACAAGACCGAGGCCAAGGTTAAGCCGAATAAAATGCTCTTTAAAATAGCCAAACGCCTCTCGAAAATTGTACTTAGATGCATCCATATGATAGTTATCGTAGAGGTAAAGTATCGTTCCATTTGCTGGTGAAATGCCCAGCAATACGCCTCCTAGCAATAGAAGAACCAAATAGATGGCACTCAATTTCATGAGGAAGAAAAGAAGAGTAAAAAGCCTGTCTAACCACCCTAACATTGTATATTCCTCCTTTTTTATCTATTTTATCAAAAATCGGTGCTTTTTGTATATATTAACATAAAACAAATGCAAAAAGGTTGGATGTTGAACCCAACCTCTTTTCACACTTCATCACCTGTATCGAATTATTTATTTGCTAAAAACGCATCGTATTGTTTTTGCATTTCTTCTTTTACTTTTTTGTAGGATTCTTCTGCTTCCAATTTTTTCAGCATTTCTGGAACAGCAACATCAGGATCCACAGTACCAGTATTGATACTTGCTGCATATTGGCTCATGATATTTTGGATACTTGTAATTTCAGTCTTAACTGCATCAGCATTGAAGTTGAAGCCAAGAAGTGGAGACTCTTCTGCACCTGCCAGCAATTCTTCTGCTTTTTTCACATCTTCATCTGTTACCTTGTCAGTGATGTACAGAATTTGGCTGTTACCTGTGTTCCAAGCTGACATACGAGTATCGCCTTTGTAACCATCCAACAACTTAATACGATTTTCAGCACTTGGGTCTTTTTCCCAGTTGACTCCCTCTGGACCAAATACCAAGCCGTTCAGCAATTCTGGATTTGTATTGATAAGAGTCAATACTTCCATAGCTTTTTCTTTGTTCTTAGATGTTTTTGAAATGACAAAGTTTGCTACTTGGGTAGAGCCGCTTGTCTTATAGGCAGATGTGATTGGTTTAGAAGTAATCTTATAGCCTGCAACTGTTGAAAGGAGGCTATCACCAAAGTCAGCTGGTCCTTGTGTTTCTTCACGAACGAACCAGTTTGCTACATCAAGTGAGAAGGTTGCATCAGTAGTCGCTGCATCTGCCATAATGTAGCCAGCCTTATAGTATTTGTGAATGGTACGAAGGTTATTCATGTGACGGTCCACTTCAAATGGGTTTACCACTTTTGTAGTGTCGCCTTTCAAGTCGATAGCAAATGGTAACTCATTTCCAGCTGGATATTCCAAACCGTCTGTTGATGGTTTGCTAGATTTTACCCAGGCAAATGGTGTCACATCTGCTTCTTTTTCTTTGATGGTTGCCAACATGCTTTCCACATCATCGTAGCTATCTACTTTGGAAATGTCAAAACCATACTTATCAACCATGTCTTGGTTGAAGGAAAGCATCTGTTGACTAGCTACGTTACCGATGACAGGGACTGCGTAGATTTTTCCGTCGATGGTATTTCCTTTGATGTAGGCAGGGTCAATAATGTCATAGAGAGCCTTGCCTTCTTTCTTGTAAAGTTCTGTTAAATCAGCATAAGCTCCTTTTTGCGCATTGATAATATAGTTGTCTGCAAAGGCAATATCATATTCCTCACCAGATGAGGTAATAATGGCCATTTTATCCTTATAGTCACCCCATGAGATATACTTGATGTCTAGATGGGCACCTGCTTCTTTTTCGATAATCTTATTGGCATTTTCCAAAAGAACATCAATGTTTTTCGGTGCGTCTCCGATTTGATACATGAGGATGTTTGTCAATCCATCTTCTGTTGTAGCGCTACTTGATGCGGTCTTATTTCCAGTCAGACTACCACAAGCGGCAAGGGCAGCTGCGGACGCAAGTGTCACGCAGGAGTAGGCAAATTTTTTCCATGTTTTCATTTGGCTGTTCCTTTCTATTTTTTAGATAATGAAGTATGGAATACGATTGTTAAGCTAGAGTGATGTCTCTACTCCTTGACTCCGCCAATTGTCAAACCTTTGACAAAGTAACGTTGGAAGAAAGGATAGAGACAGGCAATTGGTAGAGTCGATACGACCACAATAGCCATACGTGTTGCTTCTTTTGGAAGGGCCCCTGCAACTTCTGATGACATAGCCGCTGCCGCGGCAGCATTTTCAGAGAGATATTGAATGTTTGCTTGAATTTTCATCAGCAGGTATTGGAGGGGGAAAAGGTTATCGCTCTGGATATAGAGGAGAGCGTTGTACCAGTCATTCCAAAAAGCAAGGGCTGTAAAGAGAGCGATGGTTGCGATACCTGGTAGGGTTAGTGGCAAGCAGATTTGGAAGAAAATCCGAAATTCACTGGCCCCGTCAATCCTGGCGGATTCGATAATAGACTCAGAAATAGTCTTTCTAAAGAAGGACCTCATCACCATGATATTGAAAGGAGACAGCAGCATGGGTAGAATCAAGGCTGCCACTGTATCTTTGAGATTTAAAAACGAGGTCATGACGATATAGGTTGGAATGGTCCCTGCGCTAAACAGCATGGTAAAGAGAGCCATCAGGGTAAAAAATCGTCTGTATCTGAAACTGTTTCTCGAAATGGCATAGGCGTAAAGAACGGTGAAGAAGACATTCAAACTCGTCCCTACAATGGTCACAAAGAAGGTGATAAAGAGGGCTTGGAGAATCTGATCTTTCAATTGAAAGAGATATTCATAACCTGCCAAACTCCATTGCTCTGGCCAGAAAGAATAGCCGTTGATAGCCAAGCTTGTCTCATCTGTCATAGAAATGATGATAACAAATATGAAGGGAAGGGTACAGGATAGGGCAAATATCCCTAGTAAACTTGAGAAAAATAGATCTGTTTTCTTACTAAATGAATGAATAGAAACAGAAGTGATTTGTTTCTTTTTTTTCATACTCCCCTCCTAGAATAAGGCTGATTCCTTATCAAAGCGACGAACAATCAGGTTGGTCACTACCACCAAGATACAGCCGACAACAGATTGATAGAGGCCTGCCGCGATAGCCATACCGATGTCCCCTGTTCCTGCAATTCCACGATAAACATAGGTATCAAGGACTTGAGTCACATTGAAGAGAGGACCTGAATTTTTCGGAATTTGATAGAAAAGGCCAAAGTCTGCTCGGAAAATATTTCCGACAGCCAGAATCGTTAAAATAGTCATCAGAGGCATTAACTGAGGAAGGGTGACATAGCGGATGCGTTGCCACTTGGTCGCTCCATCCACAATCGCAGCTTCATAATAGGTTGGATCAATGCCCATAATGGTTGCATAATAAATAATACTGTTGTAGCCCAAACCTTTCCAAATTCCTAAGAAAAGCAAGATGAAGGGCCAATAGGTCGGTGTGCTGTACCAGTTGATAGGATCCATCCCCATTCCTTTGAGAATATTGTTTATCAATCCTTTATCTGGACTCAAAAATGCGTAAACGAAGAAACTGATAATGACCCAAGAAAGGAAATAAGGGAACAAGGTTGTGGTCTGGTAGATCTTTACCAGCTTCTTCGACCGCATCTCACTAAAGATAATGGCAATACCTACTGCAAATATTAGCCCTAACACGATAAAACCAAGATTATATAAGATGGTATTTCTTGTGATGATATAGGCATCGGATGACTGAAATAGAAATTTAAAATTATCCAATCCTATCCACTTACTTTGTATGAGGCTATCCCAAAAACCGTTACCTGTATGGCGATAGTCCTTAAAAGCAATCACATTGCCAAATACTGGAATATAGAAAAATAGAATGAGCCAGATGACTCCTGGCAATACCATTAGGAAAAAAATGGCATTTTGTTTTAGATTTTTTATGAGGTCTTTCATCATAGCTCCTTTCTATTATGAACCTTTACATTATTAGTTTACTCCTGATTGGGCCAACTGTGAATTGCCACATTATAGGCAAAATTCTACAAATTATAGGTGTATATAACAACCGATATATCTTCTGTAAAAAACAAAGAAAATCTGGGTTGCTAATCAACATTTGCATAAAAAATCGAGCCCTTTCGAGCTCGAATATCACTAGGTTGTGTAGATGGTTGAAGCCGTCGCAATAATCTGCCATTGGTTGGCAGTTGTCGCACGAAAACCCTTGTCCTGATGGAAGTCATCGTAAGGGAGAATAGCCACTTCTAGTTCATCTAGTTTAGGCACTTCATTGTTCAGATAGGCTTGCAACCGCTGGATTGCTCGGCGAATGCGGGCATCCAAGCCCCCTAGGCGAATGTCCACCGTATCCAGACCAAACACCTTCTTCTCTACCATCCATTGGTAGCTGAGCGCCTGATAGAAGCTTTCTAGGTCTATCCTAAGCTGCTGCAAACCGTCAACTTGCTCTGCCAAGACCTGACGATTTCCTTCCTGGTAGGCCTGACGAATACCTGCCGAAATTGCCGCCTTGGTCGCCAAAACCTGACACAACTTAGCCTGAGTATCAAAGAGATAGGCATAGCCCTTGGATCGGCTTCCAATCTCTGCCAATCTAGGCGCTAATTCTTGATAAAAGGCACTATCTTTTTCGGCATCAATATGCTCTTGCAACAAGGGGCAGAGAATATCCTGATACAAGATGTAGCGACTAGGGTTGAAACCGTGATGACCTGGACCTGGGTGGCTAGGTGTCTTATTTGGTAAATCCAGTTGCAGGAAGTCATCTAGGGAAACTTGGTGTAGTTGATAGAAATGCTCAGCCAGACAGTCCAAATTTCCTCGGTACTGGAGTTCTGCCCAAGCATGAAGACTCGGCAAGATCGAGAAGGTGGCACATTCCCCACCATTATCTCCCCAAGCGGTCACCGTCACTTCTTGGACACCATATTCTTGGCAGGCAGCATGGGCTTCTGGTGCAATCCGCATACTGAAATCATTATCAGGAGTAAAACCAATCCACTTCCAAGCCCCACCAGCAAAAGCAATCTGTTCTCCCAACTGCTGATGACTTACTAGTTTTTGAGCATAACTCTCACGACTGGTCTGATAGTAATCCCAATAAATCAAGGTCACTCTGTCCTTGAGACGATCCAAGTAAGCCTGAATTTCCGAGTCAATTTCCAACTGACCAGTATAATCCTTACTCGCTGTCAACAACTGGAAGAACATATCACTCCACATACTACAATGGAAACCATACTTGTCAGCAATATCCAAGACCCGTTCCAAGTGTTGACACATAATCAGACTTCGTTTCTGATAGCCATGCTGATTGAGGTATTGCCCCAGCCCAACCAAGTGAGCCTCATCCATACCGATGTTAATGGTTCGTGTTTTCAGATAGGACAAGGCCTCAAACATCTTATCAATCAAGGCATAGGTCCTCTCATCCCCAATCAAGAGAATATTGTCCACATCTCGAATGGCCTGAATAGATGATATATTCCACTTGAGGTAGGCAATCAGATGGGCCAAGGTCTGGATACAGGGAATAAATTCCATACCGTAACGGTGGCACTCCTCCTCAATAGCCTGCAATTCTTCTCTTGTATAGGCCCCTCGGAAATAGCCAAAATAGGGTTCCTCACGCAGTTGGTAGGTATCTTCCATATAAAGTTGGAAATGGCTGTAGCCCATCAAGGCCAGTTGTCTAATCAAGATCTTACTGGCTTCAACCGTCAGGACAGCATTTCGAGAACAATCTTCCATAAAACCGAGTTGACGGTAGGCAGGTCTTTCCTGGATCTGTATATCAGTCTCGCCCTGAGCCAACTGACTGGCCAAAACAAGCAAGCCTCTATAAATCATGTGTTCTTTGGGCGCACGGATACGGTAAGAACCTGCTGAACCTTCAATCCGCAAACTCTCCTTGCCATCGACTTCAAGTTCTAACTGGCAATCCAAACCCAGCCCAGAACAAATCTCTTCCAAGCCCCCCTCCGACTGTTGTAACGAATGGTTTATTTGTAACATCATCATTTCTCCTTATTGTAGGGTCTTCATATAAGCACCCATGAGATTGGCATCCTGCTGATAGTGACAGGCACGAATAGCAGGTAGATAAGGAAATTCTTCTGGATATTCCTTTTGTATAGCCTCTAGTTGCTCCTGAATGACTTGGATAAAGACTGGATTCTGGCTGATAGAGCCGCCGATAGCCAGCACTTCTGGTTCCAGGAAATAGGAGATATTTAAAATGCCATAGGCCAGATTGCGTGTCATTTCTTCAATGGCTAATTGACATACCTCATCTCCCTGTTCTGCTAGTTCAAAAATCCGCTTCCCGTTCCAATCTTCCACAGCTTCCTCATACTGACTAGCAACCTGTCTGACCAAACTTCCAGTAGAAGCCAGTTGGGACCAGTTTTTTAGAGGTCCCTTTCCAGTAGCAATCAGCATATAGCCAAATTCGCCACCGAAACCTTGTCTCCCTCGAATGAGTTTTCTATCCACAATCAAGGCACCACCGATACCTGTCCCACAGACGACACAGGCAAAGGTCGATAACTGGTCATCAACAGCCAATTCACTCAGACCGACACAATTGGCATCATTTTCCAAATAAACAGGACAGCCATACTGACTTAATAAGTCATACCAAGATACACCATGGATATAAGGAACCGCACTCAGCCCCTGGATAATACCTGTTTCAAGGTCTACCGCTCCAGGTATACTGAGGGAAATGGCCTCCAAGCCGCCTACCGGCTGAATAACACTGTCCATAAGCGCCAATAATTCTGCTAAACTGGCCGGTGTTGGCCATTCCTGTCGATGGTTGATCTGCTTATCTGAACCAATCAGGGCCGCCTTTATGCCCGTACCTCCAATATCAAAACAAGCTACTACCATATTCTTTCTCCTTTTCAAGATAGCCAACGACCTCTGTTCGGATTGCCTGAGGTTCAATCCTAACCGGCAAAACCTCTAGTGGTTCTTCTAGCAAATCAACCCCTTCAGTCCACTCGCTCCAGCCTGCTAACTGCTCCTGGCTCATATTGTAATAACGGAGCAGGATGCGGTCCGAAGTTTCTGCCACCTTCAAAGAAGTCACACATAAGCAATCCTCTTCCAGTGCTGGATGATTCAAAAACTGATGATTGCAAGGCAAGTGTCCACTATGGCTGGTTACTTGTTTGGTTAGCAGGTGTCCTTGGAAGGCTTGAGCTCTTTGGAAGCTGGCAAAACCTTCCTCTACCGAGCAAATTTCAAGAGCATAATCCAACTGACATTCCCTCAAACACTGGGCTTCTGGTGTTGGGAAGTAGCCCCAATCTCCCAACTCTCCAGTCGCACGAAGTAGTGTCAAAGCTATCTTGCCCCTGTCTAGGATTTCATACTCATGTAGGCCCTTACTCGAAACGGTCATGGCTTGTCGACCATCTGATAGACAAATAAAACTACGATGACGTTGAGGATTGGACGGATTTTCCCAAGCTGGATGAGGCTGATTTGGACGTTCAACGACTTCAAAGATAGAATCCGCCAAGTGGTTCTCAGCTTCTATACCAATATCAAAGACAGCTCGTAAGCGATGGTCCTTGATTTGGTTGTGGAAATTGGTCTGGATGCGAATGTGTGGTTGATGGCGGTAGAGGGTCAGATAGGTGGTAAGGAGCAGGTCTTTCTTTTCCTGACTCCTTTGAGAGGTTCGATGTTTAAATTCTATCAGGCGCTTCTGTTCATCTTCCAGACTTGTTTCCATAGCTATAGGCAGTTGCAAACGATGAATGACCTTGGCAATGCTGACTGCTTCTGTTTGGTAGACAAGACCGAAGTCCTCTATCTGACCATCGATTGGTTGATCATTCTTAGGCGCCATAAAGATGTATTCATTACCCAAATCTCCACAATCTTCAAACCGTAGCCAGTCTTTATAGGCTTGACCCCTTCTCTTGTCTTCTAGTAAGAGCTGACCATCCACCACGTCAATACGGTAGTAATCATTCTCAAACTGTTCACTTAAACGGCTATTCACCCTAGTGTCACCAATCGGCTTGACTTGATAGGTCTGCCATGAAAATGGTGCCTGATTTTCCACTACAAAGCGGACACGAATCTGGCGGGCAAAATTGGCAGAGCGAAAAGCATCTTTTGGTAAATCGTAGCGGAAGTTGACACCTAGATCTTCAATGGTTGCTTCCAGCTCTTGGCCTTGACTGGTAAAGAGACCCAAGGCTGGCAGAGAAATAGCTGCCATGGATTGGAAATGTTGTTCTAACTGCCCATCTCGGAAATCTTCCTGTTCAACAAGCAAATCAACCTCCACTAGCTGGGTTTGTCGGCAGGCTGTAGTATTGAAAACCGTAAATAGTAAGCCGTCTAATTGGCTAGAATCCACCTGCTTTTCCCACCTGTCTAGGGAGCGCTGGCTCAGGAAATGAGCGACTTGCTTGACCTTCTTAAAGCGAGTTTCCATCTCACTATGCACCTGGTCTACGCTACAACCACAGATGCTATCATGGGGGGCATTCTGCAACAAGAGTTTCCAGGCATAGCGCAACTCATCTCTCGGCACCTTATCTCCTGTCATCACCACCAAGGGTTCTACAACTTGTTCCAAAAGCTGACTGGCTTGGTCATTGGCCTGCTTGAGATAGATTCTCGAAGAGGCCGTATTTGCCAAGGTGTACCAGCCATCTGTTTCCTGGCTAGTCAATTCTCCCTTGACGCGGCTAAGGTCCTCGGGTAACTCTTCCTTGACAGCAGCTATGTATTCTTCAAAGCTTGAATGAACAAAGTCTATATCTGGATACAATGTTCGAGCCAGTCGCAAAGCTTGGCTGAGATTTTTCTGGACAGGCTGGTGATCACAGCCATTCATCAGCAGATAGTGGGAGGTTGAAGCGTATTTGCGGACATCTGCAAATTTTTTCTCCCAGAAAACACGCGCGTCCTCCTCATCAACTGGGATTTCATTGCCATTGCTGTACCAGTTAGCAAATAAAATTCCCAGAACCTGACTGCCATCTGCCCCCTCCCAAATCATCTCCGAGAAAGTGGACTGGAATTGGTCATCTCCCAGAACCTGATTATCAAAGCCAACTGGTTTAACCCCACGACCAAACAAGGCCACATCTATACCAGCCTGACGCAGTAGCTGAGGAGCCTGCCCCATATTGCCAAAAGTATCTGGATAGTAGCCAATCTTCGGAGCCTGTCCCCACTTCTTGCTTTCCAAGTGGCCCAGAAGGGTATTGCGCATATTGGCCTCGCTGGTGATGAGGTAATCATCCTGCAAGATGTAAAAGGGTCCAATAATCAGCCGACTGTCTTGAATGTATTTCTTCAATAATTCTCGATTCTGCGGACGAATTTCCAGATAGTCATCTAGAACAATGGTCTGACCATCTAGATGAAAACTCCGAAACTCAGGATCTGTTTCAAATAAGTCAAATAAGTCATCAAATAGCTCTACTAAGCGCATCCGATGTTCTTCCAAAGGAAGATACCACTCCCTATCCCAGTGGCTATGTGAAATAATATGAACCGTTTCTTTTCCCATTTTATTCCTCCGGTCGTATATCATAATAATCTAAAACCAATTCGCAAAACATCATATTTGCCCAGGAGAACCACTCCCTAGAGTAAAGCGTCGGATCATCCACATGGAAACTCTCATGCATCAGTCCTGTACCGCCATCACAGGCCACCATGGTATCCAATAAGCGCGCTTTTTCTTCCTTGTCATCCGTCGTCAATCCTTGAATAGCCAAGGCAATCGGCCAAATATAGCGATAGAAGGTATGACTGGAACCAAGACCCGCAGCATAGTCTCCCTCATAGTAATAGGGATTTTCTTGACTTAAAATAGTCCGACGGGTTGCCAAATAGATAGGATCATCTTTGGAACAATATCCTAGATAGGGAGCCGCCAACAAGCTAGGGACATTGGGATCATCCATGATCGACTGATTGCCCAATCCGTCCACTTCATAGGCAAAAATAGTTTCTCCCGCCTGATTCTTGGTCAGCCCGAAGGTCCGAATCCCCTGGTCAATTTCCTGCGCCAACTGTCTGGCACCTTCAGCTAAATCTGAGAACTCCTCACTGGCAAACTGCTCTGCTATTTCCCCTAAATAGCCCAAGACGACGACCGCAAACATATTTGAGGGGATGAGGTAAGGGTAGATACAGGCATCATCGCTTGGACGAAAACCAGACCAAGTCATCCCTGTATAGGCGCAGGGAGCCCCTTTCCCTTGGTGCGTGAGGGTATCCTCTAGCCGGTCAGTGTCCCGTTCAAAGCTATAAGGGGAGTTTTCATGGTGCTGCTCCAATTTCCAGAGTTGAACAATTTTTTCAGCTGCCCCAAAGAAGGTCTGGTTAAAATGGCTGGTTTCCCCTGTCGCTTTCCAAAGTAGATAGGCTAATTGAAGGGGATAGCAGAGGGAATCCACTTCATATTTTCGCTCCCAAATCCAGGGTCCCATCTGAGTGTGGTCAGTCTGGTGCCCATGTCCATTGGCTGCCTGATTAAAGGCATTGGCATAAGGATCCATCAAAATAAAGGCCATTTGCCGCTCTACCAGACCTACAATCATCTGGCGCAATGTCTCATCCTTGCCTGCTAGGGCTAGATAGGGTTTGACCTGGGCTGTCGAGTCCCTCAACCACATGGCTGGAATGTCCCCTGTTAAGACAAAAGTAGTCCCATCCTCCAGCTGACTAATGGTCCTATCAAGCGTATCCGTGTAACACCTTTCAAATACACTCCCCCAACTTGGGTGATCTGCTGTTTTCTTCTGAATGTCCGTTAGCCACTTCTCTATGATTTCTTTTGTATAAAACATGATTTCTCCTTTTCATCCTTTGCTCAGACTTCTTCCAACCTCTATCTGGCAAGTCCATATCATTTTCATTGGACACAAGGTTCCTAGTATCAGTCTATACAATTCCAAATGCAAATCCTATACACAAATTAAACGCATTTTTACACAAATATTGCCAGTTTTAGAAACCGCTTTCTTTTTGCTCCCTTTCTCTATATAATTAGAATGACACTACTTGTTATCAATATCGTCTTTTAGTTTACTTTTAATACTCGCTTCAAAGGTTTGGGAAACCTTTGAAGGCTGGAGATAGTGCGAACCAAGTTCGCTTCAAAAGCCGCAGACATAACTCAATGCTTTTCTTGTTTCTAGGTGACCAGCTGATGTACTTCGCTTTTTTGTTTTCAGGCTCAGGTACGAATAGTCCACCGGACTATTCGTATCCCCCAGACTGTTTCAATCAGGCAAGGCGAGTTCAAACACTCCAGTGGAGTGTTTGAAGTTGGAAATAAGGAAACGGAGTTTCCTCTTATGTCTAAGTAATAAAAGTCAACTAAATGACGATAAAATAAAAAAGAAAAGGATAACCTATGCATACCTCCATCGTTTCAACCATTGACACCCGCTATGGTACTTATAACTCACATGCCTTTTCAAACGGAAATACCCTGCCATTGACAGGTGCCCCTTTCGGCATGAATTATTTTGCTCCCCAGACCAGCGACCAGACTGGAAACTGGTGGTTCAATCCCTATGAACCTGTCTATCAAGGCATTCGCTTGACCCATCAACCCAGTCCTTGGTTGGGAGATTTTTCCTCCCTCCTATTGACGCCTGTCACAGGCGAATTAAGCCGAGATAGCCTCTTTCACCGTCAATCTAGCTACCAACTGGATCAGGCTGTTTTCCGACCTGACCTTCTTCAATTACAATCCAACCGCTATCGCTTGATAAGCCGTTTAGCTCCCAGCCGATACGGATCCAGTTTTGAGATAGCGTCTTTTGCTAACCAGCCTGTCGGAATAGTCTTCTATTCATCTGGAAAATCCATTTATCGACTGCTCAATCCTCATCAATTGCTCATTCAGATTTTTCAGGTCAGCGCCTGCCAATCCCCTGATTTCTGCATGTATGCTCTCCTAGAATTTGAAGAGGAAATAACAGAATGTTACCATCTGGTCAAGGATCGCAAGATAGCTAAAACGGAAGTGGTGGGAGAAGATTTGCACCTTCGCATCAACTTCTCAAGCACTTCTATCAAGGGGCGTTTGGCTACCTCTTTTATCAGCCCTGAGCAGGCCGCCTTTCTATTGAAAGATGTTCCTGACTTCCCCCAAGCCCAAAAACAGGCGGAAAGCAACTGGAACCAACTACTGGGCCGTGTTCAGATTCGTGACAAAAAAACAGAAGACATCAATTTCTTCTACCACTGCCTCTATCGTTGCCTACTTTACCCACAGACTTTCTACGAACCTAGTCCTGATGGACAAGCCATTCATTTTGACCCTATCAGCAACCAGGCCAAACTAGGCAAATTTTTCACCAACAACGGCTACTGGGACACCTTCCGTTCCTCCTATCCCCTGCTTTCACTTATCTACCCAGACTATTTGGAAGAGTTTCTCCACGGCATTCTCCAACACTATCGAGATACTGGATTTTTACCCAAATGGCTATCACCAGACGAACGCGGTATCATGCCAGGAACTCTTGTAGATGGAGTCATTGCTGATGCGGCCTGCAAGGGACTTGTTCCTGATTTGATGGAAGATTTTCTCCAGGCCATGATAGAAACCAGTCAAAAGACCGATGCGGATCAGCGCTACGGTCGCCATGGTAGTCAGATTTACCGCCAGTTAAACTATCTCCCTCTTGATTTCAACGAATCTGTGAGCCATTCTCTTGATTATGCCTACAGTGATTGGGCTATCAGCCAAGTAGCAGAAAAACTGGAGCAGGACCAACTGGCTAAGCAGTACGCTCAAATGAGCCTGGGCTACCGACAGTTATTCGATAGCCAAACAGGTCTCATGCGTGCCAAGGATAGACAGAAACAATTCCGAGCAGATTTTTCCCCTCTAAGCTGGGGAAGAGACTATGCCGAATGTTCTGCCCTACAAGCAACCCTGTCTGTCTTTCATGACATCGATGGACTGATCGAATTGATGGGCGGAAAAGAAGCCTTTACCACCTACCTCATCCAACTGTGCAATCAGGAAGCTTTTTTCTCACCTGAACAGTACGGCTACGAAATCCACGAAATGTCTGAAATGGCACAAGCCAATCTCGGTCAGCTTGCTATTTCAAATCAACCGAGCTTCCATATCCCTTATCTTTTCCAATGGTCCACCAAACCAGAATACACTAGTCTGCTCATTCACAAAATCAGACAAACAGCTTTCAAGACAGGTTTTCAAGCCTATCCAGGTGACGAGGATAATGGTAGCCTTTCAGCCTGGTACATTTTCTCCTGTCTAGGCTTCTATCCTGTCTGTCCAGGAAAAGCTGACTACCAAATCGGACTACCGCATTTTAAGGAAGTAGACTTGCTACTTGCAGATCAACACAAGCTGACCATTTCTACTCCAAAGAGCGATGCAAATTTCCAATTTGTCAAGCAAGTTTCATTAGACACACAAGTCATCCAAACCATCAAGCATGACCAACTGATAAAATCAAACTGCCTAGAATTTGACCTATCTATACTTCCAAGTAAGGAGCCATACTCTTAGAACAATAAATAGTCAGGGAACAAACCCTGACTATTTATTTTATTCACCTTGCTTTCTGAGCTTAGCTAACTGAGATAGGCCAGCCAGAGCCATACCAACTAACCCAAGAAGGACATACTTCTCCTGATAGGTATCACCAGTTTGTGGAAGACCGCTCTTCTGCAGAGAAGCATCTCTGATCTGCTTTTCAACCTGCGGGCTATTTTCTACCATTAAAGTCTTCTCCTGCTGGATAGGCAAACCGCTGCCGACCTCCACTATTTTCGGCTGACTCTCATTAGCAACTGTTCGTGAATACAGCTCGCGACGGCCATCACTATAGACTAGGTGAGCTACCATCATTTGACCATCCGCCCCCTCCTGAACAATTCGCTCTTTGCCCAGTGGCAAATCAGTGCTGGTCCGTTTGATGACTTGTCTCGGCACCAGCTCATAGGTCAAATCCATCCTCGGTTTTTCAGGAGTCAGTAAATTCTTAGACTCCATCGAATCTCTTGTACCGACATGCGTTACCAGACTAGACTGTTCAAACAAATCAGTCCATTCATTGAGCAGCTCCTTCATCTCATCTGGACGAATACTATCTGAACCCAAAATTTTCTCAGTTTTTTCAAGTAAAGAACTCAGCTCAGAAGAATTTATAGGCGTATCTATTCCTTTCACCTCTTGGATTAGCTGATTGAGACGTCCAAGATCTGCTTGGTAAAGTTTCTCCCCATCCAGCTCTCCTAACTGTTTCTCTAAAAGAGTTTGAGCGGCTTCAACCTGCTCGACTGTCCGATTGGTATCTGCTACCACAGACTGAGCTTCTTCCAAGGCAGTTTGCAAGGCAAGTTGTGTCTGCTCACTAGAATAGAGATAGGCTGTTTGGGTTTGTAGAGCCTCAATTTCTGCTATTTTCTGCTTTAGATACTCATCATTGACGATTGGCTTCGGTGAAACAAGGACATCAAATGAAGTCTCCAAACCAGCATACCGTAAACCTAGGCTCTGACGCCCCTCTTTACGGGAATCGAAACCAACAATTTCTACTCCAGCTTCTGTCAAAGAGAAGGACTGAGTTGACTCATCGTCATAGATAATAACAAATCGACCATTTGTGATATCCAAATCATCTCCTACAACATACTGCACTTTTGGTAACTGTTGGATTTCTAGACCGACTGCTTTTTTCTCACCTTGGGCTATATCTTCAACAACATATACCGTCAGTGGCTGAGCAAGTGTTTCGCCTAGATAAGAAACGGTCAATGTTTGTTCACCTAATTTTTGCGGATCATATCCCCTTACTGTAACTGCCGGATTGGTGGTATTCACTCGTTCAGCAGGCCAATCTCCTTCAAAAGCTACACGGAATTGTGCTCCTGCAAGCGATAAAGGACTACCTTGTCGGTAAACTTTTTTCTCTAGGGGAGCTATCCATTCCATCGCTTTCACGACTTTTTCACCTTGCGGAACGCGAATGGCCAATAGATTGCTCCAATCCTTTCCTTCCTCCAGAGTACGGTAGTAAATGAACTCAGGCAGGGACTCAAAGCGAATCGGGTCGAATATAAGATTTCCTGACTCTGTCGATTCCAATTCTGCCAGTGGTTTTACGGCATCTGAACTAGAATAAAGTGCTATTTTCCGATTGGCAGGGACATCCTTGAAACCTACTTGAATCTGATGATTACCGAGATGGCGAGCAACAGCATGGGTCATCGGAATGTTTTGTGTCTCCATGTCCAATTCTTCATACATACGCCAATTATAAATACGAATGGCCTTCCAAGGAGTGCCATTATCAGAAGTCAAGACATCCAAACGCCATTCCTGCGCTCGAATTGGCTTGTCCAATACGATGTCTGTTACATGATCACGATTGCCACGAACTTCTTTGGCTAACACCCAGTCACCATTCTCATTTTTATAATAGAGATCGAAATCCTTGGTGTTCATTAAGCCATCATTGACCGATTCACCACCTGCACCAGCATGATCCATAGCCCATCGCACGACTGTCCGAGGTTGGGTCAAACGAATATCTACATGGCCACTCAATTGATGGGAAGACCATTTATCTGACAGACTGGTGATGGTCCCATTCAACATGCCCTCAATGCCTTCTCCACCTTCTTTTTTTGCAAAACTTGAACCGATGACTTCTGCTCCGAGAACAATGTTTTCTGCCAATGGTTTAGGAAGGCTAGTATCTTTCACCGTCATTTCCCAATCAAAGATAAACTCCCCAGCTTCCGAACGCAAACCGTTTTTCCCAACGGCATGAACTTTCAAAGCCTGGGTTCGACCTTCTGCCTGAGCAGAACGAACTAGCTGAGGGAGGTAAATCCTTGTATTAGAAGAACCTGTCAGCAATTTCCACTGTCCGTCAACCTGCGCATAGACTTCATAATAGTCTGCATCATCTGTCCCTGTAAAGCTAATCACAGCTTCAGCATCTTGGGCATTCTTCAATCGCTTAGCAAGGACTTGGCCATCTTTCGGTGCAGTAGGTGAATTTTCTTGGTCATAAACAGCCAACTGCCCTAAACGAAAATCAAAATCCGACAGCGCTGCTTCATTTTCAACAACCACTTGGATACCGTACACTGTCTTTCCTGCCAGACTAGATAAATCAAAAGTCTGATCTTGCCAATCTCCTGATAGTTTAAGCAAGCGCCACGCTTCTTTATTCGCAAATTGATAATCTGGTTCAAGCGCTAGAGCTAGGGAGATATTTGCACCTTGCCCTCCTTTGTGCGCAACCCTTAAACGACTTGTTTCTGATAGAGGAATCTTGGTGGAATACAACTTAACTTCCTGCTTACCATTCTTTTCCAAATTGCCTGTAAAACGAAGAGAGTTGCCCCCATTATAGGCATCATCAAAATCATAAGCCGCAGCAAGCTTTTCACCACTTGCTTCAATCCACCACCGCCAGGTTGGTAAAATACCAGACACAGAGCGATAATTCCATTCCCCATCCTTGGCAACCTTGCCATCTACAAACCATTTTTTCCCGTGCCCTGTATTAAAGGAACTATTGAAATTACTGCTTGTAATAGCCGTCTTATCCGCAATGAGATTTGCCAAGCCATACCAATTTTTATCCGAAGGTTTCTGCTTGGTTGGATCACCTTGATAGCCTGTAAAGAAGATATTCTCATTCTCATGATAATCCTCACCCGTCGCACCCAAACTTGTAATGGTATCTGGCGCAAACAGACCGAGTGATAATTTCAATTTCCCATTTTCATCAAACAGAGCATCCCAGTTAATTTGCGTTTTGTAAGAGCCTCCCCGTTGCAATTCAAATCCAGCAAAAATATCAAATGGATCTCGACCGATTCGTTTCGCCACTTCGATTGAATAGTTATTTTTCGCCCGTGTCCAGTTAAAATTCGCAAAGAAACGATCCGCAGGGACCTTGTCTCCTTCCTTTTCCATAAACGGATAGTTGTACTCACCCAAACCATCTTCGTGATAGCGACCATATTCGTAGGTCATGGCATCATACCAAGAATACGTAATCGGATAACCAATCGATTCTGCATATTCCTTGGTATAGAGCATGAAGTTTCTCATTGTTTCCCCTAATGGTTGAACCATGCTTCCTGTAGTCTCTTGATTAATGAAATAACCATCGAAACCATAGTATTTTGCCATATCTACCAACTTACGAGCCACAGGAAAACTTCCATCAGGATCCTGTCTCATAGAAGCCACAAACTTCTCTTGGTCTTCAATACTACTGGACCAATTGTAGAAAATCGTTCCCAAAACAGGCACACCATTGCGGTGTCCAGCATCAATGACGTCTGGGCTAGGAATCAAGCCTTCCCAAAATACCATTGAATCAATATACTGCCAGTAATCAAAGGCATAGGCTTTAAACTCTTCTCCCCCAACAGAGGCATGGTCTTTCGCCTTAGAGTTGGTATTTGAAAGAGCTTCTACCTTTGCATTCTCATTGGCTCTCTCATTGACGACATGCCCTCTAAAGCGCTCAACCAACTCTACAGAAGCACGGTTCAAATCATCATCTGGACGAGCACCCGGCTCCCAGGCAAGCACCTGATCCCAGTTGTCAAACTTAATCTCTTTCGGACGAATTCCTTGATCCTCTACCTGAGGAAAATCAGAAAGCAACAGACCAAAATCCGAAGAATCTATCTCTTTATCTTCCGCTTCCTCTGTATCCTCTAGTTTATTTTCTGGATTATCAGACGGAGTTGAAGGTAGTTTTTCTTCTCTACTATCTGATACAGATACTTCTCCATTCAACTCTTCGGTCACCGCTTTCTCATCTGCTGAAATTGGTGATATTCCTTCCTCAGCTTCGGTCTTTTCCACATGTTCGTTCCCTACCGAAGAGAGCTCAACAGCTGGCTCTGACAAGCTGTCCACATTTTCTAGCTGGTCCGCAGAAACCTGTGTCCCAAATAAGGTCGCACCAATCAAAACAGAACAGGCACCTATTGTAAATTTTCGAATACCGAATCGCTCACGTTTGTCGAAATCACATTTTGTCATATTTTCCTCCTACACAATTCTAGTGCTACAGCTATTCTCAATTTACTCCTTTCCAGATCATAGTTGGCACATGCTACCTTTGATAGAACAGCTATCACACGAAGTTTATCAGGTTTTATTAATTCCATTGTACAGAGGAAAAATATGACCTTCAAGCCCTCATGGTCCCCTTCTTTAAATCAGATAAAAAGAACTTTAGTTTAGAGAAAACAAAAAAGAGGAAGTTTCCCTCCTCATTGTCTTAGTTAATTATTTTCTACAAACTCAATACACCAGCCCACCAGTTCATCCAGGCGTTCCATCTGCTCGGTCATGTGCAAATAGCCCAAAACCGCCTCAAAACCTGTGGACATTCGATAGGTGACCACATCCGCATTCTTAGCCTTGGTGTGGCTATTGGCATTACGCCCCCGCTTGTAGATTTCTTCCTCTTTTTCGGTCAATAGCTGAGCTTCTAAGAGGGCAGAAATCAGGCTTGCCTGAGCCTTAGCCGAGACGTATTTGTTAGCCTCACCGTGCAATTTATTAGGCTTGGTCAGCCCCTTGAAAATCAAGTGCCGTCTGATATACATGGAATAGACAGCATCCCCTTCAAAAGCCAGGGCAATACCGTTGATGAGATTGACATCTACTGCCTTAGTCACGTGTCCACCTCACACCATCCTTGGTATCCAAGAGCTTGATGCCCTGGGCTTCCAATTCATCACGAATGCGGTCAGCCGTCGCAAAATCCCGATTGGCACGCGCTGCTTGACGTTCTTCTATTAATGCTTCAATCTCGCTGTCCAAGACTTCTTCTTCAAAGACAATACCGAACACTTGCAGCATGTTTCCAAAGGCTACTTTTACAGTTTCATCGTAGTTGCCAGAGTTGATCCATTTGGCAAAGTCAAAGATAGCCGTAATCCCATTTGCCGCATTGAAATCATCATCCATTGCCGCTTCAAAGGCTGCCAAATGCAATTCAAGACCTGACTTATCCACAGAGTTTTGCACAGGTTGTGTATAAGTATTTTTTAGATATTTGAGATTGATTTCCGCATCTGAAATAGCCTTCTCAGTGTAGTTGAGTGGACGGCGGTAGTGCTGGGTCGATAGGAAGAATCGCAAGACCTGACCGTCAATTTGCTCCAACATATCATGGGCTGTCAGGAAATTGCCCAAGGACTTGGACATCTTCTCATCATTGATATTGAGCATGGCATTGTGCATCCAGTAGTTGGCAAAGGTTTGCCCTGTTTTGCACTCAGACTGGGCGATCTCATTGGTATGGTGAGGGAATTCCAAGTCCGCACCACCACCGTGAATATCAATGGTATCTCCCAAAATCTCTGTCGCCATAACCGAACACTCGATATGCCAACCTGGACGACCTGCTCCCCAAGGACTTTCCCAATAAACTTCGCCTGGCTTGGCAGTTTTCCACAGGGCAAAGTCGAAGGGGTGTTCTTTGAGTTGACCTTCTCCCTCAACACGACCAGAAGCCCCAGCTTCTAAGTCAGGCAGCGTTTTGTTGGCCAAACGAGCATAATTCTCAGCCTTTTCCACACGGAAATAAACATCGCCAGCCGCTTCATAAGCGTATCCCTTGTCAATCAAGACCTGCACAAAATCAATGATTTCATCCATGTAGTCAATAACGCGAGGATTTTTGGTAGCTGGTTTGACACCTAACTTTGCCACATCTTCCTTGAAAGCTGCGATAAACTTATCAGAAAGTTCCTTGGTTGTCATGCCTGCTTCATTAGCAGCTTTGATAATCTTGTCATCCACATCCGTAAAGTTAGAAATGTACGCTACATCAAAGCCACGGTATTCAAAATAGCGGCGGATGGTATCAAAAGCCACGACACTACGGGCATTTCCGATATGGATATAGTTGTAAACCGTTGGACCGCAAACATACATCTTGACCTTACCCTCTTCCAAGGGCACAAAGTCACGCAAACTGCGAGTCATGGTATCGTAAATTTTAATCATAGTTTCTCCATTACTTCTGAGTATTCTTTAGGACTTGATACTTTTGATACAATTTTACTAGCCAATAAGCTGTCACTGCCAGCCAAATCATCCCTAGCTGCCAGTTTCCTTGGGAAAACTTAAGGATAGATAGAATTGTTCCAGCGATGGAGGTCAACACATAAGGCCAGTTTTGTCTTACTAATTTTTTTAACATGATGTACTTTCTAATTTTCTTGCAATCGCCATAGCCACTTCAAAGAAGGTCATACTGTCAGCCATCCGCTTTCCTACAAATGTGACGAACGGTGGCTGGCTTCTCGTAATTCCGCAAGCTTAGTCGTGTAGTGTTCACGGCCATCTTCCATGTCATGAATGACCTTCTCATCTTTTTGACCGTGTACACGGACAATTTTAGCTGGCATACCGACCACTGTCACATCTGCTGGAACATCGGCTAGGACAACGGCAGCTGCACCCACTTTAGCATTTTCTCCGATTTCAACTGGTCCAATAACCTGTGCGTGTGCAGAAACAAGGGCACCCTTTCGGACAGTTGGATGGCGTTTACCCGTATCCTTTCCTGTTCCACCAAGCGTTACGCCGTGGTAGAGCATGACACCAGACTCAATAATAGCTGTCTCACCGATAACCAAACCAGCTCCATGGTCAATGAAGACTCCCGAAGCAATCTCGGCACCTGGATGAATCTCAATATTGGTCCAAAAGCGCCAAAATTGGCTGTGCATCCGAGCCAAGAGTTTAAAGCCTTTTTTCCACATCCAATGGGACAGACGGTGGGCAGCCAAGGCCTTGACACCTGGGTAGGTCAAAAGAACTTCCAAGGTCGTCCGTGCTGCCGGATCTTTTTCTTTTACAATCTCAATGGTGTCCTTCCACCAACCCATAGTCACTCCTTCTAGCGAGAAGACAAGCCCGCTACCGAACTTGTCTACTCAGCTTATTTCTTTTCAACCTTGTGGAATTTGAATTCACCAAAGTTGTTATCTTTTTTCTCTTTGTTGTCTTTATGACGGCGTGGTCTGTCAGAACGCTCGCGTTTTTCTGGCTCCACATAACCTTCTGGTTTTGGAAGAAGAGCCTTCATAGAAGCGTCAATACGTCCTTTATCATCAATCTTGATGACTTTAACATCGACAATATCGCCGATTTCAACTAGGTCTTCTGGTTTATTGACACGAGTCCAAGCCATTTCAGAAACGTGGACCAGGGCATCTGTCTTGTCAAAGAGGTTGACAAAGGCACCGAATTTCTCCAAACGGACAACTTTTGCCTGGAAGACTTCGTCCACTTTTGCCTCACGAACAAGGCCTGCGATGATTTCCTTGGTCCGCTCAATCGCATCGCGATCTGGTGAGAAGATCGCCACAAGACCGTCTTCGTCAATATCGATTTTCACGCCAGTTTCTGCAATAATCTTATCGATGGTTTCGCCACCCTTACCGATAACAATCTTGATCTTATCTATATCAATCTTGATAGTGTCAATCTTCGGTGCAGTTGGTGCCAAGTCAGGACGAACTTCTGGGATTGTCGCTTCGATGACATCAAGGATTTCAAAACGTGCCTTCTTAGCTTGTGCCAAGGCTTCTTCCAAGATTTGCGGTGTGATACCATCGATCTTGATGTCCATTTGAAGGGCTGTGATGCCGTCACGAGTACCCGCCACCTTGAAGTCCATGTCACCAAAGTGATCCTCAAGACCTTGAATATCGGTCAAGACAGTGTAGTTGGTACCGTCTGAAATCAGACCCATGGCAATCCCTGCAACTGGTGCCTTGATTGGCACACCACCTGCCATAAGGGCAAGGGTACCAGCTGTGATAGAAGCCTGCGATGAAGAACCGTTTGATTCCAAGACTTCTGCTACCAAGCGGATAGCGTAAGGGAAGTCTTCCAAGCTAGGTAGAACTTGCTCGAGAGCACGCTCACCAAGGGCACCGTGACCGATCTCACGACGGCCAGGTGCACCGTAGCGACCAGTTGAGCCCACTGAATATTGTGGGAAGTTGTAATGGTGCAAGAAGCGTTTCTTGTACTCGTCGTCCAATCCGTCGATGATTTGAGTTTCACCCATTGGGGCCAAGGTCAAGACAGAAAGAGCTTGCGTTTGACCACGGGTAAAGAGACCTGAGCCATGAACGTTTGGCAAGAAGTCCACTTCTGCGTCCAGCGGACGAATTTCATCCACACGACGACCGTCTGGGCGGACCTTGTCTTCTGTAATCAAACGACGAACTTCTGCGTGCTCCATGAGTTCCAAGATTTCATGGACATCCCGCATGATGCGGTCGAATTCTTCGTGTTCAGCATATTTTTCTTCGTAGGCTGCGATGACGGTCTCACGCACCGCATTGGTCGCATCTTCACGGGCCAATTTTTCTTCTACCTGCACCGCTTTTTTCAAATCGTCATTGTAAGCTGCGACAATCTCAGCCTGCAATTCTGGGTCCACTTGAAGAAGTTCCACATCTGCCTTTTCCTTGCCGACTGCTGCCACGATTTGATTTTGGAAGTCAAGGAGTTCTTGAATAGCCTCATGACCTTTGAGGAGTGCTTCCAACATGATGTCTTCTGACAATTCTTTGGCACCAGACTCTACCATGTTGATGGCGTCCTTGTTACCAGCTACTGTCAAGTCAAGGAGAGACTCTTCCATCTGAGCCTTGTCAGGGTTGATGATGAGTTCACCATTGACATAACCGACCTGGACACCTGCGATTGGACCGTTGAATGGGATGTCTGAGATTGCCAATGCCAATGAAGAACCAAACATGGCTGCCATTGGAGCAGAGGCATCTGGATCGTAAGAAAGAACTGTGTTGATGACTTGAACTTCGTTACGGAAGCCTTCCGCAAACATTGGACGAATCGGACGGTCAATCAAACGAGCTGTCAAGGTCGCATCGGTTGACGGACGGCCTTCACGCTTCATCCAGCCACCTGGGAATTTCCCAGCAGCGTACATTTTCTCTTCATAGTTGACTTGGAGTGGGAAGAAATCACCCGTTGCCATTTTCTTGGACATAACTGCCGCTGTAAGGACTGTTGAGTCGCCATAGCGAACAACAACCGCACCATTGGCTTGTTTGGCAACCTGGCCAGTTTCAACGACTAGTTTCTTGCCAGCAAAAACCGTTTCAAATACTTGTTTTGACATGAATTGTCTCCTATTTTTTCTGAAATTTTTCTTGCGTGTTTTCTACAAAAGACAATCAAACAAGCTTGTTTCACTCTCTTTTGCACAAAACCACGCATACTTTTTATTTTATCATATTTGACGGAAAATGTGGGGAATTGAGGAAGGAATTTGAGGGAAAATCTAACCTGCTATATAAACAACCGAACGAATCAAATACTCTTCAATCAAACGAAGAACACCCAGCTTTTCTGAGTGTTCTTTTGTGTATTCTATTTGAACAATCTCATATAGTCGCTCTTGCTTGCGACAAGATAGCGAACGTTTACGACCTTTTGTGCTTCATCAATGTTATAAATAGCTATATAATCCTTTTTGATTGGTAGTCCTCGCGTCAGCTGACCTGGGACTAGCTGTCCCTTTTTAGAGCGTTCATCTACGTTAAAACCCCGCTCTGGGAAAATTTCAAGGCTTCTAAGTCCTGCTATTAGCTCTTGGATTTTTTTGTCCGCAGCATCAGGGCTTTTTAGTTCTTCCCTAATGTAGCTGCGAATGTCAGCTAGTTCCTCATATATAGCTAGAGGTAGGTTTACTTGGTACTTATCCAAAGAGCTTGGTCTCCATTTCGTCCAATGATAGATAGTTGCCCGCATTCATTTCAGCTACATTTTTCATCACTTCTGCTTGCAGTTCGGCAAATAGTCGCTCTTTTTCCAGTTCTTCTTCACTTTTAAGCCCAATTTCTCCTGTTACTACAATATTTTTGAGAAACAGGTTGAGAGCTTGAGTCATGGTCATATTTTGACTTGCCAAGACCACTTTTGCTTCTTCTACAAGTGATTTTTCTGATTGAAAGTTAATCAATTTCTTTTTAGCTGTTAAGGCCATAAGATGGTACCTCTTTATATTTTTCTTTATTTTAATCTTTATATCTCAAAAAATCAATCCTTAACCCCAAACAACACACTTTTTCCGAAAAACTTAATCCTTTTGAATTGTTAACACGAATTGCATTCGCTCCACCTCCAACAGCCTAAAAACTCGGAAAAAAGAAAACGGGAAAACAAAAAAGCCTGAAAAACAGGCTCTTTCTGAATTGAACTCGAACGAAAATCCTAGTGAAAAAGATAGATTGCCTTGCGACGAGTCGCTGTGACAATCTCCTATTTTCATACGGATTTTTTGCGTTCTCGTATCTTGATTAACGACGGAGTCCGAGTGAGTGAATCAATTCACGGTAACGGTTTACGTCTGTGCGGCGTAGGTATGCCAACAAGTTACGACGGCGACCGATTTTTTTCATCAAACCACGGTAAGTTGCGTGGTCTTTTTTGTGTTGTTTGATGTGGTCGTTAAGGTGGTTGATTTCCCAAGTAAGTACTGCTACTTGTACTTCAACTGAACCTGTGTCGCCTTCATGACGAGCATATTGTGCCATGATTTCATTTTTTTTCTCTTTTGAGATTGCCATGATATGTTCTCCTTTGTTTTGAGCCTAATCCGAGTGACAGGTTGGCGACCTGCAACCAAGAAAAAGCTAGATTTGTCCTTTTGGACCTTAACCATTCTATCAAGGAATAGCTCTTTTGTCAACTGATTTAAGAAATAGCTGAGCTGCTCTGCTATTTTCAAAAAAAGCCAGCCGAAGCTGACTTTCTGCTTGTATATCACATTTACTCAGCCTTTTCTGCTTTTGGCAAGATAAGATTGAGGATAATACCTACAATGGCTGAGAGGGCTGTACCTGAAAGGGTAATAGCACCGATGTTGAGAACTGCACCACCAAGACCCAATACCAGCATTGAGCTTGCAATAATCAGGTTGCGGACTTGACCGAAATCAACACGGCTTTCAATCAAAACTTTCAAACCGTTTGAGGCGATAACACCGTAAAGTAAGATAGACATACCACCAAGAACGGCACTTGGAATAGTTGAGATAAGGGCTGTAAATTTACCCAAGAATGAGAAGGCAATGGCAATCAGGGCTGCGTTACGGATAACGGATACTGATGCGATGCGAGTCATACCGATAACCCCTGTATTTTCACCATAAGTCGTGTTAGCAGGTCCACCGATAAAGGCAGATACAGCAGTCGCTACACCATCTCCAATCAAGGTACGGCTGAGGCCTGGGTCTTTCAAGAACTGGCGGCCGCAGATTTGGCTGAGAACGGTGTGGTCACCGATATGCTCAGCTACTGTTACAACAGCAATTGGTAAGATAGCAATCATTTCTGGACCGAAGTAGAAATTGTACGACTTGAAGGCACCTGTTTCAAATGGTAGGTAGAAACCTGGTAATTCAAACCAAGCTGCTTCCAGAACAGGTGTGAAGTCAACCAAACCAAGACAGAGGGCAATCACGTAACCACCGATGATGGCAATCAAGAAAGGAACAATCTTGGCGAAGCCTTTCCCTTTGGTATTGACAAAAGCAGCAATCAAGAAGGTTGCAATCGCCACGACGACGTTTTTCCAGTCGCCGTCTGCGACGAAGCCTGCTGAAATCACGGCAGAGTTGGCAAGACCCAGACCGATGACGATAATCATTGGACCGATGACAATCGGTGGCAAGAGGCTGTCAATCCACTTAGTACCGATAACTTTGACAAGTGCAGCGATCAACACGTAAATCAAGCCGACGAAGAGAATACCAGTCTGAGCTGCCGACACATCACCACCCATTTCCTTGATAGCAAGGGCCATAGCTGATATATAGGCAAAGGAAGAACCTAGGTAAACCGGAACCTTAAACTGTGTCGCTACTTGGTAAATCAAGGTCCCGACACCTGATGCGAAGAGGGCAACCGATACGGGCATACCGAGAATCAGCGGCACCAAAATCGTCGCACCAAACATAGCAAACACGTGCTGGAAACTCAACAAAATCCCTTGAAGCGGTGCTGGTTTCTCATGGACATCAAACAAAAGATTGGCTTTTGTACTCATAAATCTCCCATTCTGGGTACACAAAAAGACCCAGACTTTCTAAATATACATAGTCATAGGCCCTTAATAATTTTTCCTGTTGTCTTTCTCACCTCACGGGATGAGTTTAAAAACCTACGCTTTTGGTATTGTAACATAAGCCCTTACTTTTGGCAAGAGATTTTTTTATTTTTTGTTCTCTTAGGAAAATGGCAGAGCGGGGATAAGAACTCCATTGCTTATTCAAGTTCATCTACCAGCTCTTTTTCCATCTGCTTCTGACGGTACTTATTCGCCCAAGAGAGAAGATTCGCCAGCAAGAAAATGAGACCTGTGATAGAAAGAAAGAATATCAAAATCACCACCCAAAAATGCCAATCCCAGATGCCAGTATAATGCTGTCCATAGGTCTGGTAGTTGGTCCAAGCCATTACAATCGTTGTCCCTGCAATCACCCCTCCTAAGTAAAGGTAAGCCTGCCAAGTAGTTCCTCTTTCCATATCAAGCCCCTTCCTCCAATAACCGTAAAAGAGATAGACTGAAACGACCAACATGGCAATCAGTTCAAAAACATAGGTATCAAACGGCCATTTTAATACCAGACTTTTGATGAGAAATGAGAGAGGCAAAAGAATATTCATTGTCCTGCCCACCCAGGCAAAGACTTGGTTTTCTTCTTGTTGAACACGTTCATCAGTCACAATTTTTTTCATCAGTTGGTTCCTCCCAAAATAATTGATCTAAACTTTTTCCTAAGCAGTGGCAAATCGATAGACAAAGACTTAGACTAGGATTGTATTTCCCTGCTTCAATCAGACCGATGGTCTGGCGGGTCACTCCAATAGCATCTGCCAGATCCCCTTGGGTCATATCTTTTTCCACACGCGCCAACTTTAACCGAAGATTTTTCATGCCATAGCCATCCTCCTGTGCATTTTTATAACCTTATTATACACTATATTTTCCAATTCGCAATATATAAATTGCATTTTGTTTGGTTTTTTTACAAAAAAAGAAGACAATATTGCCTTCGTAATATACGTACATATTCAGGTATTACTCTCCCTACTCCACACTCTTAATCCGTTTCTTAATCTTCTGACCAAACTCCATCATTCTCCGCTTTTCCTCCGGCCAGATTTTGGTCACGCGGTCAACAGCAATTATGAAGATGATTACCGCAGCATAGTCCTTGGCTTTTTCAATCAGACCAACACTTTCAGCAACTACTAAAAGTAGATAGAATGTGAATAAAATAGTTCGTTTGGGTAATGCCATCAAAAACTCAATCCCTGCCTTATAGCCCAGATAAATCTGCCGATTAAGCCCTTTAGCCTTTTCCAAACGACGATTGAGAAAGGCACGAATCCGCTTGTAAAACCAATCCGAAGTCAGAAAAAGTGATTGGGCACCAATTACAATCAAAGAAACATTATTGGCATGTTCTTCCTTAAGCCCAAGCGCTCTAGTCACAACGTAGGTCCAATCACCATTATCAATACAGATAAAAATAGTAAAGTAAACAACCGCTCCCGCTACTATAACAAGGGGAAGGGCACGGATATATTTCAACATATAATAACCTCTCTTGGACAAATCTTAGAACCTATATTCATAAACAAAGTGTCCTTATGCAAGAAATCGTTTTTGCTCATCAAGGCAATTTTTTGAAGGAATACTTGACTCTATCATCATTTAGTCTCACTTCATTGCTTCGACGAGTAAAAAGCTCCTGTGGCTGTTTTCGCCTACCACCTAATTGGTCAGGAATTTCCTTTCCTTATCTCCAACTTCAAACACTCCAATGGAAGCTATGAATTGTGAACACAGGTTCTTATATATATTGTAATATGTTATACCAAATACGGTCAAGCAGGGGCTAGAATTTCAGATACGACAACTGTACATCCTTAGCATTTTTTACTTACCCTAAAAAAAAGAAGAAGAACACAAATGGACCTTCTTCTCTTTTCATCTAAGTAAGCTAATAAAATAACTCTTATTTTTCCTCTTTTAACACCAGATTTAATACCAAGGCAGCCAAGGTCCCTGTTGAAATACCTGATGAGAAGACCATTTGAAGTGCTGATGGAAGATGGCTTAACAATTCTGGACGAACGGTCACTCCAATCCCAAGCGCAAAAGCAATAGAGATAATCAAGAGCTCACGGTCCCCAATTTTAACCGTTGCAAGTGTCTTAATCCCTTGGGCAGCAACCAAACCGAACATGATAATTCCAACACCACCAAGAACAGGCTGCGGCATGATGGAAATCAAGGCTGATAATTTGGGAAAGACACCAAGTAGGGTCAAGATAATACCTGCTAAAATCATGACATGACGACTGGCAACTTTTGTCAAAGTAATGAGGCCAACGTTTTGTGAGAAGGCTGTATTTGGACCAGCCCCAAAAATACCGGCAATTAAGGAACCAACTCCGTCTGCCAGAACACCATTTGCCGCCCGCTCAGAAGAAATCTTTTGATTTGAGGCTTCTCCAATGGCCATCATAATCCCCACCGTTCCAATCAAGGATACAACATAGGCCGGGATGAAGGCTAGAATAGAAGATAGGTCAAATTTTACACCGTAATGGAAAATTTTAGGAAGAGCAAACCAGGCTGCCTCTCCAACAGCAGACATGTCTACTTTTCCAAGCAGAATACAGAGGACATATCCAAAGACCATCCCAAAGAAGACTGACGCTGTTTTCAACATTCCTTTACCATAATGATTCAATGCCAGAGTAAAGACCAAGACGATAAAGGCAATACCGATATTTTCAACTGAAGCATAGTCTGAAGCGCCAGCTCCACCAGCTGCCCAGTCCATACTTACTGGCATGAGGGTAATACCGATGAGGGATACAACAGTCCCCGTAATCAATGGCGGAAAGAAGCGCATCAAGGGTTTGACAAAGCGACTGAGAGCAATCTCTACAAATGAACCAGCAATGGTTGCTCCTACAATACCAGCAATTCCCAACTGACTACCAACGCTGATTGCTGGATTGGCAAAGGTAAAGTCCGTCCCCATCATACCAGAGACACGTGAACCTACTGGTCCAACACCTTTAGATTGCAAAATGGTAGCAATACCAGCAACAAAGATAGAGGCTGATACCATAATAGAAGTATCTTCTACCGATAATCCCAAGGCACTTGCAACGACAAGAGGCACTGCGATGATTCCTGCAAAAGCTGCTAAAATATGCTGAAAAGCAAGCAAAACTGCCATCCCTTTTGGTGGTTGTTCATCAATTCCGTAAAGCATCTCCGAAGAATGTTCATTTGTTATTTTCTGAGACATGAGTTCTCCTTCTTTATTCCTAAATAATGGTATTAGTCTATCAGAAAACACAACCATTTTCAATACATTTCACTACTCAAAACACAAAACGTTCGTGTTTTTTAGATATTTTTGTCAATATATACAACATTTCAAATCAAAAATTCGTTTATTGTTTTGATTTTGGCAAAAAAATGCTATAATACACAAAAGTAGCAATTGGAGGAGAAGATAAACATGAAAGCTTTGGAAGCACGCATTTTAAAAGATGGTCAGGTATTAGGAGAAAACATCTTAAAAGTTGACTCATTCTTGACCCATCAGGTTGATTTTCGCTTGATGAAAGAAATGGGGCAGGTCTTGGCAGATGCCTATCGCTCTAAAGAAATTACCAAGGTTGTCACGATCGAAGCCTCGGGTATTGCACCAGCCGTCTATGTTGCAGAAAGCTTAGATGTGCCAATGATTTTTGCTAAAAAGCATAAAAATATTACTATGACCGAAGGCATTTTGACCGCAGAAGTCTATTCATTTACCAAGCAAGTCACCAGCACCGTTTCTATTGCAAGTAAGTTTTTGTCGCCTGAGGACCGTGTTCTAATCGTTGATGACTTTTTGGCCAATGGACAAGCAGCAAAAGGCTTGATTGACATTATCCTACAGGCCGGAGCTCAGGTAATTGGCGTTGGTATCATCATCGAGAAGTCCTTCCAAGACGGTCGCCAGCTCTTACTGGATGCAGGTGTCCCTGTTACTTCACTCGCCCGTATTGAAAAATTCCAAGATGGACAGGTTGTTTTTGCAGCTGCGGATATTTAAAAGGACTTGCTTCCAAATCGGGAGCAAGTCTCTTCTATTTTATCTATAATTCCACACCAAAGACTTCTAATTGCTTTAATTCGGCAGCAGTCAACCTGCGGTATTCCCCAAGCGCTAATTTTGGATCTAAGCGAAGAGGCCCCATGGTCAATCGTTGCAAGTCTGTCACCGTCTTTCCACAGGCCTGCACCATGCGTTTGACCTGGTGAAATTTCCCTTCTCGGATGGTGATGTCAACGAGTGAAGTCTGCTTAGCTTCATCTGTAGAGAGGATGGTCAACTGGGCTGGCTGACTGGTAAAGTCTTTCAGCTCAATTCCTGCCGCAAATCGTTCGACATCCTCTTGGGTCATAATCCCGTCAACCTGTGCACGGTAGAGTTTATCAACATGTTTTTTCGGAGAAAGCATGGCATGAGCCAGCTGACCGTTGTTGGTCAAGAGGAGCAAGCCATGGGTATCGATGTCCAGGCGCCCAACGGGAAAAACCTCCTTCTGGCGAGCTGTATCATCTAGCAGGTCCAAGACAGTCCGATGGCGGTCATCCTCGGTTGCTGAAATAACTCCCTTGGGTTTGTTCAATACATAATAAACAAAGGTCTCATGGCTCAAGACCTGGCCTGCTACTGCAATCTGGTCCGTCTTTTCGTCAATCTGTTGCTTTGGGGACGTCTCTACTTGGCCGTTGACTGTGACTTGCTTGTTTTTCAGGAGTTTCTTGACTTCTGTTCGACTGCCAACACCACAATCCACTAAAAATTTATCTAATCGCATACGAGTTTCTTTTCCATTTTGATATATTCTGCTTGCTTTTCTCTTTCTGTAAATCCAAGAGCATGAAAGAGGGTTTGAGCTGCTTGATGAAAGGTGGCAACTGTCAGTGTAATACTAGCTGGCTGAACATGTTCCACTATGTAATCTTCAATAGTCTGATAGAAAGCTCTGCCATTTCCCTGACCTGTCAAAGACGGTTTCATACCCAAACGAATGTCAACGGTCTCACCATCTTGGTCAATACAGAAATAGCCCATGAGGGCGGCATTGCGGATGACTGCAAAAAAGCGGTCCCCACGCGCCTCCGGTGAAATCATCTCAGCATAGATCTTGGGGTTTGCACTAATAGTATAGGCATCCAAAGGTGGTTGATAGCGCCATTGGTTAGCAATTTCCAATGCCAGATCCTGGGGCAGGGGCATGATGTAAAAATAATCCATTCTTCGGAAATTTTTTGCCAAATTTTTAATCCGACGGTTTTGGGTGGCGTAATTATCTGTCTGATAGACATAATCCGCATAGCCCAACTGATAGGAGGGAATCATGTCCTTAAAAATCAACTGGACATCCTCGGGAAAGCGAAGTATTAATTCATTTAAGCGGTTGTTTTCTAACATAAGAATATTATACCAAAAAGGAGCGGAAATCCGCTCCTATTTCTTCAGTTGTTTATAAATCAAGCCTGCGCTTATCAAGGCACAGCCGATGGCGTAGATACCAAAGGCTCCTGTTGGGGTTGGGTTGAGTTTTTCCAGATAGGTCGGCAAGATGGCAGATGTGGCACCGCCGATATTGCAGCCCATAAGGACGATTGTCATGACCGCATTGAGCAAGGCCTTAGGCGCTCGGTCTGTTACCTGACTAAAGACAATGGTTAGAATGATGCTGTAGAAAAATCCTGACACCATACCACCGAGTCCCAGCACCCAGAGATTATCCGCAAAGGCAATGCCGACAACCGCGAGTCCAAAGACCACGTAGGAAACAGCTAAAAGCCAGCCCTTCAAACGACCAACCAAGCTACTAAAGACCGTCCCTGCCACAATCCCCATGACCTGCATAAGACTGAGAATTAGACTGGCTTGCTGAGCAGTACCAATGCCCTTGGCTAAAACAATCTGAGGAATACGAATGGTCAGGAAGGTATTGACATTGATAACAAAGAAGGCTAAGAATGCCAGATAAATGCCCATCATCCACATGGTCTTGTCCAGTTTGACCTTGGGCGCGTTCTCCTCAACCTTTACCTCCATACGAGCCAACAATTCCTCCTTGGGAACAAAGAGAAGGAAGAGGGCCAAGATGACCAAGGCAAAAAGGTAGACCAAGAAGGCAGGTTGCCAACCAAACTGGGTCAACCAACCGACAAGGAGGGTAAGCCCTGCGCTTCCCAAAACCTCTGCTGAACCACGTAAGCCCATCATCTGCACCCGCTCCTGACCGGTGAAAAAATTACCGATGATATTAATAGCACGCGCATTGATCAAGCCAATCCCTAAACCAAGCAAGATACGAGCCAATAAAATCAGAGGATAAGCAGTTAGAAACATGGGCAAAGCTCCGCCGATGGCCATAAGCAAAAGCCCTGCAATGATAATGTTTCGTTCAGACAAGAAACGGACAACTAGACCGTTTGCCAATAGAGTAACCATAATAGCAAAAGAGGTTACCGTAATCAAATTTTCCACCTGAGCCGCTGCGATTCCCTGCTGGGCAAAATGCTCAATCATCTGCGGAATAGCTGGTGAAACTGCAAATGTCGAAACCAGCATGGTGGATAGGGCCAGCAAACTGGCTTTTTCTAAAATTCTTTTCATTTTTCTCCCTTTCAACGTTCGTCTTTTACTAGTATAACAGATTTGAAAGCGAATGGATAGAAAAGTCCGACTTTTATTCTCTCCCATTTCATGCTATACTTATCTTAACTATATCCAAAGGAGAGAATTATGTCTGTTATTGAACGATTGACAAAAGCTGCCCATTTGATTGACATGGATGACATCATCCGTGAAGGGCATCCAACCCTACGCCAAGTTGCAGAGGAAGTCCAATTTCCACTTTCTGATCAAGAAGTGATTTTAGGTGAAAAAATGATGCAATTCCTCAAACATTCTCAGGATCCTGTCATGGCTGAAAAAATGAAACTCCGTGGCGGAGTTGGTCTTGCAGCTCCCCAATTGGATGTTTCTAAACGCATCATCGCTGTTTTAGTACCAAACCCAGAGGACGAGGAAGGAAATCCACCTGCTCAAGCCTACTCTCTAAAAGAAGTATTGTACAATCCTAAAATCGTGGCTCATTCTGTCCAAGAAGCGGCTATGGAAGGAGGCGAAGGCTGCCTATCTGTTGACCGCGAAGTCCAAGGCTACGTAGTCCGCCACGCGCGCGTGACTGTTGATTACATGGATAAAAATGGAGAAAAGCACCGCATCAAACTCAAAGGATTTAATGCCATCGTGGTCCAACACGAAATCGACCACCTCAACGGTGTCATGTTCTACGACCGCATTGACCCAGAACACCCATTTGCCGTTAAAGAAGGCATGCTAGTGATTGAATAAAGATAAGAAACTGACTGAATTTCAGCCAGTTTTTCTTTTTTTATATACATAGCAGAGCTAACTGCCTAAAAATTTCCTGCCCATCCAAAATCAGATCTTGAAAGAGGAGGTAGTCCAGCAGAGCCAGCAAAACAGTTAGTAGGATGAAAACGACTAAGCGATTTGAAAACCGAACTTGCAAGAGATGATTGAGACTAACTAGCACAATTTCCAATACCAGCAAGCCAAGCACCATCCACAAGAGATAAGGAGCATTTGGAAGGAACCAAGCCCAGAGTTCTTGTCCCCTCAGGAGTTCTAGAAAAATCCCCCTCTCCGAACGGGAAAGCAAGATAAGACCATCTTCCAGATAACCAATTCCTCCGACCAGACTATTGACCATGAAAAGACTGACTAGAAAGATCACCGTAAACCCAAGAGCCTGACCCAGACCCAGTAGCCACTTGGTGAGCAGGACCTGGCGCAAATTCACAGGCTGAGTCTGATAGAGACGCCAGTTTTTCCCTGCAACCTCCACCGCCTTACCCCGACTGCCAATCCAAACCGCCAGCAAGATCACCAACAAATAGGCCGGACCATCAAAGAGAGAGCGCAGACTTCCAATACCTGACAGATCTCTGGAGCGGTCCCAAGAGGGATCGTCTACTGGAACCAAGGTATCATTGGTATCAAAACGATTTTCCAAGCTGGTCAAAATAACATCCTTGCCCCGCTTTGTTGCAGGCACCCCAGCCTCCATCAGCTGCTGCCAGTAATACTGACTGACCTGATTACGGGTCTGGTAACGGCGAAGATTATCCACCGTCTGGCTGGCCCCAATATCACCATTGGCAAAAGCCTTCTCCTCTCTAGCCCATAGATAGACCTGCTCTGCCTCCAGCATAGCAAGATGACTAGCGGGCAGAGCCTTGGGAGTGTCCTGATATACCTGCCATTGCTTGACATAGAGTTCCTTATAGACACGGTATTCTTGCAAGAGACCAACCCTCAACTCCAACTCCTCCTGATAGCTCGCATCCTCTTTGACCAACTGCCTCAGACGGTTAATTTCCGACTGTAAATTCTCCACATAGGCCCCATCCTGCTCATAGGACTGGGCAACCAACTCCATCAAAACCCTCTCCTCCTGGGCAACCTCTTGCTTTTGTAAGCCCGTCAGTAGGGAAAATAGCAGAGCTAGGAGCAAGTTTCCTAAGACGAGCCCTTTCCAAGAATTGAGCCGACTAAGGATGAGAACATCAAAAGACCAAACCTTGTCTAAAGGACCTGTGTCTAACTCCTTCTGATGCCCCACGGTCAGGACCAGCCTTTTCCTCTCTGTCAGCAGATAATAAGCCACAAAAAGTCCAATGGTCAGCAGGAGCAAGACATCCACCTGTATAAAGACCTGTGAAAATGCAGCTGTGTCTAAAAAACTCGGAAAGGCAAGCAAGGGCAGAATTTGACCTAACCAACCAGCTACTGCACCTGCCTGATAGGAAAGGCCCAGAGCTAACAGTAAACCCGTCACCACAAAAGTTAGCCGACTGGCTAACAAGTGGTCCAAAAATCCAAAAAGTAGGCGAACAGCTAGAAGCAAGATAAGCCAAAAACCAAGCAAGATAAGTTCGTAAAGCCAAGAGCCTATCAACTGCCTCTGACCCAAAATCTCAACAGGGGCTTGAAAACTAGATACAGCCAACTGACCTGTCAGCCCATCATAGACCAGGATAAAAAGTAAACCTATCCCCACAGCCAGCAAAAGCGAAAGCAAGGAAGCAACCAAACGCCTCATCCCCTGCAAACTCAGACTATCCCATTGCCGCAACTGCCAAATTTGATGCGCAAGTGTCTTTTCTGCCAGCTGATTAGCGAGTAGAAAACCAAGCACTAAAAATACAGGAAGAAAACCAAACAAACTTTCTAAGTAGGCTTGAACAATACGCCCTGTTGACCAAGCCTTGTTTTCAGGACCATCAGGCAATTGGTAGGCAAGCAACCAGTCATTCCATCTGGCCAAACGTTCGACTTCACTAAGCGTCAAGGATTGCCGCGTTTGGAAAAGCTGCCGATTGCGACTGATAAAATAGTCCAAATCCTGATACATGAGTTTGCGGTAGTTGGGGATAGCTTCAAACTTCCCCTCATCTAAGGCCTGACCGACACTTTCTATATCGGATTTCAAGCCCACCATCCGCGGTGCTTCTTCTGACTCCTCCTCAATTTTTATATCTGCTAAGACACTAGCCAATTCACTCAGTTCTTCTTTATAGGTTTCCACATAGGTCGCTTGGTGGACTTGCCTTTGCGAGATGGGAAGGTAGGCCAGACCTAAAAAACCCAGCACGAGCAAGCAGTAGAGAGGCGACCAGAGGATTTTCTTGATTTCAAAGTTCAGCCTCATATCCCCTCACCACCTTCCTCCACGTAGAGATCACGATAGAGAGATTCCATATAGTCACTGGCTTTTGTAAGGCCAGCCACCTGCTGGATTGGAATACGATCCAAACAATCCAATAAATCTCGCTCGGGTAAGAAGATTTCCACCAGACCCTGCTCTGCCTTTTTCCACAAGAGTTGAGGATAATCCCGTAAAAATTCCTGAACCTCCTTGGAGTTTTCCACAGCAAGATGGTAATCATAATCCGCCGTCAACTCCACTTCTGTGGCAATCAACTTGCTGGCCTTGAGGAAATAAACCTGATTGGTCAGCTTCTCAATCTCCGACAAATGGTGGGAAGACAGCAAAATCGCAACACCTTCTGCCCGTAAGTTCAGAAGAAATTCCCGCTGCTGGATGATATTGGTTGGGTCCAAGCCGATATGGGGTTCATCCAGCAACAAGAGCTTGGGCTTGGGAAGGATAGCCATGGCAAAGAGCAACTTCTGCTTCATACCCATGGAATAACCAGCCACTCGCTTTTTGACATAGTAGCCCATCCCCAATTCTTCCACTAACGCATCCACTTCCTTTTTCCCCAGCTTGTGAGTAGCAGCCACATAGGTCAGATGGTCATAACCCGTCAACTGTGGATAAAGGGCTTGGACATCCAACATGACCGACATATCCTGAAAAATCGCTCGGTCACTATTGGGCCGGCCATTGATGGTTACCGACCCACGGTCAGCGGTTTCTGTATTGCTGATGATATTTAGGAGGGTGGATTTTCCCACACCATTGGGACCAACTAGGGCAACCAAGTCCCCAGCTTGCAACTCAAAGGACACATAGGACAAGACCTGATGGGCACCGTATCGCTTGCAGATATCGACTACTTTCAGCATAGAAACTCCTTTCTTGGGGAAATGGCAGAGCGGAACAACAGCCTTTCATCAGCTTACTATTGGCTAGACTACTTCTTGAAAGCCTTATACAGCAAATAAAGCCCTACAAGAAAGCCTAGACTAGCAGCAGGTTTTAAAAATAGCACATGAATAAATGAATTTAGCCAGAGCCAAATCTCTCTATCTACAATCTGAATCGGGTCCATATGAAACAATAGGACACTACACGAAAGAACAATGACACTACTTAAAAATAAAGTACTTTTATCAATCTGTTTCATTAGGTTACTCCTTTTATCAGCCTATTTTCTATATATAAAAAACAATATTTCTACATTATTATGATATACTATTTTTATAAAGTTTATTTATTTTGTTGCATATTTTCACAGTTTTTTGTAAGGAGTAGATTATGCGGTGGGATTACGGAAGTGTGTACAAGAGCATTCGGAAAAGTAAACTTTTGAGTCAGGAGCAGATTTGTGGGGATTATATCAATCGAACGACCTTGGTTCGTTTCGAGAAAAATCAAACCATTCCTAGCTACGAACTCATGCGCTTCTTGCTCAAGCAAGTAGATATGACCTTCGAGGAATTTGAATACCTCTGTAACTACTACCAGCCCAGCCAACGCCAACAATTGCTCTATGATATAGATAATCTCAGAAATCCGACCACGAAGACCATGGAGGATTTGATAAACCGTTGCCACGACCACTTGAAAAAAGAACCCAATGATGGTCCTATCCGTCGAAAATGCCAACTTTTAGAAACAGTAGTAGCCGTTCGAAACAGTACTTCTTTCAATCAACTTTCCGAAGAAGCTGAAACCCTTTCAAAACTTCTGTGGTCAGAGCTAGAACGATATGACAACTGGTACCATAACGATATTATCTTGGTCGGCACTCTTCTGTCTAAGATTTCTTCACTTGATAGCCTTGAAGAAACTGCCAATCTTCTTCTAAAACGATTAGAAAAATACAAGGATTACAAGCGAATCCAGCCCACCATACTATCTTTCTACCAACAACTATCCCTTTTTACCCTTGAACAAAAACAGTACAGCAAGTCTACTTTTTTTGCCACCAAACTCATGGAACTAGCCAAGCAAGAAAAACGCTATGACCAACTAGCCCGTGCCTATGTCTACCTAGGCATAGCCCAAAACAAGCAGGAACTGATTGACAAAGGACTACAAATCTTGGAATTGACGGACGAGCAAGCACTTCTCGACAACCTCCAATTTCTTATCAAACAACACCAAACTGACTGAAATCTTCAGTCAGTTTTTTTGTGGTACTAAAAAACGACCCTTTCGGATCGTTCTCAATTATAGTCTTTCAGTTTGCTTTTAGTACTAGCTCTAACTATCTGGGAGATAGTTAGAGGTTGGAAATAAAGCGAACAAAGTTCGCATCAACAGCCGCAGGCATAACTCAATGCTTTCTTGTTTCTAGGCATTGACTTGAAACAGTCCCCCAGACTGTTTCAATCAGGCAAGGTGAGTTCAAATAATGATGAAATTATTTGAAGTTGGAAATAGGGAAACGGAGTTTCCTCGTTCGTCGACGTAATAAAAGATAAACTGAATGACTATATCTTAGTAATATTCCCCTTGTCTATAGTCCCAAGAGTTGAAATGGTCAGACAAGTGCATCATAATTTTATCGATGTCCAGACCCTTACGGATGACAACTGGGCATGGGCTGATAGAACGGCTATCTGCACCTTGTTCTGGAATCAGTTTACCATCTTTGTCTACCATAGACACCATAACCCCTTGCTCATAGCGGGTTTCAATGGTCTTGTCTGGCTGGATAGAGGCCACGTAGTCATCCGCCTCGATAATCAAATCTACCTTAGACGCGATACGCTCACCGATACCTTCTACCTTACCACGATTTCCTTTACCTGATGGGTTAGCAGATGAAGCGTAGACCATACGGCCTTCTTTTTCCCACATTTCCTTAGCAATCTGCTCGCCAGCCACACCAAACTTGATAACAAAGCAAGAAGTACCACGAACGTCGGTCATCAACTCTTCACGACCATCGCCATAAGCCTGCAACTTGGCATAAGCCTCTGGTTTCCAAGGCAGGATACAACCCAACAAAATGTCCTCATCCCAATGTTTTTGGTAGAAGGCATCAATCTCAGGAGTCAACTGAGCCAACTCACGCAGCTCCTCCATGCTACCACAAAGGACCACGCCCGGCTTATTACGCTTGCGCTCTTTAGCGTCAAACTTACGCTCCAAGCCAGCCTTGTCAGCAGTCATGATGATGTAGCCAACCTTAGTCGGGCAGACAATCACGCCCCCCTCACCCTTGATAATGTCAAGACCTTCTTGTGAAAGTGTGCCATCCCAGTGAATTTGTTTCGTCATAATCATTTCCTCTTTTCTTTTGTTTCATAGCAGAGCGACCTGCTTGTTTTCTAATATATTTAGTTTTGCCAGTAGCTTGGACGGTCCCCCTCATACTCAGCAATCAAATCCTGATACTGTAATGTAATACCAATATCATCTAAGCCATTGAGCAACTTGTGTTTCCAGTCCTGTTCGATGTCAAATGGGAATTCCCCAAAAGGCGTCCGTATCAACTGGTCGGCCAAGTCAACTGTGATTTCTTGGTCAGGAGCCAGCTGAGCCAGTTGGTCCCTGACTTCCTTGAGCTGGATAATGGGCAGAATCCCATTGTTCAAGTCATTGTTGTAATGAATATCCCCGAAGGAGCCTGCAATGATGACCTTGAAGCCATAATCTGCCAGAGCCCAAGCAGCGTGTTCCCTAGAAGAACCTGCTCCGAAGTTATCCCCAGATATGAGGATACTAGCTCCTTGATACTCAGGCTGATTGAGAATGAAATCAGGATTATCCGTGTAGTCATCATCCAAGTACCGCCAGGCATAGAGCAGATACTTGCCAAAGCCTTTTTTGTCAATCAGCTTGAGAAACTGCTTGGGCAGGAGCTGGTCAGTATCAATATTATCATTCATGAGCGGAACGGTCGTTCCTGTCCATGTGGTAAATTGGTGCATTAAACTCCCTCCTTGAGAATGTCTAGCTGTCTAGTGTCGACAAAACGTCCATAAAGCGCAGCTGCGGCAGCCATAGCAGGACTGCACAAGTGGGTCTTGGCCCCAAAGCCCTGGCGGTCTTCAAAGTTTCGATTACTTGTGGAGGCACAATGCACACCTGCAGGCACCTTGTCTGGATTCATACCCAGACACATGGAGCAACCTGGATCTCGCCACTCAAAACCAGCCTCCATGAAAATCTTGTCTAGACCAAGCTTTTCTGCAGCCCGCTTGACAGGGCGACTGCCTGGTACGACAATAGCCGTGACCTGCTCTGCTATTTTCCGCCCCTTAACAATCCTAGCTGCCAGCTGCAAATCGCTGAGGCGAGCATTGGTACAAGAGCCTAGGAAGACATAGCCAACGGGAATGTCCGCAGCCTTTTGCCCAGGAGCTAAGTTCATGTAAGCATAGGCCCGCTCGTCGTTGTGGTCACGGATGGCTGGGAAGGTTTCATCGAAACTAACCCCCATAGCAGGCGTCGTTCCCCAAGTGACCATCGGTGCCAAGTCTGACACATCAAGGACTAGGTGCTTGTCATAAACCGTGTCCGCATCCGAGTAGAGCTCCTTCCAGTCTGTCACCGCCGCCTCAAAGTCCGCTGGTGCACACTCACGACCTCGCAGGTAGTCAAAAGTGGTCTGGTCTGGAGCCATAATGCCCATCTTAGAACCGAACTCAATGGACATATTGCAAATGGTCATCCGCTCTTCCATGCTGAGTCGGTCGATGACTGGACCTGCAAATTCAACCACGTGACCCAAACCACAATCCACGCCGTAGCGGGCAATCAGAGCCAGTATAAAGTCCTTGGCATAGATACCTGCTTGGGCCTGACCGACAAACTCCACTAGGAGTCGCTTAGGTTTGACCTGCCAGATTGTTTGGGTAGCGAGAACGTGCTCCACTTCAGAAGTACCAATCCCAAAGGCAATGGCTCCAAATGCTCCGTGAGTCGCCGTATGACTATCCCCGCAGACAATAAACTTACCTGGCTGGGTCCTGCCTGTTTCTGGTCCAACCATGTGGACAATCCCCTGATGTTCCGAACCGTGGGCTGCGTGGGGAATGCCGAAATCTTCTATATTCTTCGCCAAAGCATCCATCTGAGCCTTGGAAATGACATCACGGATATTGTGAATATCAACGGTTGGCACGTTGTGGTCAAAAGTCGCAAAGGTCAAGTCTGGGCGCCGAACAGGTCGCCCTGTATCCCTCAATCCTTGAAAGGCCTGGGGACTGGTCACCTCGTGGACATAATGCTGATCGACATAGAGGAGCTGGGGCTGACCTTCCTGCCCTGTAATCACATGGCGATCCCAGAGCTTATCGAAAATGGATTTGCCACTCATGGTGACCTCCTTTCAAGCTGTTCAATAATGGCCGCTGTCATTTCTTTGGTAGAGGCGGTCCCACCTAGGTCTTTAGTGAAAATCCCCTGCGCAAAGACTTCTTCAACTGCCTGGCGAATGGTCTGACCTGCTTGGACCAAATCAAAACTTTCTTCCAGCATCATGGCAACAGATAGAATCATGCTGACAGGATTGGCAATGCCCTGACCTGCAATATCTGGTGCCGAACCATGGATAGGTTCGTAGAGACTGGGACCTGCCACCGCATGACTAGCAGAAGGCAGAACCCCTAGCGTTCCTGTTAATACGCTGGCCTCATCCGACAAAATATCTCCGAAAAGATTTTCCGTCACCAAGACGTCAAATCGACTAGGATTGGTAATCAAAAGTATGGCTGCGCTATCCACCAACTGATGCTCCAAGGTCACATCTGGGTAGTCCTTAGCCACCTCATCCGCTACCTTCCGCCACAATTTTGACGTCGCCAGTACATTTTGCTTATCAATGCTGGTGACTTTTTTTCGTCTTTTTTGGGCTAGGTCAAAGGCAGAGCGGACAACTCGTTCGATTTCCTCAGCCTGATAGGTATTGCTATCGCTGGCTTGGTCTGTCTCCAGAATATGCTCTCCAAAATAAATCCCACCTGTCAACTCTCGTACCATGACCAAATCCACACCATCCAGCCGGTCGACTTTCAGAGGAGAATAGTCTTTCAGGCTATCAAAAATTTTGACCGGACGGATATTGGCAAAGAGACCCAATTCCTTCCGAAGTTGAAGCAGACCTTGTTCTGGTCGAACAGCTGCATTATCATATTGAGGACTACCGATAGCTGCTAACAAAATCGCATCCGCCTGACAGCAGGCTTGTAAGGTAGCATCTGGTAGAGGATGGCCAGCCGCATCAATCCCAGCGCCACCAAAAGCTCTCTCCTCAATCTCATAATCAAATCCTACTTGCCCAGCAACAGCCTCGAGGACTGCTAGTCCAGCCTCCATGATTTCAGGACCGATTCCATCACCAGCCAAGGCTACAATTTTTTTCGTCATATTTCCTCCTAGCTAGTTGGCAACTCTTTCTCAGATAGTTTCTTATCAATCTGTCCGCTATTTTCTTTCTGTACCATGACATTGGCATGAATATAGGCAATTGCAGAAGCTTTCAATACGTCAAAGTCAATACCAGAGGCGTTAAAGACGGTTTCTGTTGCCTTGTTTTCTACAGCGACAAGCACACGTGCCTGGGCATCGATTCCATCGGTAATGGCGTCGATATGGTAGCGTTCCAAGCTGATCTCTTGGTGGAAGAATTGGTCAATGGCATTAAAGACAGCCTCAACCGAACCCTTGCCTGACTCCACAACAACCACTTCTTCCTCATCTTGATTGATAAAGATGACCTGAGCCTGGATGCTTCCGTCAGACTGACTATCCAAACGCAAATCTTTAAATTGGAAGCCATCACGATTGCTGATTTCTGTCCCAGCTACCAAGGCACGAATATCTGCGTCCGTGATTTTTTCTTTCTTGTCTGCCAGATTTTTAAAGCGAGCAAACAAACTAGCAACATCACTTTCTTCAAAATACAAGTCTAATTCTTTTAGTTTTTCCACAAAGGCATGGCGACCCGATAGTTTCCCCAGTGGCAGAGAATTTTTCTTGACCCCTACCAACTCAGGTGTAATGATTTCATAAGTCAATGGATTTTTCAAGACACCGTCTTGGTGGATACCTGACTCGTGAGAGAAGGCATTGCCACCGACCACCGCCTTATTGCGTGGAATGGCAATCCCAGAAAAGCGAGAGACTAATTCCGAAGTATTGAGCGTTTCCTTAAGGACAATCGGACTGGTTACATCGTAAAAATCTTTCCGAATTTCAAGGGCAACAGCTACTTCTTCAAGGGCCGCATTTCCTGCTCGCTCACCGATACCGTTGATAGTCCCCTCGACACGACCGGCACCGTTTTTAATAGCTGAAAGAGTATTGGCAACAGCCATACCTAGGTCATTGTGGCAATGGGGACTGAAAATAATCTCACGGTCCGATTTGACGTTGCTTGTCAAGTAACGGAAAATTTCTCCGTAATGCTGAGGAGTCGTAAAGCCGACTGTATCTGGAATGTTGATATAGGTCGCACCTGCATCTACCGCTGTCTGCACCACTTGAAGCAAATAATCCAACTCAGTCCGCGTCGCATCCTCTGGCGAGAACTCCACCACCTCAAAACGCTCACGGGCATAGCTGACATGTTCAGTAATTTGCGCCAAAATTTCTTCTTTGGTCTTTTGAAGTTTAAATTCACGGTGAATGGGACTAGTCGCAATGAAAACATGGATCTGCGGGTACTTAGCATCTTTCAGAGCCTCATAACAAGCATCAATGTCTGACTTGACTGACCGAGCCAAGCCTGTCACAGCCGTCTTGGTCATAGCAGCCGCAATCTGACGAACCGCTTCAAAAGAATCAGGACTGGCCGCTGGAAAACCCGCTTCAATGGCAGAAATCCCCCATTTCTCCAACTGCTTGGCAATGGTCACTTTTTCCTTGATAGAAAAATTCACACCAGGCGTCTGTTCACCATCCCGTAAAGTCGTATCTAAAAATTCAATCACACGCATAAGAATACCTTTCTAAACTCTTCAAATTAAAGATATACGAACAACTAGTTCCTTACTCTATAATTTTGACAGTCCATTCAACTTACTTTTAGTACTAGCTCCAACAGTCAGAGTAGTGACTGTTGGAGGTGGGAAATAAAGCGAACTTAGTTCGCATCAAAAGCTACAGTCAGAGTAGTGACTGTTGGAGGTGGGAAATAGAGCGAACTTGGTTCGCATCAAAAGCTGAAGACAGCTTGCATAGTCCAGTGGACTGTGCAAGGTGGGAGATTAGACTTGCGAAGCAAGTCACATCCGTGGAGTACGGCAAAGCAAGTTAACGCAGTAATAAAAGAAAAGGGGATGGACTGTGGTAAAAAGAAAACACCTCGAGGATAACTACCTGCGAGATGTTGTCAACAGCGCCCGCTTGGTAAGCCAAACAGGACTAATGCTACCTAGTGCACTAGCCCAACCGTCGCAACAACAAAGCAAAAAATTTTGTAGTGACAGGTTTCATTTGACTTTTCCTCTCTGTGTTTTAGTTGTTTACAATGATACCTTACTTTTTTTCACTTGTCAACAGAAAAATGGAAATTTTCTGAAAAATCCGAACAATACGGCAATTCACGCAAATCCCTCCACAAATAAAACCAAACCTCATCCGAAGTTTGGTTTTACAATTCATTTTAATTCCGTCTGGAACTGCTAAAAATTGCCACTAGTAATACTGCTCCAAAGACTGACGGTACCAGGGCCATACCAGCAAATTGTGGTCCCCAATCACCAAAGAGCAACTGTCCAATCCAAGAACCAGCAAGCCCAAGGATAATATTCCCCAGACAACCACGGCGGTCGTCTGATGAAGTAAGAGCACCTGCAATTAAGCCAATAATGGCACCTGCGATAATACTTGTTAACATCTTGTTTTCCTCCTATTCTTACAAAATAAGACTGGTTGCCCAGTCTTATATAATATCATTAGATAGCCCACTCACCGTCACGGAAGATTGGTACACGGGTACCGTCTTCACGGATACCGTCAATGTTCATGTTGTTTGAACCAATCATGAAGTCCACGTGAACATCTGAGCGGTTGAGACCAGCTTCTTTGAGCTCTTCCTGGCTCATTTCTGTACCACCTTCGATAGAGAAGGCATAGGCTTGACCAATCGCCAAGTGGTTTGAGGCATTTTCGTCAAAGAGAGTATTGAAGAAAGTCACGCCTGATTGAGAGATTGGGCTCTTGTCTGGCACAAGGGCAACTTCACCGAGACCACGTGCACCAGCATTGTCAAAGACCAATTTCTTCATGACTTCATCGCCTTTTTCAGCTGTTACATCCACGATTTCACCATCTTTGAAGGTTACTTTAATACCTTCGATGATGTTACCATTGTAGCTGAGTGGTTTTGTAGACGTTACATAGCCGTCTGCTACACGGTAGTCAGGTGCTGTGAAGACCTCTTCTGTTGGCATGTTGGCAATAAAGTGTTCACCTTGGGCATTGACCGAACCAGCCGCTTCCCACAAGTGATTCTTCGGCATACCAAGAACGAGGTCAGTTCCTGGTGCTGTGTAGTGCAATTTGACAAACTGCTCGTCGTTAAGGACCTTAGCCTTAGCCACCAAGCGTGCCTCATGCTCTTCCCAAGCCTTGATTGGATCTTCTTCGTAGATACGGCAAGTCTTGAAGATTTGATCCCAAAGGAGGTCCACTGCCTCTTCGTCAGACGCTGCATTTGGAAAGACTTTTTTAGCCCATTCCAAACCAGAGGCTGCACCAAGTGTCCAACTAACCTTGTTAGCTTGCGTTGCTTGACGCATTGGCTGCAATGCTTGGCTGAGTGCACGAGCGTTGCGAGACAATTTCTCTGGATCCACACCGTCGTAAGCTCCTGGATCTTCAGACAAGACCACCAAACGGCTTGCCTTGCGCTCTAGGAGGTAGTTCATTTCAGTAACACGTTGTGGATGAACTTGTTCCAAGAGTTCCACATCAACATTGACCAAACGTTCACGCGCAATCACATCGTCCAACCAGTTGACCAAGACTTCCTTAGCACCGTGAGCATATGCTTCTTTGACAATCAAACGAGCCAACTCAGCCTGATCTACTCCAATTGTCAATTGAATCGTGTGACCTGGTTGCACATTGATACCTGTTGAAACCAAAAGTTTAGCATATTTAGCGAGATTTTCTTTAAAATTTGGTAATACCATCTTTTTCTCCTTTGTACTTTGAAATACCCTATTATTGTATCATATTTTAAGCTAGACAGATAAAAAAACTTCCTGCTGATACAGGAAGTTGGAAAGGTTAGCTCTGGGAGATAGTTAGAGCTGGAAGATAAAGCGAACGGAGTTCGTGTCAAAAAGCCGAAGGTATAACCCCGCTCCTCTCTTGTTTTAAGGGAGCAGAGTGTAAAGCTCCAGTGGAGCTTTACACTCATCATATCAAGTCAACAACGTCTGATTCCATCGCAGGGTAAAGTTTTCAGTTTGCTTTTAGTACTAGCTCTAACTGTCTGGGAGACAGTTAGAGGTTGGAGATAAAGCGAACGAAGTTCGTGTCAACAGCTGAAGGCTGTACTGAAGTACGCCGAAGCGAGTTCAAACAATCCAGTGGATTATTTAAAGTTGGAAATAGGGAGTGAGAAAGAACTCGACTGGTCTAAAAAGAGTTCGTCAACAAGTCTTTATTTCTAGTTGTTGAGCTGAAACAGTCTATTCCCAGACTGTTTCACTCCCACCCCCGCATAGCTCCAAAGGTTCGAGGAACCTTTGGAGGTTGGAGATGAAGCGAACTTTGTTCGCAACAGTCGTAATGGTCAGATTTGAAGTGTAAGACACGAACAAATCTGCCAATCAACCACTGCGCTGAAATGTTGGCACGAACTCCGAGAAGTGGCGCCGGGCTTTTTGCCCAGCCCTCATCTGCCGACGTAATAAAACAAACTGTAAATATGTATACTCAATGAAAATTGAAGTCAGACTAGGCGACGCAGATGTAGATAGAACTTAAGTTCATCACATCAAGTCAACAACGTCTGACTTCAATTTTCGCAGAGTATTAGTTACCAAAAACCTTTACACGGTCCCCATCCGCCATATAGTCTTTGTCTGCTGCTGGAGCTGCGATGCTTCCGAATGGTGCTTGTGCACGGAGTTTCCAGTTAGCTGGGATACCGTATTTTTCAGCAACTTGTGCGTCAACCAATGGGTTGTAGTGTTGTACGTTCATGCCGATATTTTTCTCAGCGAAAGCCAACCATACTGCGTACAAGTTGATACCGTGAGCTTGTTCAGACCAGATTGGGAAGTTTTCAGCGTAAAGTGGGAAGCTTTCTTGCAGGCCTTTAACCACGTCTTGGTCTTCGAAGAACAAGATAGTACCAGCACCAGCCGCAAAACCAGCCAAACGACCTTTTGTGCCTTCAAAAGCTTCTGCTGGCGTTACTTTTTCTAATTCGCTGTAGGCAATTTCATTCCAAAAAGCGTCTGATTCAGCTCCGAAAAGTACAACTGCACGGCTTGATTGTGAGTTGAAAGCTGATGGAGATTCTTTCATGGCTTTCTCAACAAGTGCTACTACTTCTTCATTTGATACAGGTAGGTCTTTACCAAGTGCATAGATAGAACGACGAGTTTCTTGAAGTTTTGCAAAGTTTGACATAGGATTTCCTCTTTTCTTATTGTTACTACATAGTAGTTTTTATCACTATGTAGAGATTATATACCTATCAAAAACATTAGTCAAGAGTTTTGACTTCTTTTTATAAAAAAAACTCACTGCTTCCAAAGAAACAGTGAACAAGTTTAAAACAAATCATCAAAGAGACTGAGCTGGTTATCCTCTGGCATTTTACCGAGGATGCCCATTTCATCCATTTTTTCAACAAGAGTGCTAGATAGACCTCCCCGTTTACGGAGTTCGGTTTTTGAGAGGAATTCCCCCTCGGCACGCGCCGCCACAACCTGCTTGGCTACGTTCTCTCCCAGACCATCCATAGCGACAAATGGTGGTATGAGGGTGTCTTCTTCAATCAAGAAGTCAGTCGCATGGGACTTGTAAAGGTCCAATTTACCGAACTTGAAGCCACGTTCCAGCATCTCATTGACCAACTCTAAGGTGGTGTAAAGGTCCTGCTCAACGTTTGAGGCTTCATTGTTTTTCTTCTTGAGGGCGATTTCTTCCATCTTGGCCTTGACTTTATCTAGACCGCCTGACATGGTCGCCAAATCAAAGGCCTTGGCACGAATAGAGAAATAAGCACAATAGTAGTAGAGTGGGTGATGAACCTTGAAATAGGCAACCCGCAAGGCCATCATAACGTAGGCAGCCGCGTGGGCTTTAGGGAACATGTACTTGATTTTCCCACAGGATTCGATGTACCAGTCGGGCACCTTGTTATCCTTCATGGCTTGGATATAGCCATTTCGCTCTTCCTCGGAAATCTTGAGCCACAAGCCCTTCCGCACCCGCTCCATGATATTAAAGGCCATCTTAGGCGGTAAACCTGCGTGCATGAGATAAACCATGATGTCATCCCGACAACCGATAACCGTGGATAGGTCGGCAATTCCTGCCTTAATCAAGTCCTGAGCATTGCCCAACCATACGTCTGTACCGTGGGATAGACCAGACAGCTGCAAGAGTTCTGCAAAGGTGGTCGGTTTGGTCTCCTCCACCATCCCCCGTACAAAGTTGGTTCCGAATTCAGGAATACCCAACATACCTGTCGGCGTCCCAATCTGCTCTGGGGTAACTCCTAGAATTTCCGTACCTGAGAAGAGGGCCATCACTCCCTTGTCATCAGCAGGAATGGTCTGCGGATCAATGCCTGACAAATCCTGCAACTTGCGAACCATGGTCGGATCATCGTGACCCAGGACATCGAGTTTCAAGACGTTTTCATCAATATCGTGGAAGTTAAAGTGGGTAGTCTGCCAGTTGGCCGTCACATCATCGGCAGGATACTGAACAGGTGTAAAGTCATAGACATCCATGTAGTCAGGAAATACGATAATCCCCCCTGGGTGCTGACCGGTCGTCCGTTTGACACCGGCCGCTCCAGCAGCCAAGCGTTCTACTTCCACATCTCGATAGAATTTGCCATAATCCCGCTCATAGCCTCGGACAAAACCATAGGCAGTCTTAGCCGCAACCGTACCAACCGTTCCTGCACGGAAGGCATTTTCTTCACCAAAAATATCTCGAACATCCAAATGGGCAGAGGGTTGGTCATCCCCTGAGAAGTTCAAGTCAATATCGGGAACCTTGTCTCCATCGAAACCTAGGAAGGTCTCGAAAGGAATGTCCTGCCCATCTTTTTTATACTTGGTCCCACACTTTTCACAATCCTTGTCTGGCAGGTCAAAACCTGAACCATAGGAACCATCTGTGATAAATTCACTGTGTTGACAATTTGGACAGACATAGTGAGGAGGCATAGGGTTTACCTCGGTAATCCCAATCATGGTCGCAACGAAACTGGAGCCAACAGATCCCCGTGAACCCACCAGGTAGCCCCGCTCGTTGGAACGGTGCACCAACATCTGCGATGCCAGGTAAATCACGGCGAAGCCATTACCCAGAATGGACGTCAATTCCTTCTCAATCCGCAGATCAATAATATCAGGCAGAGGATTGCCATAAATTTCAAAGGCTTTTTGATAGGTCAATTCCGCAACCGTTTCCTCAGCCTTCTCAATATAAGGCGTGTAGAGGTCGGTCTTGACTACCTGAACATCTTCAAACCGATCGAGCATGGCATTGGGATTGGTAATGACAATCTCACGCGCCAGACTTTCTCCCAAGAAGGCAAATTCGTCCAACATCTCGCTGGTCGTTCTAAAGTGAGCTTTTGGCAGCGGTGCTGGCTGAGCATTCTCACCATTTCCGATGGTCCAGTTAATCGGTGCCCCTTGACCTAGAGCACGAACAATGATTTCCCGATAGATTTCCTCTTCGGGGTCAATATAGTGAACATTTCCTGTCGCCAAAACTGGCAGACCTGCCCTACGTCCTACCTCAATCAACTGCTTGATAGTCTCTTCAATCTCTGCCATGTCCTTAAACTGCTCCTTGGCAATCATGGGAGCATAGAGGGCAGGTGGCATGACTTCGATAAAATCATAATAGGCTGCCGTTTTAACCGCTTCATCTATCCCTTTGGAGAGCAAGTCATCGAAAACCTCGCCCTCTTGACAGGCTGTTCCCAATATTAAGCCTTCACGATGGGCATTGAGAACGGTCCGTGGAATACGTGGAACTCCCTCAAAATACTTGGTATTGGAAAGAGAGACCAGTTTGAACATATTTTTCAAACCAACTTGATTGATCACATATAACGTGGCATGCTTGACACGAGCCTTCTTATAGGAATCCTCCGCAATCAGCTCCGTATTTAGCTGGTTGAGATTGGTCAAATTGTGCTTCTCCAGAGCATCTTTTAGGAAGATGAAGAGCAGGCGCCCTGTCGCCTCCGCATCGTAGTTGGCCATGTGGTGGTGTTCAAGAGCAACACCAAACCGCTTGGTGAGGGGACCTAAACCATGACGCTTAAAGTCGGGGTAGAGGTTACGAGCAAATTCCAAGGTATCAATGACAGGCTGGCTAATAATAGGTAGGCCTGCTCGTTCATAGTTGACATTCATAAAGCCAACGTCAAAGGTCGCGTTGTGGGCAACCATGACGGAATCTTGACAGAAATCTTGAAACTCACGCAGGACTTGTTCCAGAGGTTTAGAACCGCGCACATGCTCATCAGTGATTCCTGTCAGATCTGTTGTAAATTGACTGAGCGGATGACCTGGATCGATAAACTCATCAAATTCTGCAATGATATTGCCCTTGTGCATCTTGGATGCCGCAATCTGAATTAGGGCATTGTTGACTGCAGAGAGACCGGTTGTTTCCACGTCAAAGACTACATAGGTCGCTTCGGACAGGACTACATCTGCTTCGTTGTAAGCAATGGGCACAGAGTCCTCGACAATATTGGCCTCCATCCCGAAGAGGGGTTTGATTCCAGCTTTACGGGCAGCATGATAGCCATGGGGGAAGGACTGGACATTGCCATGGTCAGTAATGGCCACCGCCTTGTGTCCCCAAGCCGCAGCACGTGCCACCAAGTCCTCAACAGCAGGCAGGGCATCCATGGTAGACATGTTGGTATGAGCATGAAACTCGACCCGCTTCTCACCCTCAGGCATGAGATCTTTGCGGATTTCCTTCTTAACCTCTTGGACTTCCTGTACGTTCATAGTCAAATCACGAGTGAAATTATTGGTTTCCACATTTCCACGTACCCGTAGCCAGTTGCCCTTTTTGACCATATCAAACTTCTGGGCCTCTTCCTCATTCTTAGCCCACTTCTGCAAGGTGAAGGACGAAGTATAGTCGGTCATCTTAAAGTTGATAATGACCCGTCCCGTCTTGGTCGTCTTCTGCTCAACCTCAAAGACCAGCCCCTCAAAGACAATCCGGTTCTCCTCACTATCCACCTCAATCATAGGAGTAATCTCAGCCTTTTCGATATTGACCTTGGCAGGACGATTTTTCTTATATTCTGGGACAAATGGCTGAGCTGCCTCTGGTGGTGGCGCCATTTGAGCCAGTTGTTCAAGGGCCGCCAAGTTTTCTTCATTAGCTTGCTGGTAAATTTCTTCATTTTGCGCATGGAAAATCTCCGCTTGTTGCTGCGTCATTTCCTGACAGACTTGGATGTCCACCGCAAGATTGCCAAAACCAAATCGCTTGTATTGTTCCACAAGATTTGGCAGATGATTCTTCCGAAAATGATCTGTGTCAATGGTTTCAGGACCTTTTATCCACAAAACACCATCTCTATAAGTCACCTCTAATGGCTGAAAAAGAGCCTTGAAGCCTGCACTCTGGCACAAATCTTCCGTAAAAGCTTCTGGATAATAAGCTTCTACCAAACCAGCTTCAAAGGCCTCCGCATCGCTGACAATAGAAAATTGAATCTTATTGCCCACCTTTTCAAACTCCGTCGCCAAACGAGCCTTGAAGAGTTGATAGTCCATGAGCGGCAAGGGGGTTTCAAAACGGAAGGTAAATTCCCAGAGTTTGCTGACCTTGTGCAAGACTACTTTCTCAATCGTTGCAGTCGAAAAAGCCCCTGATTGTCGTGCATCAAGAGGCATTCCGATTTGTTGTAGCAAGAGTTGAAACTTATCTGACATACTTATTTCCTTTGTAGTTCGTTAGAAACATTTTACCATAAATGAAAGAATTTTTCTTGGACTAAGCCAGGGACTTTTCTGGCAGGACACCACCATTTAAACTGGGAGTGGGACAGAACTCGACCAATCTAAAAAGTTCGTCAACAAGTCTTTATTTCTAGTTGTTGAGCTGAAACAGTCTATCCCCAGACTGTTTCACTCCCACCCCCGCATAGCTCCAAAGGTTCGGGGAACCTTTGGAGGTTGGAGATGAAGCGAACTTTGTTCGCAACAGTCGTGATGGTCAGATTTGGAGTGTGAAACACGAACAAATCTGCCAATCAACCACTGCGCTGAGATGTTGACACTAACTTTGAGAAGCGTGGCAGGACTTTTTGCCCAGCCCTTTCGTGTTATAATAGAGATAGAAGAAGGTAGTTGCGTCAACAACTACCCAACGTAGAACCGTTAAAAAGACGGTGGCTCGTATTTTATTTGCTAAAAGAAATAGCCGTTACTTGCCAAAGTATGGACGGCTATTTCTTTTGGTCATTTTCTTTGAAGATTTTATAGCACAAGCTGACTAAAGCAATGGTAAAGCTACCTAAAGCTAGAATCGTTTGTACAACTTCAAAAGCTGAAACTAGCCCCGACGTTTTATTTTATAGGTATGAAATCCCCAGTATGCCACTGCCTTTTAAACTTGCTTTTTCAAGCTTTCGTGTTATAATAGAAATAGAAAAAGGCAGTTGCGCTAACAACTACCCAACGTAGAACCGTTAAAAAGACGGTGGCTCATTAATTTTAGCTAAAGAAATAGCCGTTACTTGCCAAAGTATGGACGGCTATTTCTTTTGGTCATTTTCTTTGAAGATTTTATAACACAAGCTGACTAAAGCAATGGTAAAGCTACCTAAAGCTAGAATCGTTTGTACAACTTCAAAAGCTGTCAAAAGAATGCTCCCCCCTTCTGTTAGATTTTGATGAATTGCCCATAGGCATCACCTCACTTTCAGAAAATCGAAAGCCACCGTCTTCACTTTTCTACTAAATAATTATACCATAAACTTGATAAAAATATGAACACAGAACAAAATCCTCAGAGTGCTTTCCGAGGATTTTGTTTATTTATATTGTGAATTTTTCAATACCTAGTTATTCCAGCGTACTTACTGAACATAAATACGACAAGATTGACCTGATAAACTTTCTATAAGTGGCTTACCTGTATTTACATTTGTAAATTGTTCTAAAGCTAATGTAGCAAGCTTTTTAAGATTTTTTAGTTCAAACCAAGTATAATTTGACTGACTTTCTTGGATCGTATCAAACTGTGACGGATTTTGATATGCATTACTTGGTGTCTTACTATGGAACTCTCCAAAGTCATCAACTTCCGCAATAAAGTCGTCCGAGAAGTCTCCTAGTGTCATGATGAGTTGGTCTGGTTGTTTATTTTTACCTACCTTTGTCACATTTTCAGTCGGCACTGTAAACAAAACTCTGCCGCCGTTATTTATTGCGTGATTATAGTGTGCATCTAAAACATCTTTAGCAGACATACCGTTCAATCTGTCTCCCAATTTATAGGCTATAATATCTATAGTTGGATTAGTTACTACGTGATTATTCATCCCTACTCTCCTTTCCATCTCACTCCTACTGCCAATCCGAGCATACCCAATCCTGCTCCGTTGTCGCCACTCCCGTATCAATGGCTTGCGCTACTTGACTGGCTTCATCAACCACTGCCTGCGCATCTGCACATCCTGAGCAGTGACCGGTTGGCTACTGGTCGTCGAACTGACAGCTTCCGCCTCTGCTGGACGAGTCCGGTCAATTGTTTTTTCTTTGTCATCTTATCATCCTTCTGAATCGTTTTATGACAAACTTTTTGTTTATCAGTGCCATTCTCCTCCCTGAACATTTTTGTCAAGGTATTTTGTCTAAAAAATAGAAAGAGTGCACGAAAAACCTCTATGGGAAAAACCCTAGAGGTGGATGTTCTATGAAAAGAGGAACCTACCAAGCCGCAGCTTCTGTCGGTGCTTCTAAAAAATCCAGCCATTTTTTATCCTTGACACGACAGAGGGTGACAGAAATTCCTCCCATATCTAGACTAGTCATAAACTTACCTGTTTTTATATAGGAAAGCTTCAGACCTTCTAGCTCTAGAAATTGGCAAATGTCGTTCAAAAAGATTCCTTGCTCAACCTCGGACATAGATCCAAGATTATTGACCAGGAGGATGTAGTCTTCCCCCTCCTTCCAGCGGAATTTTAATTTTAATTTGTTCACAATTTCGTTGGCTAACTGCTCAGAGGATTCAAAACGAACGGTCCGATAGCCTTCTTCTCCATGGATGCCGATGCCGTAAGATATTTGCCCCTCCTCCAAATCAAACAAAGGCAGGGCAGCATTGGGCAAATAGGCCGACTTGGTTGCAAAACCGATGGTCGCAATTTCTGTTGCCAGAGACAGTCCCAGCTGTTCCAATTCATCCAGGCTATAGCCAGCAAGGGCAGCAGCTCCTAATATCTTATGAAGTAGAATAGTCCCTGCAAGCCCCCTATGCCGCATACGGAAATTATCCTTGGTATCGACCGAAATATCGTCATGGGATACGATGTACTTGACTGCAATTCCCTCCTGCCGAGCCAATTCGATGGCTTTTCTAAAAGAGACAAGGTCTGCCTCAAAGTTTTTTACAATCAGAAAAACTCCCTTGCCCTTATCTACTGCACGAATGGCTGCCAAGACTTCTTCAGCAGTTGGTGGAGTAAAAATCTCTCCATAAACTGCTGCAGTCAGCATTCCTTTACCGACGAAGCCAACATGGGCTGGTTCATGACCAGAACCACCGCCAGAAACAATCGGAATCTGTTCCCCATTTTGTCTTCTTTGCAGAACAATCGGAAGCCCCTTCACTTTCTTCACTTTAGGATTGGTTCGACAGAAACCATCCAAATAATCTTCAATAATTGTTGCCTGTCTATTTCTAATAAACACCATATATTAACTCCTACAAAATCAAAAACGACTCGCGAACAAGAGCCACCATTTGCTTCCAATAACTGTGAATTTGACAAGGCGACTGCGTCAGTCCTTCCTTTATCAGTCCAATCCAAGCATTAACGTGATAGAGAATCAAAAAATGCTTATCCTGTTGGGAAATCATTTTACCCTCCTGAAGCTGGTATTCGTTGATAATTTTCTCCATCAAAACCATAAAGTAGCCTTCTAAATAGCTGACAAAATCATTTTGCCCCTTAATCTCAAAGAGTTGCCTATAGAAAGATTGGTTACTCTCGATGTAGTACAAGAGCTCATCCAGAAGCTTGATTCCACTAATATAGGTCAGATTGTCAGTTACCTGCTCCTGCAATTCTGTTTCAAATATCCAGTCCAGTAACTCATACTTGTCTAAAAAATGGTTGTAAAAGGTTTGACGACGAATCCCTGCTTCCTGCATGATGTCGACAACTGAGATTTTATCAAAGGATTTTTGGGATAGCTGCTTTTTAAAAGCCTTTGCAATCCTTTTCTTTGTAATCAACGAGGTTGGCATATGTCACTTCCTTTCGCTTCCTCTTTATTATACCCTATCATGCTTTTCTTTGGAACAAAAGGGACACTTTGGACAATCTGTCCCTTCCTTTTTTCTTTCGGACAATGTAAAATGAAAGCGCAAACAAAAATAAAGGAGTTTTCTCATGAAAAAAATTATCAATCAACCCGAACATGTCGTTGATGAAATGTTAAAAGGACTTGTCTTTATGCACCAAGATCTTGTCGATCGAATCGATGGATTTGATGTGATTATCCGCAAGGCTAAAAAAACTGGTAAGGTCGGCATCATCTCAGGAGGTGGCTCTGGTCACGAACCTTCTCATGCAGGCTTTGTCGGAAAGGGTATGTTGTCCGCCGCTGTATGTGGCGCAGTATTTACCTCACCAACCCCAGACCAAATCTTGGAAGCCATCAAGGCTGCTGACGAGGGAGCTGGCGTCTTTATGGTCATCAAAAACTACTCCGGCGACATCATGAACTTTGAGATGGCGCAAGAATTGGCGGAAATGGAGGGCATCGAAGTAGCCAGTGTCGTTGTGGACGATGACATCGCTGTGGAAAATAGCCTCTATACCCAAGGCCGTCGTGGGGTAGCAGGTACCATCCTTGTCCACAAGATTCTCGGTCACGCTGCAACAACTGGCAAATCCCTAGCAGAAATCAAGGAACTGGCTGACCGTCTCGTCCCACAAATCAAGACTATCGGCTTAGCCCTATCAGGCGCTACTGTACCAGAAGTGGGCAAACCAGGCTTCGTCCTTGAAGAAGATGAATTTGAATATGGTGTCGGTATCCACGGCGAACCTGGCTATAAGAAAGAAAAACTCCAACCATCTGCTAAATTGGCTGAAGAATTGGTTGACAAATTGGCAGAAGGCTTTGATATTCAAGATGGCGAGCACTATGGTGTCCTTATCAACGGTCTCGGCGCTACCCCTCTCATGGAACAATATGTCTTTGCCAACGACGTTGCTCAATTGCTGGCTAAAAAAGGGGTTGTCGTTGACTACAAGAAAATCGGTAACTACATGACATCAATTGATATGGCTGGACTGTCATTGACCTTAATCAAACTAGAAGACCCAAGCTGGATTGACGCTTTGCAGGCCCCTGTTGAAGTAGTGGCTTGGTAGGAGAAAGACTATGGATGCAAAACAAGCATTACTCTGGATGGAGACATTCAACAAGAAAATTCAAGAAAACAAAGATTATTTGAGTGAGCTTGACTCTCCAATCGGAGATGGAGATCACGGGGGCAACATGGCGCGAGGAATGGCTGCCGTCATGCAGGAGCTATCTGAAAAAGACTATGAGACTGCCGACCAAGTCTTTAAGGTGGTTGCCATGCAACTTCTCAGCAAGGTTGGCGGTGCTTCCGGTCCTCTCTACGGCTCTGCCTTTATGGGTATTACCAAAGCCAGTCAAGCCGGCACTGATTTGGCAGACATGCTACAAGCAGGTTTGGACATGATCCAAAAACGCGGCAAGGCTGAATTAGGCGAGAAAACCATGGTAGACGTCTGGATTCCTGTTATTTCTGCCCTAAGAGAAAGCCAGCTGACAACGGAAATTATCCATAAAGCCGTTCAAGGAACAAAGAATATTGCTGCAACCAAGGGACGCGCGTCCTATGTTGGAGAAAGGTCTATTGGACACATTGACCCAGGCTCTTTCTCATCTGGACTTCTCTTTGAAGCCATGTTGGAGGCAGGACTATGACAAAGGTTGGTATCTTACTCGTATCCCATTCAAAAAATTTGGCACAGGGAATCATTGACCTAGTATCTGAAGTCGCCAAAGATATTCCCATCACCTACTGTGGCGGACTAGAAGATGGTAGCATCGGTACTAGCTTTGAAATCGTACAAGAGCGAGTTGAAGCAAACCCTGCTGATACCCTCCTTGCCTTTTTCGACCTAGGTAGCGCCCGAATGAACATGGAACTTGCTGCCGATTTTACAGACAAACAAATTCTTATCCAAACCGTACCAGTCGTCGAAGGTTGCTATACTGCCGCAGCTCTCTTACAGGCTGGAGCTGACTTGGAGACTATTCTTGAACAATTAAAAGAACTGACAATCAATAAATAGGAGGTCATTATGAATCTGATTGGAGAATTACTTGGAACTTTCATACTAGTATTACTTGGAAACGGTGTGGTTGCATCCTGCATCCTCTCTAAAACCAAGGCTGAAAATAGCGGCTGGCTGACCATCGTACTAGGATGGGGCATCGCTGTAACAATTGCCGTCTACGTATCAGGAATTTTTGGACCTGCCCACCTGAATCCAGCTGTCACTATCGCAATGGCATCTATCGGCTCCCTACCATGGGCTCAAGTCCCAGGCTTCCTACTTGCCCAATTTGCTGGAGCAATGTTGGCATCCATCGTCCTCTATCTCCATTTCTACCCACATTGGCAGGAAACAAAAGATAGCGGAACAATCCTTGCTACCTTCTCTACTGGACCAGCTCTTCGTCACACAGCTTCAAACTTGCTCGGCGAGGCTCTTGGCACAGCTGTCTTAGTCATGGGAATCCTTGCAATTGGTCCTAACAATGTCAGCGCTGGTCTCGGCCCAATCATCGTGGGACTTATCGTATTTGCAATCGGCTTCTCACTAGGATCTACAACAGGCTACGCAGTCAATCCTGCTCGTGACCTTGGTCCTCGTATCATGCATGCCATCCTTCCAATTCCTAACAAGGGAGATTCTGACTGGTCTTATAGCTGGATCCCAGTTGCTGGCCCAATTCTTGGAGGAGTCACAGGAGCTATCCTCTATAACCTCCTACTAAATATGTTATAAAAAAATAGGCTTGGGTAACTAGAACCAAGCCTATTTTATCAACAAAGACTTGGCTATCATCAACCAAGTCTTTTTCTGTTATTCATTTTCTTTTGTAAGGATTTGCAAGGTTTCAAGGAGTTGGTCCACATGGACTTCCACAGTATCACCTGTGCCCTTGATTTTCACTTCGACGATGCCATCAGCTGCTTTCTTACCAACAGTCACACGGATTGGCAAGCCAATCAAGTCACTGTCAGAGAACTTAACGCCGACACGCTCATTACGGTCGTCTGTCAAGACTTCATAGCCTGCACCAACCAAACTTGCTTCGATAGACTGAGTCAAGGCCATTGCTTCTTCATCTTTGACATTAACTGGAATCAAATGCACATCAAACGGTGCCAATTCTTTAGGGAAGTTGATGCCCCAAGCGTAACGGTATTCGCCTTTTGGTGTCTTGTTAACAAAGAGGCGAGCGTGTTGCTCAAGAACGGCTGACAAGAGGCGGCTAACACCGATTCCGTAGCATCCCATGATAATCGGCATAGAACGACCATTCTCATCCAAGATGTTGGCATTCATGCTGTCTGAATAGCGTGTACCGAGTTTGAAGATGTGACCAATCTCGATACCACGGGCAAAGTTGAGAACCCCGTGTCCATCTGGAGAAGGTTCGCCTTCCTTGACTTCACGAATGTCCACATACTCAGTCACTTGGAAATCACGTCCCGCATTGGCACCTGTGTAGTGGAAACCGTCTTCGTTGGCACCGACAACAGCATTTTTCACATCTTGCACCTTGCGGTCTGCAATAATCTTGATGTTTTCTGGCAAGCCGACTGGTCCAAGGGAACCAAAACCTGCACCGAAGATTTTTTCAGCATCCGTTTGGCCTGCTACATCAAAGAAATCTGCTCCGAGGTGGTTTTTCAATTTGACATCGTTCACTTGGTCATTGCCAACAAGGAGGGCAACAACTGGCTCACCGTCTGCCATAAAGAGCATGGTTTTGATGGTTTGCTCTTCCGCAACATTCAAGAAGGTAGCAACTTCGTCGATGGTTTTGGCATCTGGCGTCGCTACTTTAACCAAGTCTTCTTCGACGACAACTGCTGTACTTGGTTTGTATTCGCTAGTCGCCATTTCTAGGTTTGCAGCGTAGCCTGATTCGCTAGAGTAGGCGATGGTATCTTCACCAGACACAGACCATGCCAAGAGTTCTTCCTTGATTGCTTCAAGAACGTCCTCTGGGATTTCTTCAAAAGAAGCAACCGACTTGTCCAAGACAACCCAACGGTCCAGGTCAGTACGGTCTGGTGTAATAGCCATAAACTCCTGGCTATCCTTACCACCCATGGCACCACCGTCACCGATGATAGCTTTGAACTCCAAGCCTGCACGAGTGAAGATTGCCTCGTAAGCCGCCTTGTAGTCATCATAGGTCTGGTCCAAGCTCTCATAACTAGCATGGAAGCTGTAACCGTCTTTCATGATGAACTCACGACCACGGAGAAGACCGTTACGAGGGCGTTTTTCATCACGATACTTAGATTGGATTTGGTAGATGTTGAGCGGCAACTGTTTGTAAGACTGGACCGCATCACGCGCCAAAAGAGTCACCGTTTCTTCGTGAGTTGGTCCCAAGATAAAGTCAGAACCTTCGCGGTTTTTGAGCTTGTAAAGATCGTCGCCATATGTTTCGTAACGACCTGACTCACGCCAAATGTCCGCTGACAAGAGAGCTGGAGCCAAAAATTCAATAGCATCAATCTTATCAAACTCCTCACGCATGATATTTTTTGCTTTTTCAATCACACGGTTAGCCAATGGCAAGTAGCTGTAAATACCAGCAGAAATCTGACGGACATAACCCGCACGTAACATCAAAGCGTGGCTAATCACCGACGCATCCGAAGGCATCTCCCGCAAAGTAGGGATAATCATTTTAGACTGTTTCATAATTTAAGATACAAAGGGCGTGGAAACCAAAGCAAAAATAGGAAATCATTGCAGTGTGCTAACACACAAAATGATTTATCTTTTTTGCACAGGTCTCAGCCCGTGTTCAATTCCTTTCGTAGTTTTCAGAACATCCTGCATTTAGCACGCATTCAGTTCCTTTCGTAGTTTACTTGATTAGGAATCACAGAAGTCACTTATCAAACCCCTCGCTGACGCTCGAGTTCAAATATGAAAACTCTCTGTTCCTTTCTTTTTCGTAGTTTTCAGAATATCCTGCGTTTAGCACGCATTCAATTCCTTTCATAAATTTCAAATTATCTTAGAAGAAGACTCTTATAATATCATTCCAAGTGACTACTATCATAAGAACCACCATAACGGCTACACCTGCTAGAGTGATATAAGATTCCGTCTCTGGTTTGAGTGGTTTTCTGCGAATGGCTTCCAGAATATTCATAACAATCTTACCACCATCCAAGGCTGGAATTGGAATCAAATTGAAGATTCCAAGGTTAATGGAGAGCGCAGCCATTAGCCCCAATACAGAAACCAAACCAAATTCAGCCGCTTGAGAACTTACTTTATAAATAGCAACCGGTCCCCCCAACTGCTTAACATCAAAGTTTGCAATTAGATTCTTCAAAGCTGTTACAACCCTAAGAGCTGTCGCTCCCGCTTCTTGGAAACCACCGACAATTTTATCAACGAAACCAGTTTTCAAAATCGGTGAGATACCAATTCGATAGGCCCCATCTACTTGTTCAGCAGTAACGGAGACATGACGTTTTTTCCCATCATGCTCAACAACCAAATCAAAGCTTGGGGCTGTTGTTGCATCTGTCGCTGCTTTGCTAATAATCGTTGCAACTTCTGTGTAGCTATCTGTCGTGTTCCCATTGACCGAAAGAATCTTGTCCCCTGTGACAACACCCGCAGCCTGCAAAGCACCACCCTCAGTAATACTTACCGCATTGCTTGATGGGTTGGCAACCCCGCCTTGCATGAAGAACAAAATAATAAATACTAGAATCCCTAGAATAAAATTATTCATGGGACCCGCAAAGTTGGTCATCAACCGTCCCCAGACTGTCGCATTTTGATACTGAACATCAAGTGGAGCAATCCGAACTTCTGTTCCATCTTCCTCTACAATCGTGGCATCGTGATCAACCTTATAGGTCTTGCTTTCTTCCAAGACCAAGCCTGTGATTTCCAATTTTTCTTCAAAGTCAAAACTGGTTACATTCATTGGCAAACTGAGACTATCCAGTTGCTTACCAGACAAATTAATCCGCGTCACAACACCAGCTTCATTCAAGCTGAGGCTGGCAGGACTACCTGTCTTAATCTCTGTCTTATCTTCACCCCATCCAGCCATTCGAACATAGCCACCTAGAGGAAGAATACGGATGGTGTAAAGCGTCCCATCCTTACCCGTATGAGCGAAAATTTTGGGACCCATCCCAATCGCAAATTCCCTCACAAGGATACCCGCTTTCTTGGCGAAGTAGAAATGACCAAATTCATGGACAACCACAATCACACCAAATATAAATATAAATGCTAAAATTCCCTTCATAGTACCTCCTTAAAATAATCCAAAGAAGTGCATGATTGGAAAGACAAAAATCATACCGTCAAAACGATCCAGGATACCGCCGTGTCCTGGAATAATTTTTCCAGAATCCTTCACACCAAAATGGCGTTTAATAGCACTTTCTACTAAGTCTCCGAATTGTGAGAATATCGAGAAAATCACAACTAACAACAACATCATGCCAAATGAATAGCCCGCCAACAAGGACTTATCGACAATCAAGAAAATGATAGCAACTACCACCGCAGAAAGAATACCGCCTACAAAGCCTTCAACCGTTTTATTTGGTGAAACCTTGGGCAATAATTTTCTCCGACCAATCTGACGACCGATTAAGTAGGCACCAATGTCTGTTGCCCAGACTAAACAGAGGGCAAAGAAGACTTTATTGAGCCCATCCATACGAGCCAGTATCAAACTATGAAAGCCGATACCAACATAGAAACTTGAGGCAATTGGAAAGACCACATCGGAATAGTTGTAATGGCCGATATTAAAAACCGTCGAACCAAGCAGTAAAAATACTACAATGGCGTAGGCTGTGTAATTTCCATCCGTCGGTAAAAATGTCAGATAATTCTGGAGCGGAAGAGCCAAGACTAAACTGGCCAACATAGCTAAGACACCCTCGATAGAATTTGGTGCTAGGCGATGCATTTTAATCAATTCAGCCGTAGCAATGATAGCTAACAGGCCTACAAAAAATTGAAATGCCATCCCACCAGCCAACAAAAAGGGAATGAAAATAGCTAGAGCAATGCCGCCAAATATCACTCGTTTCTGTAAATCGTTTGTCATACCTTCTCCTTATACACCGCCAAAACGTCTGTGGCGACGGTTGTATTCTTTAATCGCTAATTTAAGTGCTTCTCCATCAAAATCAGGCCAAGCAATATCTGTAAAGTACAGCTCGCTGTAGGCTGTTTGCCACGGCAGGAAGTTGCTAAGACGAAGTTCACCACTTGTACGGATAACTAGATCGGGATCACGTAATGTTGGTGATAAGGTTCCTGTATAGAGGTAATCCGCTATTAATTTCTCATCAATATCACCAGGATTGAACTTGGCATCCAAAACATCTTGCGCAATAGCCTTGACTGCGCGAGTCACCTCATCACGACCGCCATAGTTCAGAGCGAAATTGAGAATCAAACCAGTGTTACTCTTTGTCTTTTGTTCAGCTTTATAAAGCGCATTGAGAGTCGGAACAGGAAGTTTGGAATGGTCACCAATCATCTGAATTTTGACATTATTGGCATGGAGTTCAGGAACATACTTATCATAAAACTCCACAGGTAGATTCATGATAAACTTCACTTCTTTTTCCGGTCGAGACCAGTTTTCTGTAGAAAAGGCATAGACAGTCAACACCTTTACTCCCAAATCAGAAGCCGTCTTGGTAACCTTTTGAAGTGCATCCATACCAGCCTTATGCCCCATAATACGTGGTTGCATCCGCTTTTTCGCCCAACGGCCATTGCCATCCATAATCACAGCGATATGCTTAGGGACTTCAATTGCTGTTTCAATGCTTTCTTTCTTTTTAAAATTAAATTTAAACATGGTATTTTCCTTATTGTATAATCGTTTCATTATACCATATTTTTACCTAGGATAGCAAAAATCAGGCAGGGCTAAAACAAGAGAAAACCAAGGTTTCCCTCGGTTTTTCATCCTTATTCTTCAATTGCAGATTCTGGAGTCGCTTCTGTCGTTTCAACTGCCACTTCTTCAACAACTGCAGATGTAGTACCTGAACTTGCTACACGATTACGAATAGCACCGCGTTCAAATGTCAAATAAACACCATCAACATCGAGAACAACCTTTTTATCATCGATTTCATCGACAATACCAAATAGCCCACCAATGGTCACAATTTCATCACCTTTTTTGATTTGATTTAGTGCTTCTTGACGTTGTTTTTGTTGTTTACGTTGCGAATAGAACATAAAACCAATCATGGCAACCATGACAAGCGGCAAAAATAAACCTTCCATTTGTTTACCTCTTTTATTGTTTGATAAGCATGATTATATCAAATTCTGGACAAGAAAGCAAAGTTCGACCAAACAGAAAAAGACCGAACTTTCGTTCAGTCTTCGCACACTATTTTGCGCTCCATACACTCTCAAGGATGTTGGTCTGTTCACGGCCAGGACCTACTGAGAAGGTTGAGATACGAACGCCGACCAATTCGCTGATACGACGAACATAGTTGCGAGCCGCTTCTGGCAATTCATCCAGGCTACGTACACCTGTGATGTCTTCAGACCAACCTGGCATTTCTTCATAGATTGGTTTGCAACGTTTGAGTTGCTCCAAACTTGCAGGGTAGTGGTCAATACGCTCACCATCCAAGTCATAAGCCACGCAGATTTTCAAGGTCTCAAGACCTGACAAGACGTCGATTGAGTTGAGGGACAAGTTGGTAATACCTGACACACGGCGGCTATGGCGCATGACCACTGAGTCAAACCAACCAACGCGACGTGGACGGCCAGTTGTCGTACCGTATTCTTTACCGATTTCTCGGATACGGTCTCCGATTTCATCATGCAGTTCAGTTGGGAATGGTCCGTCACCAACACGGCTAGTGTAGGCCTTACATACACCAACAACCTTGTCAATCTTGCTTGGGCCGACACCGCTACCGATGGTCACACCACCAGCAACTGGGTTTGAAGAAGTAACGAATGGATAGGTACCTTGGTCAATATCCAACATAACCCCTTGCGCACCTTCAAACAAGACACGTTTACCTTGATCGAGAGCATCGTTCAAGATAACAGAGGTATCTGTTACATACTTTTTGATTTCTTGACCATAAGCATAGTATTCTTCAAAGATTTCATCAAACTCAATCGGAGTTGACTCATACATTTTCTCAAACAAACGGTTTTTCTCAGCCAAGTTTGTTCTCAAACGCTCCGCAAAAATCTCCTTGTCCAAGAGGTCTGCAATACGGATACCGACACGAGCTGCCTTGTCCATGTAAGCAGGACCGATACCCTTGTTGGTTGTACCAATCTTGTTCTCACCTTTAGACTCTTCTTGCAACTGGTCCAATTTGATGTGGTAAGGCAAGATGACATGTGCGCGGTCTGAAATCCGCAAATTATCTGTTGTCACACCTGAATCATGGAGATAGTTGATTTCCTTCACCAAAGATTTTGGATTGACAACCACACCATTACCTATTACAGAAATCTTTTCTGGGAAGAAGATTCCTGATGGAATCAAGTGCAATTTATACTTAGTGCCATCGATAACGATAGTGTGTCCAGCGTTATCACCACCTTGATAACGTGCGATTACTTCAGCATTAGCAGACAAGAAGTCTGTAATTTTACCCTTACCTTCGTCGCCCCACTGGGTTCCTACAACAACTACTGATGTCATATTCACTCTTTCTCTGAACTGGCTAACCAGCCCAGCCTTTCTTCTACTTCTGGCAGGAATCTCACCTGCAAGTTTCGTTTTACACACTATTCTATCAAAAAACGAACATTTTTTCAAGAAATTCCAATAATTTCATATATAGCGAATGTTTTTATTTTTTTAAAAGCATATTTCAAAAAAATCCGATTAAACACACGAGATAGACCTGTGTAAATATGCTTTTGACAGAGAAATCCGAAGTCTTTGTTTGCTTTCAATGATTTTCAGTACATTTTTCACGAGAAACGTAGCAGAAATTTGTATTTGCCCTCCAATCTAGATAAAATTGGAATAAGACTTTGACAGAAATATAAAGGACTTAGTATGTTACAAAAATTATCACCAAACAGCCCCATTCTTCAGGCTACTTTTGGAATTGAGCGCGAATCACTTCGCATCAATTCAAACCACAGAGTTGCACAAACTCCCCATCCTCATAAACTGGGTTCTCGTAGCTTCCACCCCTATATCCAGACAGACTACAGCGAGCCACAGTTAGAATTGATTACACCAATCGCTCAGTCGACTAAGGAAGCTCGTCGCCTACTGGGAGCCATTACAGATGTTGCCGCACGTTCTATGGATAAGCAAGAATACCTCTGGCCCCTATCCATGCCACCTATGATTTCAGAAGAGGAAATCCAAATTGCTCAACTAGATAGCGACTATGAGTACCAATATCGTGTCGGTTTGGGGGAACGCTATGGTAAGCTCGTCCAATCTATGTCTGGCATCCACTATAATTTTGAATTAGGAAAAGACTTAACCCAACAACTTTTTGAATTAAGCGAGGAAACAGACTTTATCGCATTCAAAAATACCCTCTACCTCAAATTAGCACAAAACTTCCTCAACTATCGTTGGCTCTTAACCTACCTATACGGGGCAAGTAGCCTAGCCGAAAAAGGATTCCTAACTACGGAAGTCGGTTGCGTCCGTTCCATTCGTAATTCCAAGTACGGCTATGTCAACTCCGATGATGTTCATATTTCCTTTTCTTCTCTCAAACAGTACGTGGATGACATCGAACAAGCTGTCCAGTCTGGTCAACTATCCGCTGAGAAGGAATTTTACTCAGCTGTCCGCCTCCGTGGTGCCAAGACTAGCCGTGACTACCTCAGCAAGGGGATTTCTTATTTAGAATTCCGTTCCTTTGACCTTAACCCCTATGACCCGCTTGCTATTAGTCAGGAAACCCTTGATACAGTCCACCTCTTTATCTTATCTCTTCTTTGGCTAGACCAACTGACAGATGTTGATAACACCCTAGCAAAAGCAGATAAACTTAACAACCTCATCGCCCTTAGCCACCCACACACACCTCTACCTAGCAAGGCCGATGCCACGCCAATCTTGACAGCCATGAAAGCCATAGTTGCCCACTTTGGACTGGATGACTACTATGGCCAGCTCATTGCACATGTGGAGGCCTCTCTTCAAGACCCACATCTGACCCTTTCCGGAAAAATAGCAGAGCAGGTTGAAGATGGGTCTCTAGAAAAGTTTGGTCAGCAGCAAGGACAAGTCTTCCATGACTATGCTTGGACAGCCCCTTACGCCCTCAAGGGCTATGAAAACATGGAACTCTCCACCCAGATGATTCTCTTCGACGCCATTCAGCTGGGCTTGAACGTGGAGATTTTGGATGAAGAAGACCAATTTCTCAAACTCTGGCATGGCGACCATGTCGAGTACATCAAAAATGGCAACATGACCTCCAAGGACAACTACGTCATTCCTCTCGCCATGGCCAACAAGGTCGTGACCAAGAAAATCTTGGACCAGGCTGGTTTTCCAGTACCTGCGGGAGCGGAATTTGCAAACAAGACAGACGCCCTGCGGTACTACGGACAGGTAGCCAGCTCTGCTATTGTTGTCAAACCCAAATCCACCAACTTCGGCCTAGGCATCTCTATCTTCCAGGAGCCAGCCAGCCTTACGGACTATGAAAAAGCCCTTGACATCGCCTTTTCAGAAGACAACCATGTGCTAGTAGAGGAATTCGTGGCGGGAACCGAGTACCGCTTCTTCGTCCTGGACGGCAAGTGCGAGGCTGTCCTGCTCCGCGTCGCAGCCAATGCCGTGGGGGACGGTAGCTCAACCATCCGTGAATTGGTGGACCAAAAAAACCAAGATTCACTGCGTGGGCGTGACCACCGTTCACCGCTGGAAATCATTAACTTGGGCGACATCGAACTGCTTATGTTGGAGCAACAAGGCTACACACCCGATACAGTTTTGCCAGAGGGCGTTCAAGCCTTTCTGCGTGGCAATTCCAATATCTCAACGGGTGGCGACTCCATCGATATGACTGACCAGATGGACGAGTCCTACAAGCAACTGGCCGCTGATATGGCGACTGCTATGGGAGCTTGGGCTTGCGGTGTGGACTTGATTATCCCCGACCGCACCAAGCCAGCCAGCAAAGACAAGCCCAACTGCACCTGTATTGAGCTCAACTTCAACCCTGCCATGTACCTGCACACCTATACTTACGCAGGACCTGGACAGAGCATTACACCGAAGATTTTGAAAAAATTGTTTCCAGAACTATAGTTTTCCATTTTCCTTACTTTGTTAGTACTTACTTCAAAGATTCGTGGAGCTTTTGAAGGCTGGAGATAGGGCAAAGCGAGTTCGCCTCAATAGCGGCAGGTTGCTAGAACATTCTAGGTTGGAAATCAGACTTACCTCTCTATAAAGTACGGCAAAGCGAGTTCAAACAAACCAGTGGATTGTTTGAAGCGGAAAAGGCAGAAACGAAGTCCCTCTTGCGCCGAAGTAAAAAAGTCAACTAAAGGACTATATATCTGCTTTGCCCCTTTCTTCCTTCACAAAACCTCCCAACTAATGTTAAACAAAATGAATATGGCACCAAGATAATCATTTATATCTCGGTGCTTTTTTATGAACCAATTCCTAGTATCCAATCTAATCGTTCGTTATTTGTTTTGTTTCCCAATGTATTTTTACTATTTCATTTGATTTTTTAAAAATATCCGTATTATATCCAGAAAAAGTATTCCAAACGACTCATTTTTTGTTAAACTATATGTATATAACAACCGCAGACGTTTTGATAACGTCCATATATAACAAAAAGGAGTTTTATATGAAGATTAGAAACCGTTCTCTCTTCTATACCGTAGGTTCTGTAGCGGTAACAGCCGGACTCTTGCTTAGTCTCGCCACTTCGCCCATACCATCTGTGCACGCTACTGAAGTGGCGATAGAGAATTATCCGTCACTTGCAATAACCAAGTCGGAAGTCACGATACAAGGCTATCTTATTGCACCACTTAATAGTAGCGGAACCGCTTTTGACGCTACCAACAAAACAAATTTAGCCCTTGGTGCAAGCATGGATACTGCGGCCGCCGACACTATCCCTATTCAACTAAAGGAACCACTTCGCAGCCAATTCAACCTCGTTGATCATCCCGAACTAGTCGGAAAATTGGTTCGCATCACAGGAACTAGCGATACATACATGAAGCGAGCTGGGATCAAACCAGCTACAGCGATTGAAATCGTAGATTCATCTTCTACTAATGTTCAGCCACCAACAAGTGAAAATACGACTACCGAGTCAAGTGACCTTGTTTCTACACCGATTGCTACTGTTCGTTCCGGTGCACAAGGAACAGAGTACACAGTCTCTGGTAAAATTATTAGCCTAGTAAACAGTTGGGGAGGAAATGGTTTCTACCTCCAAGGTTCTGACGGTGCTGGTATCTATATCTACCCTGGGGCTGCCTTGGGCTATCAGCCTGGTGATACCGTTCAATTAACAGGAACATTGGGTGAGTATAAAGGCGAACTCCAACTAACCACAGTTAGCAACCACAAGGCTATATCTGAGCATTTCAACACTCCTATTACAGAAACAAACATCGCTCAGTTAGCAACGCAAGCACAGGCAACACTAGTTTCTCTAAAAAACTTGACTGTCGGAGATATTCAAAGCGATAGCTATCAAAATTCTACCTTTACCGTAACTGACTCCGAAGGACAAACTGTGGATGTGCGTTTAGATAGTCGAACAGGTATCAAAACAGCTGATCTTTTGAACCATATCAACAAGGGAGATAAGATTAATCTAACCGCTATTTTATCCACTTATAATGGAAAAATACAATTAAAACCATTTGACCTCTCTCATTTTGAAGTCGTTGAAAAGGCAACAACAGAAACAGCATCAGGCAAGACCGAAACTGTAACAGTCGGTCACATTCAAGGTGCAAGTCACCAGTCACCTCTAACCAATCAATCTGTGATTCTTAAAAACGTCGTAGTAACCTACGTTACCTCTGCCAATAACTTCTACGTGCAGGATGTCACACCAGATGGAGACGTCAAAACATCTGACGGTATTAACATCTTTACTGACAAATTAAAAACAAATGTCAAGGTAGGAGATCTTGTCACTATCGCAGGACGTGTAGAAGAATACCTCGGAAAAGGTTATACAGAACGTGGTGAAACAGACTTAACCATCACACAAATTCGAGCTACTGAAGTAACTGTGGATGGGACTGCACCTGTACCATCTCCTATAGTCCTTGGTCTTGATCGAACCATCCCAGCCGATATTATTGACAACGACGGTTTGGCTCAATTTGATCCAGAACAAGATGCACTCGATTTCTGGGAATCCGTTGAAGGCATGGTGGTTGCCGTTGATGATGCAAAAATCCTCGGCCCACTAAAAAACAAGGAAATCTATGTCACTCCTGCCACTAGTCAACTTCCTTTAAACAATGTCGGAGGCGTCAACCTTCGCCCTGAAGGGAATAATACCAATATCATTCCACTACTTTTGAAAAATGGAAAACAGATCGTCAAATCAGGAGACTATTTTACCGGTCGTATTGCTGGACCAGTTACCTACTCTTACACCAATTATAAGGTCTATGTAGATGATAGCACCCTTCCAACCTTGCACGAAGGAGCTACAAAACCAGAAATAACAACCATTATCCCAAATGATGACAAGCTGACCATCGCTTCTTATAACATTGAAAACTTCTCTGCTGACAGTAAGTCAACATCAGACGCTAAAGTCCAACGTATTGCCAAATCCTTTGTTTCAGACCTACATTCTCCAGACATTATCGGATTGATTGAAGTGCAGGACAACAACGGTGCTACAAACGACGGTACAACTGATGCTAGTAAGAGTGCTGAGCGCCTGATTGCAGCCATTCAAGCAGCCGGCGGACCAACCTATACCTATGTGGATATTGCTCCTGAAAACAACAAAGACGGCGGACAAGAGGGAGGCAATATTCGCGTCGGCTTCCTCTACAACTCCAAACGTGTCAGCCTATCTGACAAACCAATCGGTACCGCAACACAGGCAGTAGCTTGGGAAAACGGCGAACTCAATCTCAGCCTGGGCCGAATCGACCCAACCAACCCTGCTTGGGCAGCTGTCCGCAAAACACTTGCAGCTGAATTCGTCTTCAAAGGCGAGAAAGTCGTTGTCCTTGCCAACCATCTCAACTCAAAACGCGGTGACAATGGTCTCTACGGAAAAATCCAACCCGTCAGCTTCAAGTCCGAAGAAAAACGCCACATACTAGCACAAATTATCGCTGACTTTACAAAAACAGGCTTAACTCAAAATCCAAATGCTAATATCGTTATGCTAGGCGACTTCAATGACTATGAATTTACTAAAACCATAGAAATTTTAGAAACAGGAGGAATGGCTAACCTCGTTAGTCGTCACGATGCATCCGATCGCTTCTCTTACTTCTATAATGGAAACAATCAGTCTCTTGACAATATGCTGGTATCAACTAACTTGTTGGAGCGCTATGCCTTTGATATGGTCCATGTCAATTCAGCCTTTATGGAAGAACATGGCAGAGCTTCTGACCACGATCCGCTATTGGTACAACTGGATGTGACAAAGGCACAAGAACCAACTCAACCAGAACCAAGCGACAAGCAGACAGATGACTCAGGAACAGTCAATAATAGTGATGACAATGGTACGACCAACAATAACAAGCCAACAAATCTTTCAACTTCTGATCAAACATCTGTAAATACTGATGACCGTTCTGGCGCTACAGACAAGGGACAAACAACCGTGACCCCTACTGCCAAAAACAATCAAAAGAAAATCCTTCCAAAGACAGGAGGAGAAACAAGCTTTGTACTTATCACAATCGGTCTCGTAATCTTGAGTGCCTGCCTTGTTAAAAAACAAAAAGAATCCTAATCATTTTTTGAGCTTGAAAGCATGACTTTCAGGCTCATTTTTCTACTGCTCCACCTCCACTTGTGCTATAATTAAAGTTATGGATAAAATTATTAAAACACTATCAAAAAGCGGGCATTTCCGTGCCTTTGTGCTAGATAGCACAGAAACCGTGAAAACAGCCCAAGAAAAACACGACACTATGGCGTCGTCCACCGTTGCTCTGGGTCGCACCCTCATTGCCAATCAAATTTTGGCTGCCAATGAAAAAGGCGATACAAAAATCACCCTGAAAATCTTGGCCAGCGGTGCTGTTGGGGCTATCATCTCCGTTGCCAATACCAAAGTTCAGGTCAAGGGCTACATTCAAAATCCAGACTTGGATTACAAACGGACCTCAACTGGCGAAGTCATCGTTGGGCCTCTTGTGGGCAACGGGCAATTCCTGGTTATCACAGACTACGGAACAGGTCACCCTTACAATTCCATGACACCCTTGATTTCTGGTGAGATCGGTGAAGACTTTGCTTACTTTCTGACAGACAGCCAGCAGACACCATCTGCGGTAGGACTCAATGTCTTGTTGGACGAGGAAGATAAGGTCAAGGTAGCTGGCGGATTCTTGTTGCAAGTTTTACCAGGTGCAACCGAGGCTGAAATTGCCCGTTTCGAGAAACGCATCCAAGAAATGCCTGCCATTTCGAGCTTGCTGGCTTCTGAAAACCATATAGAAGCTCTGCTATCCGCCATTTATGGCGACGACGACTTCAAACGCCTGTCAGAAGAAGAAATCGGTTTTGTCTGCGACTGCTCTAAAGACCGCTTCCTCGATGCTCTGGCCAGCCTGCCAAAAACAGACCTGCAAGAGATGAAAGACGAAGACAAGGGCGTGGACATCACCTGTCAATTCTGCCAGACCCATTACCACTTTGACGAAAACGATTTGGAGGAACTCATCAATGGCTAATCTCAACACCCCTTTCATGATTGGTGATGTGGAAATCCCCAATCGCTGCGTGCTGGCCCCAATGGCTGGCGTGACCAACTCGGCCTTCCGCACCATTGCCAAGGAAATGGGAGCAGGTCTGGTCGTTATGGAAATGATTTCTGAAAAAGGCCTTCTCTACAACAACGAGAAGACCCTCCATATGCTCCATATCGATGACAACGAATACCCTATGTCCATCCAGCTTTTCGGCGGCGATGCCGAAGGACTGAAACGGGCTGCCGACTTCATCCAGAAAAACACCAAGGCTAATATCGTGGATATTAACATGGGCTGCCCTGTCAACAAGGTCGTTAAAAACGAAGCTGGTGCCAAGTGGCTCAAGGACCCCGACAAGATTTACCACATCATCAAGGAAGTGACCTCAGTCCTCGATATTCCCTTGACTGTTAAAATGCGGACGGGTTGGAACAATACCGACCTAGCAGTCGAAAATGCCCTGGCCGCAGAAAGTGCCGGTGTGTCTGCCCTGGCCATGCACGGACGGACCCGCGAGCAGATGTACACAGGAACCGTTGACCTAGAAACCTTGACCAAGGTAGCTGGCAGCCTGACCAAGATTCCCTTCATCGCAAATGGTGACATCCGTACTGTAGAAGATGCCCGCCAACGAATCGAGGAAGTCGGAGCTGATGCCGTCATGGTCGGACGGACTGCTATGGGAAATCCTTACATCTTCAACCAAATCAACCACTATCTTGAAACAGGAGAAGTCCTGCCCGACCTCTCCTTCGATGACAAACTCAATGTCGCCTTCGACCACCTGACCCGATTGACCAATCTCAAAGGCGAATCCATTGCCGTACGTGAATTCCGTGGTCTTGCCCCTCACTACCTCCGTGGTTCAGCAGGTGCTGCCAAAATCCGTGGTGCCGTTGCCCGAGCAGAGACTATCGAGCAGGTCCAAGAACTCTTTGACCAAGCTAGAGAAGCCTATCAAGAACGGATCACTAAGTAATACTCAATGAAAATCTGAATAGAGTGGCATTCACTAACATTAATCCGATACAAAAACGCATAAAACATAGGTTATAACCTGATTTTATGCGTTTTTTCTGTATGATTACCCTATTCCTGCTCAGCAAAAAAAGTCAACAAAGGCAGGGGCAATGTAGTCTCGATACTTCTCTGGACTCTCGCGAATGAGGGTCGCTGAAATACCAAATTTTCTAGGACTATAATGAGCTTGATAGCCTCGACTTTGCAGTTCCTGAGCGTATTCTTCCTCAGACACATAGAAGACTGGTACTTGATGTTCTGACAAGTCCAATAAACCAAGCAGGCGGTCTAGCCAAAGGTCCCAACCATCTGGATAGGGAGGCAAATCCGTTTCATCCAGGGCACGAACTTCGACAAAATCATCTTCCTTAAACTGCTCTTGAGCAAATTGAAATCGTTTGGTCAGGTCTAAACCTATCCTATCTCCTCGATCCTTGTCATATCCTGAAACCACCACATAAACCTGACCACAAGCCAACTTTGCTCGTTCAATCAAATCCAAATGCCCCTTGTGCATGGGGGCAAAGGTTCCGAAAACGACTGCTACGGTTTGTTTCATACCTTACCTTTCACATCCGAAACTATATGATTGCGGCAGATAAAGTCCTCACAATCTGCTTCTAAAAGCAGTCTTAGTTCTAGCATTTTACCACCTATTTGACCACATCAAACTTGAGCTCTTCGCCCTTGACCCCAACCTTCAAGGTCGAACCAGTAGCCAAGTCACCACGGAGCAACATTTCTGCTAACGGATCTTCCAATTTGGTTTGTAAGAGTCTACGAAGAGGACGAGCTCCCATTTCTGGGTCGTAACCTTGTTTAGCCAATAACTTGAGGGCTGACGGTTGCAGTTTAAGGGTAATTCCTTTCTCAGCTGTTATAGCTAACAACGGTTTAATCATGACCTTGACAACATCCTGCATATGAGTTTCCGTTAGGCTATGGAAGACAACTTTCTCGTCAATACGGTTGATAAATTCTGGACGATAGGCTTTTTTCAATTCCTCAAAAATGCGTTTCTCCACTTCCTTGTGGTCCTTAGATAAATCAAGGGCACCGAAGCCAACTGTCTTATCATCACGAAGGGCTGTTGCTCCAAGGTTTGACGTCATGATAATAATGGTATTTGAGAAATCAACCTTACGTCCCTTACTGTCTGTCAGAACACCATCATCCAAGACCTGCAAAAGAACATTGAAAATATCTGGATGAGCCTTTTCAACCTCATCAAAAAGAAGAACAGAATAAGGTTTGTTACGAACTTTTTCTGTCAATTCGCCACCTTCCTCATAGCCCACATAGCCCGGAGGGGCACCGTTTAAACGGCTGGCTGCGAATTTCTCCATGTATTCAGACATATCAAAACGGATAAGAGCAGATTCGTCATCAAAGAGAACTTCTGCCAAGGCTTTAGCAAGCTCTGTCTTACCAACACCAGTTGATCCCAAGAACATAAAGGAACCAATCGGTCTGCGACCTGTACGAATCCCTGACTGATTACGGCGAATAGCTCTGCTAACTGCAGAAATAGCTTCTTCTTGACCGATGACACGTTTATGCAGTTCTGCTTCCAAATTCAGATATTTCTTGGTATCTGACTGACTGAGCTTGGCTACAGGAATACCTGACAAGCGGCTAAGTGTTTCTAAAACATCTTCTTCTGTTACTTCAAGGTCATAGTTTTGACTAGCCTCGGCATCTTCTTTCGTTTTAATCAAAAGCTTGCTGACAGTCTTATATTTTTTATCCATCAAGGCCTTGTCAATACTCGTCAGTCCCGTTTCCTCAGCCTGCCCTTTCACTCGATTTTGTACCGTTGCACTGGCTTCATCCAGCAGATCAATGGCAGAATCTGGCAGGTTTTTACTGGTCAAATACCGCTTAGCGTAGGTCACAGCAGTTTCAACAGCAGTATCTCCAATACGGACCCTGTGGTATTTCTCAAAAGTACCTTTTAAACCAGTCAAAATGGCAATGCTATCTTCCACTGTCGGCTCTTCAATGGTCACTTTGGCAAAACGACGAACCAGGGCTGCGTCTTTCTCAATATACTTTTGATACTCTGTCTGAGTTGTCGCTCCGACCGTACGGAGGGTGCCACGAGCAAGAGCTGGTTTGAGGATATTGGCTGCATCCAAGGTCGAATCAATCCCTGACCCTGAACCCATAATGGTATGCAACTCATCGATGAAGAGGATGACCTGACCATCTTCCTCGATGTCGTTGATGATATTATTCATCCGCTCTTCGAAATCACCACGGAAACGAGTTCCAGCGATAACGTTCATCAAGTCAAGTTCCAAAACCCGCATCTTAGCCAAGCTAACAGGGACATCACCTGCAGCAACACGTTGAGCAAGACCCAAAGCAAGCGCAGTTTTTCCGACACCAGCATCACCAACTAGAACTGGGTTGTTCTTGGTTTTACGTGATAGAATTTGGATCATCCGTGCAATCTCAGCGTCTCGACCGATGACAGGTTCAATCTTCCCTTCACGCGCCAAAGCTGTCAAATCACGAGTGTAGTCTTCTAATCCACCACTTTGAGGTGCTGGGGGCATTCCCATCATCTGTCCCATATTAGTAGGTTTGGCTTTGCCACCCTTCATCACACTGCGGATAGCTTTAAGGTCCTCTTTGGTAAATCCCGCACGTGCCTCCAAGTTTTTACGCAAGTCCAAGAAACGAAACTTATCATCTGAGTCTTCAAAATAAAAACCTACCTTGTCCAAAATCTGACTAGCTGTTGACCGCTTGTCCAACAACATAGCCATAAACAAATGCTCCGTTCCCAGCTCCTTAGCCTTGACGACTTCTGCAATTTTCTTGGCAAAACTAGCCGTTTCATCCAAACGTTTAGAAGATGGTAAAATACGAAAACTATCCAACTCTTCACGATAGACCTTGTCGGTCACAACAAAAGTTGCATGTTCATAGTCAGAAATTGAAATAGGATATTCTGCCAAAACAGCGCCGGCGACTGTATCATGGTTGATAACGAAAGACAAGAGCACATGCCAGGTTTCCAAGTAATCACAGGCATAACGTTGGGCCACTAACTGGGCATCTTCAAAAACCCGTTGTAAACCAGTTGAAATTTTCATGAATTATTCCTCTTTCCTATCTAAACGTCGTAGTATTTGACGCATCATGCGTGCTCTAATAGTACTTGCATCTTTTCCTAATATTTCATCAGATCCTGTGGACAAAATGAGATTGCCTTCTCGTTCTGTCATCAATCCTTCATCAAAAAGGAGCTGTAAAATATCCGCATAAACCGTCGCAGACAACTGCTCACCCATGTTGTTTAACAAATCATGGACCAGTTCGTGCTTATCCGAAAAGGTAATCCGACCAATGCGAATATAACCACCGCCACCACGCTTGCTTTCCACAATATAACCACGGCTGGCTGTAAAACGAGTTTTAATGACGTAGTTAATCTGACTTGGCACCACTTCAAACCGACTGGCCAATTCACTTCGACGCAACTCAGCTACACTGACTTGGTCCAAGATGGCTTTGATATGCTCTTCTATATAATCCGATGTATTCTTCATCGCCATAGTATCGCCTCTTTCTTTGACTATCTTTGACCATTATACCTTAAAATGACGAATTTTGAAAGCAAAAGCCTAGCAACTAGCGTAGCAGAATTTTGAAATCTGCTCTGCTTTATCCTATAATAAAAGAAAAATAGAAAGGACTAGGGTCTCCGTATTTGGTTGAACTGAATACGGGCTACGGACTAGGCCAAAAAGATAAACGAGAACTAGTCATCGTTCTGTTTCCTATTTTGTCTGTATCCGCTTAAGGCCCTTTATATCTTATACCATGAACTTTCAAGATTACATTCAAGACTTTACAAGTGTGACTGTGGAGCAGGCACAGAACCTTCTAGCTGCAAAAGAGGGGGCTGTTCTCTTCATCGGACGAGCAACCTGCCCTTACTGCAACCGCTTTGCGCCAAAACTCCATAAGGTCGCCCAAGACAAGCAAGTGACCGTCCACTTCCTCGACTCCAGCCAAATCAGTCCAGAACTCCAGGCCCTTCGCGACCACTACCAAGTCCCAACTGTTCCAGGCCTCTTGGTCGCTAAACCTGCTGGTGTCCAAGTCCGCTGCGACTCCAGCATGACCGAAGAAGAAATTGTGGCTTTTATTCAAGGCTAATGCTAGACATTTCCTACCAAGCCAACACCTTCCACATCTCTCATCACGGAAGACCAGTCGGTAGCATCCATACCTACAGCAACCCCTACCACCAGACCAATATCTATCTGCGACTAGATTTAGTTGATTTCAATTACACCATAGCAGAGCAGCTCTTCCAGTCCCTACAGACTTCCTTAGGCGGAAAACCTCTTCAGGTTATGCTCTCCTCTGCAGAGCAGGAAAGAATTCATTTCCTCACCGCAGCTGGCTTTGTCTGCAAACGGAAATGTTACGAGTTCGAAGTGAGCAAGCAAGACTATCTCAGTCAAACAGGCACTTCCAACTTAAGCATAGTCCGCAAAGGCACCGCACCTTATCAAATAGCCTGTCAGCAAATTTTTGACCACTATCAAACAGTCCACCAAGACATCAATCCATGGACTGCCAGTCAAGAAGAATTCGAGAAGGACTTACCTGACCTGGTTTATACAGACTCAGAAAATTGTGCCTTCGTAGAAAACAATGAAATTGCCTACGTATGCGGAAAAGATGAACAAACTTTTGATTTCTTCATCCAAACAGTTATTTGCCAACTATTTGAACAGTATGAGCAAATTAGCTTTGAGGCTGATGACTGCGATCCTATCGCCATGCGTTTAGCTGACCAATTCCGACAACCAAACAAGCCTAGCTGGGATACTTATATTTTAGAAATCTAACAAAAAGCACCGACCACAAGGCCGGTGCTTTTTAAGGAGATTATGAAAAATATTTAGGATTGATACTAGTATAACCGAATCAAGCATAGCCGACATCCGCCCTAAGACCGATTTTATAAAAAGAACTCCCTTTCGGAAGTTCTTGAGTTGTCGAGTAGTCTTTCAGTTTGCTTTTAGTACTAGGCAACGAGCCGTAGGCTGTACTGAAGTACGGCAAGGCGAGTTAACGAAGTAATAAAAGATAAAATGAAGACTACTAATTATTTACCAAGAGCTGCTGCCATCGTAGCTGCAACTTCTGCTTCAAAGTCGTTTGAAGCTTTCTCGATACCTTCACCCACTTCGAAACGAGCAAATTCTACAACTGAAGCGTTCACTGAGTTCAAGTAAGCTTCAACTGTTTTGCTGTCGTCCATGATGTAAACTTGTGCAAGAAGTGTGTAAGCTTGGTCAACTTGAGTGTTGTCAAGCAAGAAGCGATCCATTTTACCTGGGATGATTTTGTCCCAGATTTTTTCTGGTTTGCCTTCTGCTGCCAATTCTGCTTTGATAGCTTCTTCAGCTGCTGCAATCACTTCGTCAGTCAATTGAGCTTTTGAACCGTATTTCAACAATGGCAATGCTGGTTTGTCAACCATTGCACGGCTTTCGTTGTCTTGTTCGATCTTGTGGTTGATTTGTGCCAACTCATCTTTAACGAATTGCTCATCCAATTCAGTGTAAGAAAGAACAGTTGGTTTCATCGCAGCGATGTGCATTGAGATTTGTTTTGCAAGAGTTTCGTCGCCACCTTCAACAACTGAGATAACACCGATACGGCCGCCGTTGTGTTGGTATGCACCGAATGCTTGAGCATCTGTTTTTTCAACCAAAGCAAAGCGACGGAATGAGATTTTCTCACCGATTGTTGCAGTTGCGTTTACGTATGCTTCTTCAAGGGTTTCACCTGAAGGCATAGTCAATTTAAGAGCTGCTTCGTTGTCAGCTGGTTTGCCTTCTGCAATTACTTTAGCAGTAGTGTTTACCAATTCAACGAATTGAGCATTTTTCGCAACGAAGTCTGTTTCAGCGTTCACTTCAACAACTGCGGCTACGTTACCATCAACGTAAACACCAGTCAAACCTTCAGCTGCTACACGGTCAGCTTTCTTAGCTGCCTTAGCCATACCTTTTTCACGAAGCAATTCAATTGCTTTTTCGATATCGCCTTCTACTTCAACCAATGCTTTTTTAGCGTCCATAACGCCAGCACCTGATTTTTCACGCAATTCTTTAACGAGAGCTGCTGTAATTTCTGCCATGTCTATTCTCCTTGTTTGTATTTATAAAATAGAGGAGCGGGCTCAGCCCTGCCCCTCTAGGATTGTTTTTTTGATGTTTGAAATTGTACACGAGCTAAAATCCTATAGATTTTAAATCGCCTTCGTTACTTATTTACCCTCTACAACTTCAACCAATTCTTCAATTGATTCTGTAGATGCTGGCTCAGCTGCCAATTCAGCTTCAACTACTGCTACGCTATCTTCACCTTGGTTACCTTCGATGATAGCGTCAGCCATTTTAGCTGTGATCAATTTAACAGCGCGGATAGCGTCATCGTTAGCTGGGATGATAACATCGATATCATCTGGATCTGTGTTTGTGTCAACCATCGCTACAACTGGGATACCCAATTTTTTAGCTTCTTTAACAGCGATTTGCTCTTTATGTGGGTCAACAACGAACATTACGTCTGGAATGCGTGGCATATCAGCGATACCGCCCAAGAATTTTTCAAGACGAGCACGTTGTTTGTTCAACAATGCTACTTCTTTCTTAGGAAGCACTTCGAAAGTTCCATCTTCTTCCATGCGGTTGATTTCTTTCAAACGAGCGATACGTTTTTGGATTGTACCCCAGTTTGTAAGAGTTCCACCCAACCAACGGTGGTTGATGAAGTATTGACCAGCGCGGATAGCTTCGTCTTTAACAGCTTCAGCAGCTTGTTTTTTAGTACCTACGAACAAGATAACTGCGTCGTTTGCTGCAGCGTCACGGATGAATTCGTAAGCTTGGTCAGCCAATTTTACAGTTTGTTGCAAGTCGATAACGTGGATACCGTTACGCTCTGTGAAGATGTATTTAGCCATCTTAGGATTCCAGCGACGAGTTTGGTGACCGAAGTGTACACCAGCCTCAAGAAGTTGTTTCATTGAAATTACTGCCATGAGTATTTCTCCTTTTTGTTTTTTCTCCTCTCCCGGACTTCGACTTGCAGCCCAACCTTTCGGCAACAAGACCACAATTGGTCCGAGATGAGTATTTGTTGCACAGCAACTCTATTAGTATATCAGAATACCTGTATATTTTCAAGTAAAATAGCAGAGAAATTCATGAAAATCTGCCATCAAATTCTCCCCTTCCCCCTATTCAAAATAGTTCCCCTCCTCAAACAAATAACCTCTCCTCACATCACCAACTTCGCCTCAATCAGCTCGGCACGGCAAGAGAATTTTCAAATTCGAACCAGATTATCTCTAAATCTTTATTTTTCCACTTGACCATTTCCAGGATTTAAGATACAATATTCTTTGTTATGGCGGTATAGCCAAGTGGTAAGGCACGGCTCTGCAAAAGCTTGATCGTCGGTTCAAATCCGTCTACCGCCTTTTAATATTCGAAAAAACCTAGGAATCTTCCTAGGTTTTTTGCTATTCTTTTCGCTTCAGATTTCCGAGAGCCATAGCTCCACCAAATAGACCTAACAAGGCACTTATAAAGACACTTCCAAGGCTAGCCCCAGTTTGAGGCAGTTTCCCACTAGTATCCGCCGCTAATGCACCTGTCTCTCCTCTTCCGCTTCTTTCAAAGAATTCTCTGTGAGGTATGGACACTTCTATTCTCTCATCAGAAATTCCTAATGCCTCCTCATGTTTTGCAAGTCTCCCCAAATGCTCCACACCATCTTCTCTTGTATCGCCAGTTAACAGCGCGATTTCAATGGATTCTGTTTGCGGAGCAAGTGAATTCTCTTCTTTTGGCATTGGTACATGCGCTTCCGATTTCGGAACAGGAATGCTAGGGGCTTGATCCTTATCTGATTGCTCCACATGAAGGTCTTTTTCAGGAACCTGCTCAGATACTTCCTTGTCATTTAACCGTACCTTATATTTCTTCACAAGAGCATTTCCAAAACTGTCACTCAAATCAAGTTTGACTGTATCCCCGTCTTTCAGACTATGTAGCTCATAGCGAAAGGCTTTTTCATTATTTCCATACTGCCTCCAGAAGCCTCCTCGAGCTACAAAATCTTCGTTGATCTTCAAGGACCAATAAATTCCATTATCCTTGGCGCTTCCGGTAAGTGTCAAGTGCCCATCAGCATCTGCCAGGAGAACTCCTGCATACTGATTTTCCTCGTCTTCATCTTCTTCACTATCCACTACCTGTCTTTCCAATGGTAGCACCTCATTTTCCAGCTTTAAAACAGGGTTTTCTGTATCAACCAACATCTGATATTTCTTCGTGTAAGTCAACTCATCCGCCTCATTGTACACACTTATATCCACAACATTTCCCTCTTCAATCAGGGTAACTGGATAGTTCAACTTACCATCCTCAAAATAGCGTTTTTCACCACCATTGATGCGCACAGAATGAGCTTGATCCGTTTCTGCTTCTATTTCAAATGTAAATAGATAAGTACCATCTTCTTGCTTTTTGAAGTCGACCAACTCGCTATCTAGCTCACGACCAAGACTTTCTTTATTGAAACGAATCGGGTCAATCAACCAGTTATTGACAGTAATCGGAACTTCTGTTTCCTCCTCCTCATCCAGACTCTCTGGACTTGTATTGATACGAAGGTCCTTTAATTTATTTCCCTTCTCATCTACCGCAGTTAACATGATGGCTCTAGGAAAATCAGATTTAAAGAAGTCTTGCTCAAAACTGCCGTCTTCTTTTACATCTATGATCTTCAGCTCTCCCTTACCAATGTCTAGATTAGAATAGTAAAGTTTGATGTTCTTAGGAAGACTAACATTATCACTCACTTTCCCCTTCAATGTAAAACGCCCGTTTTTACCAATCTGGATAACCTCTTCATCCTCTTCATCTTTTTCAATATCAAGATCAATCGTCGGCTTTTCATTATCTACCAAATAATTCAAGGTTTTAGTGTAAATAAGCTTGCCATCCTTATCTTTCAAGATTAATTCAAAACTATGACGTCCATCTGATTGCTCTGGAATCTGGAGAGATAGTTGACCATTCTCCAGAGAGTAATTCACAGCCTGAGCATCCAAGTTAGCCTGCACATTGGAAACTTGCGCTGAGACGTTCGCTTTAATTTCTACAGTTTTCTTACTGCGAATTGCCATCAAATCTTCCAAATTTTTAAACTGGATTACAGGCGCCACCAAGTCTTTTTCAACAGCAACCACATTACCCGCTATATCCATCACCTCAACACGGAGATGATTTTTAGCATCGAGTGGCAGTTCCACTTCTTTGAGATGGTAATGTAGTTGACCTGCATCATCTACAACCTTTTCAACAAGAAGATCTTCTCCATTTAGATTAGCTCGAACCTCCCAAACTTTATTATTATCCTTGGCTGTGACGACTAGTTCTCTATGGCTGGTCAGACGATTGGTATCAATCGCGACAATTTCTGGCTTTTGATTATCAATTTTGACTGGCAGATAGGTATACTGATAGGTCCCATTTTCTTTATTTTTTACCCGCAATCTAAAGAAATATTGTCCTTCCGGTGCTGGTATGTTTTCATCCTTGCTTGCATCGTACACTTTCCCATCCCAACGGTGCAATTCTATCGGAGTACGAAGCTTGGAATACTCCGATAGACTTTCAAAATAATCTACATAGCGAACACGAGACAGCATGGTTCCTGTATCAATCCGCCTTAAAACAGGAGCATCTTCTGTAGCTTCTTTTACAATATCCAAATCATAGTTGGTAATATCCCTCAATAGCGCAAATCGAACAAAGGCATTCCCAATCTGACTATCCGAATGCTGGTTTTGAATTGCGATATTGTCTGGATTTAGAGGTGATTGATTGTCTTGAATCTTTTCACGCCCAAGTTCAATATAGCGCCCAGACTTATTGTGTTTATAGCTAGATAAAACCGAGGTCAGTTTCAATTTAGAACTGGTTTCCCAAGCCGGTGCATCAACAATCCTTTCTTTTGACCAGTCCCCCACAAAGCCAAAATAAGGAATACTGATGTCCGACTGCCCTTCCGTCAATGATTTGAAGTAAATATACCCTTCTGCAAACTGGTCTTTCGCTTCTCCTGCATCCAATCTTAGGCGAATAGATTTCTTCTCTTTAGGACCCAGTTGAATGGATTGCTCAGAAAGATGAATACTCGAGCCCTTGATTTCTGCCGCATGAATCTCTTTAACTACTTTTCCAGAACGTCCTATTCTATCAACAGGAACATCTTGGCTAGTCAATACTTTCCCAGCTGAAATAGCAAAGCTTCTTTGTTGGTTTCCCAGATTTTCCAAGGTTACCTCAAATTCTGTCTCACGCCCTATTTCTTTTAATTCCACCCCTCCTTTTAGACGGTGGTGAAGAATCACATCTGTTTCAAAGGCTCTATCGATCTGCAACAGACCAGCACCTTGTTGTCTCGGAGAATTTTCCAAAGCATGCCCAGATGAATCTAGAACATCAACCAAAGGGGTAGCAGTATTCATCAAAATGATTCTCAGCAAATCCATCCTAGTCATGCCTTCTGGCGGTGTCATTTGGCGAATCCGTGGCAATAAAAGTGCACTGGCACCCGCCACAATTGGCGAAGCCATCGAAGTCCCCGACATGGAGCCATAACGATTGTCATTCAAGGTTGCATAAACATCCTCTCCTGGTGCCACAATCTCTGGCTTCAATTCTAAGTTGACCGTAGGCCCCCAACTAGAAAAGCCTGATACCGTCGGTACTTCAATCAACTTCTTCATTCCAATTATAGGCCTGAGGACCAAACCAGTGTTGCCTTGCGATTGGTTGGCAACTTCTAATAATCGCCTTCCATCTTCCCCGCTAAGACTAATTCCCCAGATAGAGGAGTAGGAAAGCAAAGTCTTATCATCTACCAATAACTGATGGGTCCTATAATAATCCTTATTCCATCCCTGATCTGTGTTTATCACAATAATTCCAGCAACATCCTTGAATTTCAAATTACGAACAGCATCTTTCAAGTCAAACTTATCTTTTTTGATAATCGCCACTTTACCAGCCAAATCAAGCCCCTGCACTTCTTCCCAATGACCATTTCCAGCATCTACAAATTCATATTTCCCCTCTGTAAGCGTTGTATAGCCAATAGGATAGTAGCCAAAAGACTGCCCATTCAGCATAAATTCGCGTTGAACAAGATGGGTATTTCTCGCCGATCCAACCGCGATAACTGCAGGAGTCGCTGCTACGCCAACTGTTGTTGCCGTATCCACAGCTCCTAAGGCATTATTTGTATGCAGGTCAAAGGAGGTGTCTGAAGAGGAGGCGCCAGCATTACCAATAGCTGCTGTAATGATAATCCCCTTTTCTGCTGCCCTCTTAGCAATCGTGTAGTAAGCATTCCCCGGCAACCCGCTATCATAATAACCAACACTCAAACTGATGACATCTGCCCCGTGTTTGATAGCATCTTCAATAGCAGCATAAGCAGCATCCTCCGTCTCAGCCTTATAATTTTTAGGGTCATTTGAAAAAATCTTGTAGACTAGCAGTTGTGCGTTGGGAGCAATCCCATCAATCCCCTGCTTAGACGCAACTTCTTCGTCTGTTGCATTCCCAGCCAGAGTTCCTGCTATGTGCATACCATGTGGTTCGTGGGTATCATCGTAGAGATTATCGTTACCAGATACGTAATTATAGCCATGAGGGACTTTTAGAGTGTATGTCCCTGTCGTAGATGGAGTAATTTCCTTGATTTTAGGGACGACACCTTCATCCAACCTCATGTCTTTGTGCTTAATATCCAAACCAGAGTCAATGACTGCAATCACCATTCCGCGACCATCTGTCTGGTATTTAGAACTTGCTTTTAAGGCACCAACCAGCTCTTTAGCAGTATGAAGAGTCGGTCGGATACGGCGACTCTCTTCCAAAGAGGTTAATTCGGTAATTGCCTTCACATCAGACAAATTTTCTTTCCCTACCTCTACAGATGCTCCCGTTAAAACCTCCTTATACTCATGAACAATTTTAACGCCATCAATTTTCTTTAATTTATCCAATACAAGATTTCGGTTCTCTTCGGAAAATTGTAAAATATAGCGCCCTGTTGTCACCTCTTCTGGCTCAAGCTGTGATTCCTGCGGGATTGTTTGAGGAGCACTAGCTTCTTTTCCGCTAATGTCTTCTTTTTCCCTTGACTCCTCTGTTGTCTTACCAGCTGTAGTTTTTATCTCGGTCGTAGCTCGATCTGTGAGAAGACCTGATTCTTCACCCGCCTCTGTATCTACAACTTCTTCGACCACTCCTTCTTCAGCAACTGGTTCATCCACCTGCTCCGTTTTAACTGGCTCATCTGATAATAACCCATCTTCTTTTTTCTCTACCACAGAATCTTGCTTGCTGTCCATATCCGTTGCGACCGCAACCGTAGACTCCACTCCTTCTCCACTAGTATCTGCTTGAACCATCGGAACACCCGTGATAAAAAATCCTATTGATACCGATGCCACACCGATACTTAACTTCTTGATGCTAAAGCGTTGTTTATTCTCAATTTGAGACCACTTCTGTTTCATAAAACCTCCGTTTTTAATATTGATTAATTTATAAGTTAGGTATACCTAATTCTATAAAATTTTTAAATCTTTGGCAAGTTTTTTTTGAATTAGCCTCAAAAACAAGAAAAAGCACAGGTCTCCCTGCGCTTTAACAACTTATTACAACTCAGCAATCTGGCTCAAATTAACCTCTGCAATGGTATCATTACCAAACATAGAGATAACCATTTTGACCTTGTTGTTATCAATTTCTGTAATTTTACCTGTGTAGTCTGTGAAGGCACCGTCGATGATACGAACAGTATCGCCAACTTTGACATCAATATCAAATTCTTGAACGGTTTGTCCCATAGACACCAAGATTTGACGGATTTCTTCTTCCAAAAGTGGAGTTGGTTTTGAACGGTTACCGTGTGAACCCACGAAACCTGTAACGTTTGGCGTGTTACGAACCACAAACCAAGCTTCATCGGTCATAACCATTTCCACCAAAACATAACCAGGGAAACGGTTTTCTTCTACTTCCTTGACCTCACCGTTCTTTTCAACCTGAACAGTCTGAGTTGGAATTTCTACACGGAGGATGTTTTCCAACATGTTATAAGTGTGGGCACGTTGGAGCAAGTTTTCCTTCACTTTATTTTCATATCCTGAGTAGGTCTGTAAAACAAACCAGCCCTTATCAAAACTATCGTACATTGTTACTTCCTTTCTTTGGAAACACGGAATTTTTAAACGCTAAAAAAAGCCCGAAGGCTTTCGCTTTTCCTTATTATATCACTTCCATTTTACAAATGGCAAGTATTTTCTAGAAAAGATTGATCAAGCTCATGATTCCTCGTGACAAAATCAAGTCAAAGAGGTAAACCACCGCTACGAAAAAGGCAGTATATTCCACTACAGACACGAAATCCGTCCAGCTCTGCTTACGAGTTGGCCAAGACGTATCTTTTAAAATGCGGATAATGTCTTTGATAAATTTCATGCGCGACTCCTATCTGGTTTCCTTGTGAACAGTGTATTGTCCACAGTGTTTACAAAATTTATTTACTTCTAACCGTGTTGGCTTGGGATTGCTCGAAAGGCTGATTGAATAGTTTCGAGAACCACAAACAGTACAGGCTAGGCTTGCTTTTTTTAGTGCCATAAAGCCCTCCATCCTTTTCATTCTACCATGTTTTTATGGATTTGACAACTCTCCAAACCAAGACGTAATGTTATCCCACAAGGTTTTTGCTCGTTCTGGTAACTGGGCATCGATTAGATTTTGTTTGGTTTGCTCAATCAAGTTTTTCGCCTGATCTGAAATTTCTTGTACCTGTTCTTGACCAAGACTTGATTCAGTTTGTGCAGCTTCATCTGGAGCTACTTCTACAATACCATTTTGTGCATAGGCATTTTCTACTTCGAACTGTGTTCCTGCAGTATATGGCAAGATTGAATTGGCTACAGTCTGGAAGACCGACGGAGCCATCCAGTAGCTACTACTATCTATATAATGATTTTCATCTGTCTGCTCAAAACCAACCCACTGACTGATGACCAAATCAGGTGTGTAGGCAATATGCCACTGGTCATTGACAAGATTGACATCAAAACTCGTTTCGGTTGTTCCTGTTTTCCCAGCAATATAATAATTGGCCGCATCTGCTGTCACTCCCGTACCATTGGTATAGGTTCCAAGCATCATTGCTGTCATCTTATCTGCGACAGAGCGGTCAATCACCTTGGTACTTGTTTCTCGATGCTCTGCTAAAACCTTTCCACTAGCCGTTTCAATACGAGTGATGAGATGGGCATCCTTCATCACCCCCTTATTCGCAAAAGTAGCGTAGGCCTGGGCCATTTGCAGAGGATTAGTCTCCACTCCAGAACCAATTGAAACCCCCAAAACTTTCTCGACATTTTCCATATCAAGCCCAAACTTTTGTCCATACTCGAAGGCTTTGTCAATCCCCAAGGTGTTCACTATATGAGCTACTGGTAAATTGTAAGAGAGAGCCAAAGCTTGATACATTGGAATGGTATCAGAAGTCGAATAATCATAGTTATGCAAGGTGTAATCGCCGTAGGTTTCTGTATGGTTATCCAGAGCCATATCAATCGACCAGCCCGCCGCTACTGCTGGAGCATAGGCAACAAGAGGCTTGATTGTTGAACCAGGACTGCGCTTGGCTTGTGTCGCAAAGTTGAAGGTCCGAAAGACCGCATCCTCTGAACTGTTAACTCGACCAACCAAGGCACGAACTCCACCAGTCGTCGGATCAAGAGCTACGCTGGCAGCCTGAGCATGGGTACCATCAAAACTTGATGTCGGGAACATGGTCTCATCATCAAAAATCACCTGCATACTGGCTTGAGAATTTTGATCCATCTCTGTGTAAATCCTATAGCCGTTATTAATAATGTCTGATTCTTTCAGTCCGTATCGCTCAATCGCCTCAGCAATCACAGCATCAAAATAAGATGGATAGGAATAGTTATCTTGCTTACCAGAATAGGTATCTGCTAACTGGCTCGCTAAATCGACTTGGAAACCTGCATCTGCAGTCGCTTGATCAATATAACCAGCATTGACCATGTTTTGCAGGACTGTATCCCGACGATTAACTGCATTTTCTAGAGAATAATAAGGATTATAAATCTCAGGTCCCTTGAGCATACCTGCAATGACGGCCGCTTGCTCAAGAGTAAGATCACTGGCTGGAATACCGAAGTACTTTTGGCTTGCATCTTCCACTCCCCAAACACCATTCCCAAAATAGGCGTTATTGAGATACATGGTCAAAATTTCTTGCTTGCTGTACTTTTTATTGATTTCCAGAGCCAAAAAGAATTCTCGAGCCTTTCGACTGATGGTCTGATCCTGAGTTAGAAAGGCATTTTTTGCCAATTGCTGGGTAATAGTTGAACCACCTCCAGACCGACCTAACGTCAAGGCAGCCAAAATTGTACGCTGGTAATTAATGCCTGAATTTTTGTAGAAGCTCCGATCTTCTGTAGCGATGACGGCATTCTCTAAATTATCGGAGACAGCATCCAGCTCTACATAGGTCCCCTTCTGACCTGACAATGTCCCAGCTTCCGCACCATCTTTATCATAAATAATCGTTGTGGCTTTTAGCGCCTGCTGTAAATCACCAACATTAGCTGTCTTTGCAAGGAAAAATAGATAGCCACCTACTGTAAGAACTGTCAGGACCATTAAAATGATTAAAATTTTAGTCAGTTGGTAACGCCGCCAAAATTTACGAATCGGCTCCGGAATACGTGATTTTTTCTTTGGTTTATCAACAGAGCCACGATTTCCCCTGCGGCGACGGCTAGGTAGGTCTTCATGATCAATTTGGAAATCTTCTGGAACTTCAATCGGCTGATGTTGCAAATCGTCCATACTTTACCTCTTTCTAGTGAATTTTGTACCATTATACACCATTTCGTAAAAACTAGCAGAAAAAAGCCTGCGATAACTTGTGATAACAGACAGGGAATTTTTTCAAAAAATATGATAAAATAGGGTCATTCTGAACAAAGAAGAGGATTCCCATGACACAAGTATATGATATTACCATCATCGGTGGCGGACCTGTCGGTCTCTTCGCCGCCTTCTACGCCCACCTCCGTCAAGCCAAGGTCAAAATCATTGACTCCCTTCCCCAACTGGGTGGCCAGCCTGCCATTCTCTATCCCGAAAAGGCCATTTTAGACATTCCCGCCTTTCCCAGCCTGACAGGACAGGAGTTGACCGACAACCTCCTCGCCCAGCTGGCTCCATTTGACACCACCATCTGCCTCAATGAAACCCTGACTGCTATTGAACCTGGGGAAACCATTACCCTAAGGACCAACAAGGGCAGCCACCAGACCAAGACCCTGATTATCGCTATGGGTGGCGGGGCCTTCAAGCCACGTCCGCTGGAGATTGATGGTGCTGACAGATTTGACAACGTCCACTACCACGTGTCCAACATCCAGCAGTATGCCGACAAGGACATCGTCGTCTTGGGTGGCGGTGACTCTGCGGTCGATTGGTCCCTGGCCTTTGAAAAAATCGCCAAGACCACTCACATCGTCCACCGTCGTGACAACTTCCGAGCCCTCGAGCACAGCGTGGAAGAGCTCAAGCAGTCCAGCGTCAGCATCCACACACCTTTTGTCCCTAAAGAGCTTTCTGGGGGAAATGGCAGAGCTTCTAGCATTCATTTTGACAAGGTTAAGAGCGAGGACAAGCTCAGCCTGTCTTTCGACCACCTCTTTGTCAACTACGGTTTCAAATCATCTGTCGGTACGCTGAAAGAATGGGGACTGGAACTCAATCGCCACCGCATCGTGGTCAACAGCAAGCAAGAAACTTCTGTTCCTGGTATCTATGCCATCGGTGACTGTTGTTTCTATGAAGGAAAGGTTGATCTGATTGCGACTGGACTGGGCGAAGCCCCAACCGCCGTCAACAATGCCATGAACTACCTCAATCCAAATGAAAAAGTGCAACCCAAGCACTCAACCAGCCTATAAGATGAAAATTGACATTCGCATTCCCCAAGCCTTTCCACAACTGACTGTTAAGGAAGTCTTGGAAGATTATTTTCTCATTCCCAGAAAAATCCGCCACTTCCTCCGCACCAAGAAGCATGTCCGTGTCAACGGCGAACTGATTAACTGGCAGAGTCCGATTGCTGCAGGCGACCTGCTAGAATTGACCTTTGACCAGGAAGATTATCCTGAAAAAAGTATTCCTCTAGGACAGGCGGACTTGGTAGAGGAACTCTATCAAGATGAGCATTTGATTATCGTCAACAAGCCCGAAGGCATGAAAACCCACGGCAATGAGCCTACTGAAATCGCCCTGCTCAACCATGTATCTGCCTATGTCGGTCAGACCTGCTATGTGGTCCACAGGCTGGATATGGAAACCAGCGGAGCCATTCTCTTTGCCAAAAATCCTTTTATCCTGCCCATTCTCAATCGGATTTTGGAAGACAAGGTCATCTACCGTGACTATCTGGCCCTCTGCCAAGGGCAGCTAAGAAAGACAGACTGGACTATCACTGATAAAATCGGACGGGACCGACACGACCGCAGAAAGCGGGTGGTCGACAACCGCAAGGGACAGGCTGCTTTGACCCAAGTCCATCTCTTGAAGACCCTTGGCAAAAATAGTTTGGTTACCTGTCGCCTCCAGACAGGGCGGACACATCAGATTCGGGTGCATTTGTCCCATCATGGTCATGCCCTAATCGGAGACCCTCTTTACAGTCGAATCACAGCACCCCGCCTCATGCTCCATGCCCAAAAACTCAGCTTGACCCACCCGCTGACCCTCGAAGAAATCAGCGTGGAAGCACGGTCGGAGAGTTTTGAAAGAATAGTAAAAAAGAGCTGAAAACCAGCTCTTTTTTGCATGTATGTTATTCAAAAATATTTCCCAACTCTACATCAACTCGGTTTTCCTTGACATTGATGTCGGTCACAGCGAGCAAAGATTTGTAGTTAGCTACGCTACGGTCCCCTTTTTGGTTTTCCGCAAAGACAGCCACGCCTACCAAGGTTGAGTCAAACTCAGACAAAAGGCTAATCATACCATTGATGGTGCCACCATTTTTCAAGAAGTCATCGACGATTAAGACACGGCTTCCTGCCTTCAAACTACGCTTGGACAGAAACATCTTTTCGATACGGTCGCTAGATCCTGACACATAGTTGACAGAAACGGTTGAACCTTCTGTGATTTTCAAATCACGGCGCACAATAACAAACGGTACATTAAGGACATTGGCAACAGCATTGGCCAAAGGGACACCCTTAGTCGCAACTGTCATGACCGCATCAATCTTTTCATCTTTGAAAGCATCTGCAATGATACGACCGACATTTTTCAAAATATGTGGTGTAGACAGCAAGTCAGATGAATAGATATAACCGCCTGGCAAGATACGATTACTTTCGGCCATCTGATCACGAAGGGCCTGTGCAATTTCGACGGACTCTGCCTTAGAGATCGATGGAGTAAAAACAACTCCTCCACTGGCACCAGTAATGGTTTCAATATGCCCGATAGAGCTTTCCTCAAAAGCCTTTTTAATGATGGCAATATCCTCTGAGATAGATGACTTGGCAGATTCATACTTTTCCGCAAAGGTATTCAAACTAGTTAATTCATAAGGGTGGTTGATGAGGTAATTGGAAATGACAACCATACGCTCACTTCTTCTTAATTTCATAAAATCATCCTCTTTCACTTTTTTCTATTATATCACAATAAACTACAAAAAGCGAACTTTTTTGATTAAAAAGTCCGTCTTTTTCGTATTTTGTTTATCGCTTACATATACCACTTTGGAAGATGATGATTAAAATATTCATACCATTCAGAAATCTTCTGCGCTTGCAACTTCATCAATGAAATTTGTTCGGAATCTACTTGTTCTGCCCAAGAAAGAGCGCCTAGACTGTTTACTGTTAAGTATAGAGCTAAAAGTCTCCAAAATTCCTCTGGAATAACGCCGTCAAAATAGGCATCTACCTGACCACGCGCAAAGGCTGGAGACAAATCTGCCGTGAAAATCAAACGGTTGAATTCTTCCCAGGGATCTCCTATGTCGTAGCGATCAAAGTCTAAGATTTTTAGCTTTCCATCTCTTCCCAGTAGAAAATTCCCTGTATGAAAATCTCCATGATGGTAGGCAATCTGTCTCCCTTCAAGCAAGTGACGATTGGCCTGGACAAAGTCTATCATAGCTTGACCATTTGGATAGGAATGACTAGTTGCTTGGTAGGCCTTGATTTTACTGTCAATCTTAGCCTGATAAAAACTGTTCCAGTCCCGTTGACTTTGGTCAATCGGTAGGGCATGCAAGGTTCGCAAAAACTGTCCAGCCTGACAGCCCAAATCATACAAGACAGAATCAGACAGATCGGAAGCCACTTCATTCATGTCCTGACCTTCCACCCATTCATAGAGGGTGTAGACTGACAAGTCATCCGCCCAAAAACTTAGTGGCTCTGCCACAGGCAAACCTAGACCAAACAGGTTTTCAACTAACTGAAACTCTAATCGCTTAGCCTCATAGGCTGGTCGCTCTGCTATTCTCAACAGACCAAAGCGACCATCTTCTAGCTGGACCTTGTACTTTTGGTCCGTGGACCAGCCTTTGGTGAGGGGCTGTCGAGACACTATCCTAACTGCCATCAGTCGATATTGGGCTTATAAAAGGCTCGGTTATCCATGGCAAAGATGCGGTTGGTCATCTCACCTGGGCCGACCTTGTCCAAGGCCGATAGCATCATCATCATTTCCGCATCAATGTTGTCAATCATGTGGAGGATTTCCGCCTCCATAATCTGCGGACGGACTGGGCTACCATATTCCAAGAGACCGTGGTGGCTGAGGATAACGTGACGCAGAACAGTCACTTCCTCCAGACTGTCATCGATGCCCAATTCCATCAAGACCTTGGTAATCTCTTCATCAATCAAGGAAATGTGTCCAATCAAATTGCCACGGACAGTGTAGCCTGTGTTATCAGGACCTGTCAGTTCAATCACTTTGGCTAGATCATGAAGCATGATTCCTGCAAAGAGCAGGCTCTTGTTGAGCTGAGGATAGATGTCACCAATTTTATCTGCCAAGCGGACCATGGTCGCTGTATGGAAGGACAAACCTGAATAGAAGGCATGGTGATTGGTCTTGGCCGCTGGATAGGAATAAAATTCCTTGTCGTACTTGCTGTAAAGAGCACGGACAATCCTCTGCCAAGTGGCATTTTCAATACGGAAAATCATCTGGCTCAGATAGTCCTTGGTGTCATTGACATCCACCGGTGGCTTTTCCTTGAAATCAGCAGGGTCATTGGGTTCGCCAGCTTTTGGCAAACGGAGAACCAATTGATTGACTTGCGGGGTATTGTTATAAACTTCACGGCGTCCCTGCACGTGAACAACTGTCCCAGCAGTAAAATCCTTGATTTTCCCTGGCTGGGCGTCCCAGACCTTGCCTTCAATTTCACCAGTATCATCCTGGAAGGTCAGGGCGAGGTAATCTTTGCCAGCTCGTGTTTGACGGACATCAGCTGTTTTAATAAGATAAAATCCTTCGAAGAATTCATCTTTTTTCATTTGGTTAATTTTCATTATCTTCCTCATCTAATGGGGACAGGCCAAGCAGTCCCTTGGTTTGGTCATCTTCGTACAGGTCAATGGTACGAAGACTACGCTCGATAGCGTTGGTGCGAGTGGTTAGGAGTTTGTCAATATTGCTGCTGGCTTGATTGAGTTGTTTCTGAGCCTTAAGTAAGAGGTCAGAAAACTTGCCAAATTCCAGCTTGACATTGCCCAAGACCTTGGAAATATCATCGGCCGACCGTTGAATGTTGAGGGTCTTAAAGCCGACGGAGAGGGAATTGAGCAGGGCAGAAAGGGTAGTCGGTCCTGCTACCACGATATTTTCCTGACGGCGTAGGTCATCAAAGAAAATGGGATTGCGGACCACCTCTGAATACAGCCCTTCGGTTGGCAGAAAGAGCACACCAAAATTAGTCGTTTCAGGCGGATTGAGGTACTTGCTCTGAATATCCTTGGCAAAACGTTTAATAGCCGCCAAGAGATTTTTGCGATGGAGGTCAATCTGGTCCTTGTCCCCACTTTCGTAAGCATCCTCCAAGCGGTAGTAATCCGCCAGCGGAAACTTGGAATCGATTGGCAAGTAAATATAATCTCCTTCCGTCCGTCCTGGTAGCTTGACCGCATACTCCACGCGCTCACTAGAGCCTGAAACCGTGGCAAACTCTCGCTCATATTGGCTAGGTGTCAAAATATCCTCGATAATCTGTCCCAGCTGCAATTCACCCATGATGCCACGGGTTTTGGTGCCAGACAGCACCTTGTTAAGACTACCCACATCACGCGCCACCGTCTGCATTTCGCCCAGACCACGATTGACTGACTCCAACTGCTTGGACACCGTTTCAAAGGAGGCTTGTAGGCGGGTTTGCAGGGTTTTCTCCAGCTTTTCCTCGACCGTCTGCCGCATCTCTTCCAGGCGTTTTTCATTGGACTCCTGAATGGCCTGCAAACGGCGGTCGGTGGCATCTCGCGTTTCCAAGTGGCTCTTATTCAGCTCTTGACGGATGTCGGTTAGCTGTTGGTAAAGCTCCGTGCGGAGTCTTTCCACTTCCTGATGAATGGCTTGCTGCTGTTTGAGAGTTGCATTTTCTAGTTGATAGCTGAGCTGATCAGACAAGTTGTCTGCTGTGTCTTCTGCCTGATCTTGCAAAAGCAGGGCCAAGCTCTGCCATTTTCCATAAAGAAAAACCAAGGCAATCAAGACCAGTATCAGCAAAATAAGTAATACAATATCCATCTAATTCTTATCCTTACTGTAGATAAGGACCACGTAGCCCTTATCCAGTTGAATGTCTATATCTCTATCTATAAATTCGTTAGAGGAATAGCATTTTTTGAAAAAATAATTGCTGGCATCCAGCGGGTACTTGGCATGACGAATGGTCAGGCGGCTCTGGTCCGACGGCATAAAGGAAATGTACTTCATACCAGCAATCGGTGACAAACGGTGCTGACCTGCAGGTCGAAAACGGACGATGTTCTGACTGTCCACCAATTCAATCTGCTCCATATAGGTTGCCAAGTCAGGCTCTGCAGCCAGAAAGAGATTGGCCATCATATGATCCATGCGGCCACCCAAGGCACCGTATATGCGAACCTGGGCCTGCGGATATGCCTTGAAGATTTCCTTTAAAGCCAGCTCCAAATCTGTATCATCTTTTTCAGCAGGAGCTTGCAAAAAACACTCTGCTTGATCCTTTATCCACCCTAACTCTTCAGGCGTCACCGAGTCAAAATCACCCATGGCCCAGTCAAGAGGCAGGGAATGGTCCAGAAGACGAAGAGAGCCTGCATCTACCCCCACATAGAGGTCGGCAGGCTCAGGAAGGCAGTCAAAGGAACCGCCTGCAATAACAGCAATCTTAATCATGGAGGGCCGCTCTCAATTTGGCAACGTTGGCATCCAAGTCTCCTTTGAAGAGATAGGAACCAGCCACAAAGACATTGGCACCCGCATTTTTGGCTGAATGAATGGTCTTGTCGTCAATCCCGCCGTCCACTTCGATGTCAAAGTTCAAGCCTTTGGCTTCACGGAGTTTGACCAAGGCCTCAATCTTCTCAGCCACTTCTGGGATGTAGGCTTGTCCACCAAAACCTGGGTTGACCGTCATGAGCAGAACCTGATCCACCAAGTTAAGCACAGGCTCAATGGTCACAAGAGGTGTACCTGGATTGATGACCACACCCACCTTCATACCAGCGGCACGGATTTTCTGCAAGGTCCCATGCAGGTGAACCGTTGCTTCTGCATGAATGGTTAAAATATCTGCACCCGCACGTGCAAAGGTCTCAATATGATTTTCAGGATTGGACACCATGAGATGGCAATCAAAAACCAGCTTGCTGTGGGGACGCATAGCCGCAACCACATCCGCCCCAAAGCTAATATTTGGCACAAAATGACCGTCCATGACATCAATGTGCACATACTCCACACCTGTCTTTTCTAGACGTTTGAGCTCTTTTTCAAAATTTGCATAATCTGCCGCCAAAATAGACGGTGCAATCTTATAATGTGACATACAGAACCAACTTTCTATTTGAATTTCTTACTTACCTTGGTATAGGTTTCGCGCTGATTTTGGATTTCGCTGAGGAATTGGAGATAATTGTCAAAGCGACTTTGGGAAATGGCAGAGCTGGCAACAGCTTCCTTGACCGCACAATCCGGCTCATGGGTATGGGTACAGGTCCTAAATTTGCAGTCCTGGCTGCTTTCCGCAATCTCTGGGAAACAATCTGTCAGAGCCTCAGCCTCCTTGACTTCATAGTCTAAGGATGAAAAACCTGGCGTATCCGCAATTTTCCCACCGAAGACATTGTAGAAGCTGACCGCACGAGTGGTATGACGACCACGCCCCAGACTATCTGAAATCGCCCCTGTTTCCAAGGCTAATTCTGGTGCAATGCGGTTGAGTAGGGTTGATTTTCCAACCCCTGTCTGCCCCATAAAGACCGTCACCTTATCCTGCAATAATGGCGTCAATTCCTCCAAACTATAGACAAATGGATAGCCAATTTTCTCATAGATAGCCTTGAAGGCATCCATCTCCGCCCGATCTTCTACCAAGTCCATCTTAGAGATATAGATAATGGGATCCATGTCCTTCTGTTCCAAAAGCACTAGGAAACGATCTAGTAGATTGGCATTAAAATCAGGCTCCTTGGCCGACATGATAACCACCGCCTGATCAATATTGACGATAGGAGGTCGAACCAAGCTATTTTTTCGCTCATGAATCTTTAAAATGTAGCCTTCTGAATTTTCCTCCGCAGAAAAGTCCACAAAATCACCCACATAGGGCGTTTGGCCTTTCTTACGAAAATTTCCTCTGGCTCTGGTTTGATAAATCTGTCCATTCGCCTCGACATAGTAAAAACCAGCCAAGGCCTTGATTATTCTTCCTTGCAATGAAGACTCCTTTGTGTGTACTTGTTCCTATTATACCAAATTTCCTAGGAAAAAAGGAGCAGGAAAGAACTCGAACCTTAATAAAAGAGCGCGTCACCCATTTCACGTTTCAAGTTGTTGAGCTGAAACAGTCTATTCCCAGACTGTTTCAGTCCCACCCCCGCACAGCTCAAACTGTCTGGGAGACAGTTTGAGGTTGGAGATAAGGCGAACTTTGTTCGCAGCAGTCGTAATGGTTAGATTTGGAGTGTAAAACACGAACTGCTGAGATTTGCTTTGCAAATCTTATCTCCAACCTCTAACAATCAATCTGATTGTTGGAGCAATCAACCACTGCGCTGAGATGTTGACTCTAACCTTATGAAGTGGGATGGTCTTTTACCCAGACTCTGAGATTTTACACTTTACTCTAGTCATTTCAATTTAAAAATAGTATAATAAAAAGCAAGCGGAGGTGGTGGAACGGCAGACACGCATGCTTCAGGCGCATGTGCCCATCGGGTGTGAGGGTTCAAATCCCTTCCTCCGCATTATTTATAAAGGATAACCCCAAGTCAAAATTATTGGCTTGGGGTCATTTTTATATCTTCTCGCTCAATTTTCCATCACGCATTTCCAAAACCACATCAAACATGTCTAGGATGGCTGGGTCTGATTGGTGCAAGATGGTAACGATGAGTTTGTCCTCCAGCTGCAAGAGGTTGGTCAAGACCTGCTTGGTCAGGGCAGGGTCTAAATGGGCGGTCGGTTCATCCAAGAGCAAGATGTCCTTGCCACTCATCAGGGCACGGAGCAGACACAGGATATTTTTTTCGCCACCACTCAAGAGACTGGGGTCTGTTGTTGTACGCAAGGTGTCCTGTAAACTCTTTGGCAAGCTCCTTAACAAGCCAAGCATGACATCTCTTCCCTTCTCATAGGTTCCAAAAACAGACACATTGCTTTCAAAATCGGTATGGTAAAGATGCTCAAACTGGCTGAGATAGAAGGCGGTAGCTGCTTCCATTTCATGTGAAACATCGTTTTCCAGATAGGAAACACTTCCCTTGTCCAGAGCTAGTTCTCCTGCCAACACTCGTAGAAAAGTGGATTTTCCGCTGGCTGACGGACCAATGATGGCATACTTTTTCCCCTTGTCAAACCGATAGGAAAAATCGGTGACCGCTAATTCTCCCACATGATAAGCTACATCTTTCACTTCCAAGGCTGTCACATTGGGATAGCTTAGCACTTGCTCAGGCAAGACCTGACCAGCAAGATAGTCTTCTAAATTGGCAACTGTTTCCTTGGTCGAATGGATATAATTGACATCCAAGAGGATGTATTTCATAGGATAGATGAAATTTTCAACATAGCTAAAAGTCGCAATGGCTGCACCGATGGTCAGCTCTTTTTGTAGCAAGAGGTAGCCGACCAAGCCAAAAGCTGTTAATTGCACCAAAAACATGGAAAATCCATTGACGACATTAGCCAGGGTCTTGAATTGCCCAAAGCGAAAACGGGCCTGTTCACTTTCTACTACTGACCGATGGTGGACACGACTGATGGAGCCGAAGGTTTCGGTATTAACGCGATTCTTAGCAGAAAAGAGGTCTGTCACCACCTGAAAATAACTTTCCAAACTCTGTAAAAATGCCCGCTGCCGCTGAGAAAGAGGACCGGAAATCCACTTGGGAATGAAGACCGCCAAGGCAGACGACAGAATAATCCCAACCGCAACCAGGGGATGAACAAAGAGAAAGAGGGAAACCGCATAGATGAGCATGCTCAAACTAGAGCGGATAATGTCCATGAGAGGACTCAGATAACTCTCCTCAATGGTTTCCAAATCGTTGTCAAAAATGGACAGATAGGCAGAGACATTCTTCTCTGAAAATTTGGATAAAGGCTGAGATAACAAGCTGTTTGCTAGGCCTTTTTTAGCATTGACATAGAAGCCCTGAGACACCTTCCACTCATAAACTTGGGAAATGTACTGAAAGACTGAATTGGCAATGATGGTCAAAGCATAGGCCAACAAGAGCCAGACAAGCCCTGACCAGCCCATCTGAAAAATATGGTCAAAAAGATACTTATTTAACTCCGGCAAAACGACATTGGTCAAACTATATAAGATATGGAAAACCAACTGAATGGCAATAACAAATCGCAATTGATAGATGATTTTTTTCATAACTCCCCCTAGATAGGAACATTCTGACAAAAATTAATTACTCTCCCCAATCTGTACCACCCCATCATAACGAGAAAGGACCTCATCGGACACACGGTGGGAAATATGAATGAGCGTCTTATCTGCTAGTGAGGTAAGGTAGGCTTCAATTACTGTATAGGTTTCCTGATCCAAGGCAGACAGACTTTCATCCAGCAACAAGACCTCCTTATCTTGTAGCAAGGCACGAATCAAGAGCAGGCGTTGCTTTTGTCCGCCAGACAGTCCACTATCGTCACTGATTTCCTCGCTCAAAGAAGCATAACTTGGAAAACGACTGTCAAGATTCATGGTCTTAATGAGAAACATCAGCCTATCTTCTGAAACAACCTGTCCCATGGTCAAGTTGTAAAGTACAGTATCATGGAAAAGGGCTCCCTCTTGTGGCAGATAGGCAATCTTGTCTTGAATGGCTTGGTAGGACAAGTCTGCAAGAGAGGTTTTATCAAAGTAAATATCCCCTGCTTGCAGTTGGCTATTCTTGGTCAAAATAAGAGCCAAAGAAGATTTGCCAGAACCACTTTCCCCAAGAATCAGGTACTTCTTGCCACGCTCAAACGCTACTGTCAGGTCTTCAAAGACCTGCTTCTCACCGATGGCATAACTAGCCTTGACCAGTTGCATGCTCTGGAAAGCTGAAGCTAGTTCCTGTCCCTTCGCTTCTTGCCCCAAAGTAGATAGCTCAAACTCTTGCTTCAATTCCTTAACGGCATGCCTGTCCAAAAAGGCTGCCGCAATGCTATTAATAGGATCCACCAACTGCTCTGAAATGGTCAGAATAGCTGTCAAGCCACCGATGGTCAAGGCTCCAGAAAAGACTTGAAAACCACCGATAAAGATAATCGAAAGAGTGGTCAGATAAAAGACGAAACCGACTAAGAGCCGCATGGTTACTGTCGTTCGATTGGCCTGATTGACCTTATCATTGACTGCTTGATAGCGATCGTTCAGCCCATCTAAAACTTGCTGTCTTTGGCGGCTATTTTTCACTTGCAAATAACTCAGAAAGACATCTGAAACCCTTGTATTATAGACCTGCTGACTGTCCGAAATCGCCTCCTGATTGAGCCTTCTCCGCTTTTTAAACAAATAGGGAATCACAACTGGCAAGAATGAAATCAGAATCAAGAAAATAGCGGTCAGACCATCCAAGCTAAGAAGGGCCAAACTGGCAATACCAAAGGTACAAGCACCTTGAAAAATAGTAAAGAAAGCGTCGTAATAATCTTCTTTCACCGTCTCCAAATCATTATTGAGCTGGGAAATATAGGCTCCCGCCCCCTGCTCAACAAACTGCCTAAAAGGTAAATTAAAAATTTTCCCAATAAAGGTCGCCTGCAATTGGAAACCTACTTGATTGAGATAGCTGACATTGGCAATCTGACGAATGTATTCAAAGACCAGCATGACAAGGACAGTTAGCCCCATCAGCACAAAACAAGACACAAAGGCCTGTCTATCTCCAGCCGCAATAGCATCAATAATATAGCGATATTGGTACAGAAAGCCAACATTGAGCAGGGCTACTGTAAAAATACAAGATAAGGTTAGCCAAAAATTCCTCTTTTTCATTTCTTCTCCACCATTTGATAGATTTCTAAGTAAAACAATAAAAAATCTGTATTAAACAAAGTTATTATACCACAACTCGCCATGTTTGTGTCCTTTTTCACATAAAGAAGAAACCAAGCCAGCTATCTGACTTGGTCTATTTTTATTCTGTCGTTTCAGTCGCTACTTTGAAAAAATCTTTGTATTTCAAAAGGTAGCCTTTTCCTGTGGATAGGTCATATTGGACCAGTTTGAGTTCTTCTGCAACTTTCGCATCCCGCTCAGCCTGCCCTACACGGTCCTTATGAAGCACTTCTGTCAGGAGAGCATAGTAAGGACTGACCTTGTTATTGGTCGTCTCCAGCATAAGAGCATTCATGTCGCTAGAATTGACCAAATCATAATGGTAGTCTTCTGTTTCAAAATTACTCCACACGAAATAATCTGTCTTGTACTGCGCGCTTGGGTCCGTCACGAAAGCAGACTCTGGATACAAACCTGGTAGGTGGTCCCCGTAAAAAACAACTGTCACTTTCTTATCCAAGGTCTTAAGCTGGTCTAGAAAATCCCTTGTTGCCTGATCCGTAAAGGATAGGAGGCGAACATAGCTGGTCAAGTTTTCATTTTCCTCAGCCGTGAAGCCCTCACCCGAAGCTGTTATACCTGCAGGCTCTAGAGAATTCCACTGAACATGGTTCTGCATGGTAATAGCAGAGACAAATGTATTTGTTCCTGAACGTACCTGATCCAAAATCAAGTCATAGGTCTTCTTGTCACTGACAAAATTCCCCTGATAATCCTCAGCCGTCACAGTAAGAGGATACTTGGCACTATTGAGCGTGTAGAATTGCTCAATCCCCAGCTGCTTATAGATAGAATTTCGGTTGTAACTGGTATCGTAGTAAGGATGGATAGCGATACGATTATCTGCCGGATAGAGGTCACTGATACTTGGCAACTTCTTCATATTAGGCGCCACATCCAGATAGACTGAAGAAATGGATGAGCTGTAATTGTAGAAGGGCAGACCACTGTAGACCTGAAACTCGATATTAGCCGTACCACCACCATAGTGGTCACTCTTCATCAAGCCACTGGTAGTCTGGCTCATGATGTACTCAATATTTGGAAGGACATTTTGACTAAGGGTCACGCCTGGAATTCGACGCGGGTCAGCCAAACTCTCACTAAGAATGTAGATTACCGTCTGGTCAGTCAATTGACCTGTCCGTTCTGCATTGATTTCCTCAGCCAAGGCGGTGTACTTCTTCACAATAGCCTTCATGGTCTTCTCAGAGTAATTCTCAGGCATTTCCATACTGGTCTTGCTGAGTTGCTGCAACCAGAGGAATGAAAGAGTGCGATAACGAGCTACAAAAGCATATCCCTTCCAGTCCACGTTACGCCAGTTATTAACCTGAGAAAGAATAGGAATCCAACCAACAATCTTGTGGTCTTTTTCATTGCGAATTGCCCAGCCCATTCCCAAAATTAGGGATACGATGACTGAAATTCCTGCCAGCCGTTTCCAGATAGAAGCGACGATCCTCCCTTGGAAGTACTTTTTGTGAATACGTCGGTAGATAAACACAAGGAGGACTATAAAGACGAGCGATACCAAGACAACACGTAGACTGATGAAACTGAGAATCATCCCCATATTCCCAATCCATTTGAAATCATTGGGCGTCATTGGCTCTGAACGGTAGCGGAATTTGAGAAAATTGGCCGTAACCAAAATGACGTTTAGACTAGCAATCACGGCAACAGATAAGATTTGACGGTTGATAACTAGGCTAATGATGACATTGAGGAAAAAGAGGCAGGCAATTTGGAAGACAATGGCTCCTGGAAAGAGGTGGCGTGTGAAATAAGAACCCGTTCCCCCAGCCATAGAAGCCTGATAACCAATATGCGACAAGGTAGCCAGTGCCAAACTGATAAAGAGCATGCTGTGGACATTCGTCCGATTGGCCTTAAACTCTACAAATGCCTTATGAAGATAGCGAAGAAAAATGTAGGTCCCTATAAAATGAATAGGTGCAAACAAGGGAGTCTGGCTGAAAAACTCTATGTAAGAACCTTTCTCAACCAAACTCTCATAATGGCTATCTTTCCAATAAGATATAGCTAGTGGACTGAGAGAAAGCAAGCTGGTCAAGAGCAAATAGCTATCCGGCACCAAATGACTGGCTGACCACTTACTTAATTTTTCTCTGATTCCTGCATTCTTCCGCCACAAAAATGCCAACAATACTGGAAGAAGCAACATCAATAGAAGTTCAAACTGAAAGAGATTATTACGGAAAATATTCCAGGGTTGATACTTCTTGGCATTGAGCCGATAAACCAGGTTGACAAGATATAGAAAACCTAGAAAATAACCGACATACTTGGCAAAGGTTTTGGTCTTTACAAACTTCTCATATTTATCAAGCAAGGCCAATACATAAAAGGTAAAAATAGAATAGGCAAGCAGGGGCAGAGGAATAAACCAGAGCGGAAAAGATACACCGCTTAACAAAAGGGCCCGCCCCATCGCCAGCAAAACGGTCATAATCATAACCAGAATAAATTGCTTGCTTGCCTTGGGATTGATTTGTTTCATAACATTTCTCTCTTAGGAAAGATTTGATTTTCGATAGGCAAAAATATAGTAAATCAACCAGAGTAGCCATCCAGTCAAACTGATAAAGATAACTGGCGATAACCACCACTGTTGCTTGTAGGATAGGACAAGGGTATTCTGCCCTGTTTGGCTGGTAACCGTTGGTACACCAATTGTGGAAAGCTCCATTCCTTCTCTATCCAAGACCTGATCATTCAAAACGAGCTGACTATCTTGGTAGACAATAATTGGCACAGCTGTTTCTTCTGCTTCCGACGCCGTCCAAGTCACCACCAGCTGATCACCATCAACTTCTTTGGTAAAGTCTTGATTTGGTAAAATCACTTGGTCACGATAGGTAAAATAGGTATTATCCGACTCTTCATTGGTGATGTGACCTGTGCTATCTGACAAGTCTGGTACATAGTCTGGCGTTGATTTCTGAGCAATGTGGATAAATTCGCCCAAGTCTTTAGAATGGAAAGAAGCCCGTAACTCTTCCGTTGTACCGTACAGAGTCGTATGAATTCTTTTTTGCAGGAAGGTATCGCTATAGTAATGCCCATTGATTTCCTTAAAACTCTGATTCCAGAGGAAACCAACCGAAATAAGCAAGGAGGCAAGAGCCACACCTGAAAAGATTTTCTGCAGTTTGTCGGACAAGCCAGACACCTGGACTCCTACGACTGCCAGTAAAAGAGCATTGGCGTAGAGGAAAAAGCGGAAGGGAAATTGAATCAATTCGACGAGTGTAATTCCTTTCCCAGCAAACAACTGCCAAGGGAAGAGGTTGGTTGACAAAATCAAAAACACTGCGTAGGTCAGAGCAAGACCACCCAAAACCAGCGATTGTTTCTTCCAATTTTTCACCAAGAAATAGAGATAGATTCCAAAGAAAATTGGCAAGGGATAGGGATAGTATAGAAAGGCTGTTTTGAGCCATGTTACGGTATTGAGGACAAATTTCTTGTTAACAAATGGTGGCACCAAGGTGTTGGTCGCGTTGATATAGACAAGTGGCAACCAGATGTTGATGGTCAGAAGCAAGAAAATGCACACCGAAAGGGCTACTTGTCCAATAATCTTCATTTTTTGGTCTGATTTCCACCAACCAATCAGGAAGAGAACACCATAGGCAATGACCAAGAACAAGGTTGATAGCATATGAACCTGCAACATGAGCCCTACCGCTCCTGCCATGAGGAATATCGGTACTTTTTTGGTCTGTAGGAAACGAACCGCAGGAATCAAACAAAGTGGAAAAAGGGCCACACCCCAGCTGGTAAATCCTTGAGTTGCCCACCAATACTGGATGGAGTAGGTCGTTACAAAGAAGAGGGACAAGAGGATGGAATGAGCATATTTGACCTTGACCTCACGCATGAGGAGATAGAGGGAAGTCGCACTCAGAGTGCCCAAAAGAAGGTTGGACAAAATCTGATAGCGGAACCAGGTCCCACTTAAAAGAACTAGCGCTCCTTGTAGATAGGCAAAATAAGGCCCGTAGAGAGCATTGACAATCCGTCCTGACTGTTGATAGCCATACAAACTGATAATATAGGAGAAATTCCCCTCCTTCATCTGCATAGCCGCATCATAGAAACGATTGTAGTGGAAAATCAAGTCCGCACCTGTCACCATGCCCTTGGTCAGCAAGTGAGGAACCAATAATAATAAAGAAAAGCCCACAAATAGGCCAATGGCAACTAGATGGGGATGCTTTTTTAACATGTTTTTAAACATAAGGATACCTTCATAAAAAAAGAGGGAAACCCTCTCTTGTTTTTGTAAATATTCTGCCAATTTGCAGACAATATTTTTCAAAAGTTAGTTACATTTCAGTATAGCAAGCTTTCTCCCCACTGTCAACGAACAAGGCAAGTAGAAAACTACTATAATTCTAAATAAACTAAATATTGATTGCAGATTTCTCCACAATCAAATATTTTTTTATAAGCCTACTTCCTGAAGGCTGTCAGACAAACGCGCGAAGTCAGCCATAGAAAGTGCTTCTCCACGGACACTGGCTTCCAGCTCTGCCATGCCAAGTGCCTGCGTCAGCTTGTCCTTGACTTCTTCGGACTTACCGAAATGGTTGGTCAGGTTGTTCCACAGGGTCTTGCGGCGATGCACAAAGCTGGCCTTGGACACCCGGAAGAAGAAATCTTCATCCTTGACGCTCACCAGAGGTTGCTCGCGGCGGACCATTTTGAGAATGGCGGAGTCCACGTTGGGTGTGGGCACAAAGACGGTGCGAGGCACGATGAAAGCCACCTTGGCAGTCATGTAGTACTGGACCGCAATGGACAGGCTGCCGTAAGCTTTGGTGTTTGGCTCGGCAGAAATGCGGTCGGCAACCTCCCGTTGCATCATGACCACGAACTCGCTGAAGGGAATCTTGCTCTCAATCAGGTGCATGAGGATAGGAGTTGTGATGTAGTAAGGCAGGTTGGCCACGACCTTGATGGGCAGGTCAGGATTCTTGAAATTCTGAATCTGGGTCTGCAGGTCGGTTTTCAGGATGTCTTGGTTGACCACGGTCACATTGTCAAAGCGGCCCAAGGTGTCCGCCAAAATCGGAATCAGGCGGTCGTCAATCTCAAAGGCCATGACCTCAGCAGCATTTTCTGCCAAAAACTCGGTCAAGGCCCCGATTCCAGGACCAATCTCGATGACATTGACATTCTGGTCAATCTCTGCCGTGTCCACAATCTTCTGTAAAATATTGGTATCGGTCAAAAAGTTCTGACCGAAGGATTTCTTAAAGGTAAACCCGTGGCGTTCAAGGACGGCCCGAGTAACGTTTTTGTCTGCGATTCTCATGTGTGTTCTTTCTTGTTTTTTTATTTCTAAGCAAGCTTCAGATAGACAGCGAGGTAACAAAATCAATTTTTGTCAGTTTGATTATCTGCATCTTTTATCTCAGTTTCTTCTACTCTCACCCATAATGGTCCTTTAGCGACAGGATGCACAACCGATCAGCCTCCACCATATAAATCAACCGATTCTCCGCATCAATCCTCCTTGACCAAGCACCTTGATAATCATACTTCAAAGGTTCTGGTTTGGCAATGCCTTCAAAAGGATGTCGCTGCATATCCTTGATAATTTTATTGATTCTCTTCAGTGTTTTCTTATCCTGACCTTGCCAATAAAGATAGTCTTCCCAAGCATCCTCTGTAAAATGGATTCCCATGCTAGTCGGCCTCTATCAGGTTTCGTTCTTGGGTTTGCCCTGCTTTGACTTGAGCCATACCACGCAAAACTTTTTGAGACAGATAGGTGTTCCGAGCAACAGTGAGGGTTTCTTGTAAACTATCCCACTCGCTCTTTGAGAGTACAACAATATCTTCCTCTGGATTTTTATTAACCACGACCAAAGGCTCAAACTCATCATTGACCTTTTTCATATAGTCCTTTAAGTGATTTCGAAAATGGGAATATACAATAGCTTCCATAAGCAATACCTCTCATCATTTCTAGGCTTACTATAGCATAGAAAAAAAGAGTTGTCAAACTTATTGTACAACTCTTTAGCGATTCTTATGTGTGTTTCTCATTTTTTTGCCTTTTATTTTAAAAAGGCGGAACAAAATGCTTGTTGTTTTCCGAATTAATCTAGTGTAGGGAAGTTCCGAAGGCGGGACGGAAATCTGATGCAGGAGGTGAGACCATGGCACAACTCCTTAGAAAAGGTGACCGTCAATGTCCGTTTACGAAGCGATTGATCTAATGATAAACTTCGGCATTTTTTACTGGCTATTTTAAGAACCTGTATTCACAAGTGAAGTACTTTTATATAAGAGATAGTTTTTAGTTAATCAAGGCAGTTTTTTGAGGGAATACGACTGTATTTTGAAAAAAACTAACGATGAGTAGCTGAAAACTAGCCTTAGGTGGAAGTGCTGAACTGTGAATATAGGTTCTAATATTTCAACGAAAAAAATAAACAGTAAAACCGCACTTCCAACTTTGACCGGTCTGTAAGTAGCGGTTTTTCTGTTATCTGCAAATCCGTCCCGTCTTTAAAACGGTCCTATTGGTCCTCAAGTGAAAACTTGAGGACCTTTCTATTTATATTCTAGGATTTTTAAGTAAAATTGTCAAGTCTATCGGCAGTTTGCTTCTACATCCTACTTGTTATCAATCTTCCACTCGCCGTCTTCAAACCAGTAATAATTCTCCGTCAGTTGTGGTTGTTCAAAGATTTCCAACATAAATTCAAAACCGTCTGCCAGCGGAATATTCTTCAGCTCCGCACGATTAATCCAGAAGACCTCGCCCTCATCTGAAGATTGAATAGAACCTGCAAAATGGCTGGTTTTGTAGCAAAATACCAGATAGCGATAGTGGTCAATAGGGTCCGTCCAGTTTTGAATGCCACAGAGTTCGAGATTGGATACTGCCAAACCTGTTTCTTCTTTGACCTCACGAATGACGGAGGAAACAATTGACTCATTTGGCTCGACATGGCCACCAGGGAATGTAATTCCAGGCCATTTTTTTGACTTCCTATCCTGGACCAATACCTGCTGCCCGTCTGTAATCATGCACATATTGGTTAGGATGACGTGCTCTGTCCTACTCATACTCCCTCACTTCAATAATTTATTCGTTATACCTTTCACCTATCCAACTAGGAAACTCTCCTAAAAAAATTGCTTCTCCTTGGAGGAACGTTCCATCATCAGCCTGCAATTCATCTGCAGCGATGCATTTATCTACCGATGTCAGCCACCGATTTCTTGTATTTATAAGAATAGACTGATCCAGATTTCGATGCCATCTTGGATTCTTAAAAAATCGTTCATAGTAATCTTGGTCATAAAACACAATCAACTGCGAACTCCACAACTCTGGTAGGCACAAAATTGATACGACCTTACAAAAGCGGAGCTCTTCTGGTTTGCCAGCTATAAACCGCTCCGTCAACATCTCCCACCCCTGACAAAACTGTCTTTTGATTGCTGGTCTAGTTTTCGTTGATTGTATGAATGGGCTACTTGGCACATGGAAATGATCGTATAGAGCATCTTCCGAGCACATCGACCAAGAAATATAACTCATAGCTTTCAATAGATTCTGAAGCTTACGATGTTGACCCCGCTCTTTTTTCAACCGCTTCATTTCTTACTCCCTTCAACGAAAGTCTCCATTGCCTCCTCAACTTCCGCCAGACCAATCCCAAACAGCTCCAAGCGTTTAAGCAGTTGCTTGCCGTTGCAATAGCCGATGCGGAGCTTTTCTCCCAGATACTCCCTCCGCTTGCGACTGTCTCCGCCCATAAGCAAGCCTAGGCGCATCAGATCTGACTTAGTGATGTCAAAGTTATTTTCATCATCGTAGTAACCACGCACGCCTGCGAGGGCTTTTTCCAAGTCCTCAAAGCTGGCGTGCTCAATACCCAAGGACCGCCCTTTTGTTTTTGACTGGGGCCGAGCCTCGTCCCGCTGTAAGAAGGCGTGTTTGACCGTGGGAATGGCTTGCATAATCATCTTCCGAATCCGCTCCCCATTGTAGTCTGGGTCAGTAAAGACAATGACGCCACGCAGGTCATGGAGTTTCTCGATGCGTTCCAAGTCATCGTCTGATATGGCAGAGCCTCTGGTTTCGTAGGTATCCACCTCGTAAAATCGTTTTAGGTTTGCTGTATCGTCTTTTCCCTCAACAACGAGGACTTCCTGTATCTTAATTTTCTGAGTCAATTCTGAACAAGCTCCTTGCATTCTCGTAGGTCGCTTTCGCCACTTCTTCGACCGACTGGTTGCGAAGCTGGGCCAGCATATCCACCACATATCTGGTGTAGCCGGTGCGATTTTCCCGACCACGCTTAGGAACTGGGGCCAGGTAGGGCGCATCTGTTTCGACTAGGATTTTTTCTAGGGGCAATGCTTGCGCCGCTTCCTGAAGTTCGACGGCTTTCTTGAAGGTCACCACTCCCGAGAAGGAGATGTGCATACCCAAGTCCATGAAGGCCTGAGCCTCCTCCAGCGTACCAGAGAAGGAATGCATGATGCCTCCACGCGGACCGACGCCGACTTCCTTGATGATCTGGTAAGTATCTTCCAAAGCATCGCGAGTATGAACCACAAAGGGCAAATCCAACTGCTTGGCCAACTCCATCTGTCGCTTGAAAACACGAGCCTGGGTTTCCTTGTCCGCTGTCATCCAGTAGTAGTCCAGCCCAATCTCCCCCAGGGCAATGACCTTGGGATGTTTGAGTGCCTCAAGCAAGTAGCTTTCTACTTCCTCATCATAGGTGCCAGCCTCTGTCGGATGCCAGCCCAGTGTCAGATAAATTTCAGGATGCTGGTCAGCCAGTTCCATAGCCTTGTCAATGGTTGCTCGGTCAAAACCGACCACATTGTGGAGGGTGACCCCCATTTCCTTGGCAAAGTCTAATTCTTCTTGGACCCGACCGTCAAACTGCTCTACGTTGAGGTGGGTGTGGGTGTCAAAAATTTGTATCATCGTTCCATCACTTTCTTTCCTACTATTGTAACATATTTCAGAAGATTCTTATGAGAAGAAAAAAACCAGCAGACTCGAGTTTCTGCTGGCTTCTCTTTTCATCTTCTTATGCTACTGTAAGAACTTTACGTCCCTTACGGCGACGAGCAGCTAACACGCGACGGCCGTTTTTAGTTGCCATACGGCTACGGAAACCGTGTTTACGCGCGCGACGGATTTTACTTGGTTGAAAAGTACGTTTCACGATGAATACCTCCTCTTAGATTCTTGTATTCGTTTAGCCGGCTAGTTTTGATCAGTTACTAAACATACTAAACTATTTTATATAAATTCTGTTCGTTTGTCAAGCTATTCTACCATACTTTTAGGAAAGAATCAGAAAATCATTGAAAAAAGAGGACTAGCCTCTTTTTAATCATGATTCCCTTCAATATCTACAACGACATATCGGTTCGGCTCGCTACCTTCTGAATAGCTTGTCAAACCGTCCATTTTAGAGATAATGCGGTGGATAATTTTACGTTCGCTACTTGACATCGGATCTGTATGGTAGGCTTCCTGCTCTGCCAAAACACGTTCTGCCAATTTTTGTGCGTAGCCTTGAAGAACCTCTGCGCGGTGTTCTACATAATCATTCACATTGATTGTAATATAGAAATTACGCTCATAACGGTTGTATAAGAAGTTCTGAGCCAAAAGTTGCAAAGCCTTTAAGACTTTTCCGTGATAACCGATAACACGACCTGGTTCATTGGTATCCACTTGAATATTGATTGTACGGCGATTATGACTTGTATCAATACGCGCCTCAACATCCATATCATCCAGAATTTCTTGTACATAAGCTGTCACTTCTGAAACAACTTGTTCAATATCATACTGAGGCTCAATCTTAATATCTAAATCAGCAAAATTATCTGCTTGATTTTCTGAGACGACTTCTTGATTTACGTCTTCCTTAGCAGATGTTGTTGCATCTGTAGTAGTTAGTAAATCTTCTGAAAGAATTTCAATCCGACCTGTTTCTTCCAAAATCGTTGTCGCTTCTTTTTCATTTTTCAAGATCTGCGCTTTAATATCATCATCAAGCGTTTGACCAGACTTTTCAAATTCTTTCACCGCTGCAACAACTTTTCCTAGGTCAATCGTAGCCTCTGAAACGCTTTTTACTGGTTCATTGAGGTCATTAATTTCACTTGGAACGCCACGAACTGCTTTCTGATTAGCCTTAACAACCGTTGTTTCATTGATGACATCAATATCCACAATCGCTGGCTTTTTACCGAAACCAAGGAAACCTTTCTTCTCACGCGCAACCACAGTAATATGTGCTTTTTTTCGAGGAATATTCAGCTCTACCAAGCCATTCTGGATGGCCTCTTCAACACTTGCTCCTGTAAATTTCATCTTCTCTCTCCTAGTTTTCCTATTTCTTTTTCTGTGCTTTTTTCTGTGCCCGTCGGATTTTTGCCTGACGTTCTTTTTCCGCAGCAATTTTCGCTTGACGCTCTGCTATTATTTTAAACGGATTATTGAACACCAAGGTTTGAGCAACCTGATAGGCATTTGACACCGTCCAATACAAAGCCACCCCACTAGCAGCTGCCACAGCAAAGAAAAAGATTATCACGGGCATGACATAGGTCATAATTGTCATAGCCATATTCTTCTCAATTGCTGATTTATTGGTCAACCATGAGCTAAGGAATGTAAACACTGCAGCCAGAATCGGCAAAATAAAGAACGGATCCGGCTCCCCAAGATTTAACCAAAGGAAGTGACCTACTTTCAAGGCTTCAACACGTGTCAGAGCTTGAAAGAGGGCCAAAAGGATTGGCATTTGAATAAAGAGCGGAATCATGGACGCCCTCATGCTGACACCATTCTCTTTGTAGAGAGCTTGCGTTGCTTCATAGAGCTGCTGGCGACTTTCCATATCCGTTCCTGGATACTCCGCTTGCAACTTTTTCAGCTGAGGTTGAAGCTCCTGCATCTTCCGTGAGGAATTCATCTGTATTTGGAACAAAGGCAACAGAAGGGTTCGAATTAAAATGGTAAAAAGTATAATACCGATTCCAATTTGACCGTTGATAGATAGGAACTGAATAATGCTGGCAAACCAGTAAATTAATCTATCCCACGCATCTGTAGATTGACTGGTCACTGGCCCTGTTCCGCAGGCTGTTAAAACAATTAGAGATACTACCAGTAGACCTGCCCATTTAACTTTCTTTTTCAATCACAACACCTTCCTGGTATAGTTTAGCTAGTTTCAAAACATGGATGAGGTTTTGCTTCATTTCTTGATAGGACAATTCCTCTACACCTTTTCGAGCAATGATAACAAAGTCATCTGCTACCAGTTGATGTTGGCATTCAATTAAGATGTGACGAATCCTGCGCTTAATCTTATTTCGCATGACAGCGTTTCCCAATTTTTTGCTGACAGATAAACCTACTCGGAAATGCTTCTGCTCTTTAGGTAATCGGTAGACAACAAACCTCCGATTGGCGACATTGTTTCCTTTTGTAAAAATGTCATTAAAATCTCGTTCACGCTTGACACGATAGCTTTTTTTCAAACTGCCACTCCATCTTTCAAAATTACTTCTATTATACCACAAAATTCAAAAAAGCCAATAAACATACCGTTTATAGGCTTTTTGCGTTCTGAATTTCCTCTTTGGCACTTTTCAACTGGTCTGTAATCGATTCAAAACCTGTCCCGCCAAGGGAATTTCTGCGACTGACAGCAACTTTGGAGGACAAGGCATCATAAATATCTGCTTGAATAAGAGGCGAAATAGCCTGATAGGTCTCAAACGATACATCCTGGAGATAGTGTCCTGCCTTGCTACATTCCAAGACCAGTTTTCCAACAATCTCATGCGCTTGGCGGAAGGGCATACCCTTGTTTGCTAGATAGTCTGCCAATTCAGTCGCATTGGAAAAGTCCTTCTCTGTCGATTGAGCCATCCTTTCCTTATGGACCGTCATCGATTGCAACATCCCTGCCAAAATATCGATAGATACTAAAATCGTTTCTGCCGTGTCAAACATGCCTTCCTTGTCTTCCTGCAAGTCCTTGTTATAGGTTAAAGGCAGGGATTTCATGACCGTCAGTAGACCAACTAAGTTCCCATAAACTCTACCTGTTTTCCCCCGAATCAGCTCAGCCATATCTGGATTTTTCTTCTGAGGCATGATGGAAGAACCTGTTGAAAAGGTATCGGATAGGGTGACAAATTGGTATTCATGTGAACACCAGTTAATGATTTCTTCACACAAACGCGACATGTGCATCATGAGGATACTGGCATTTGACAGAAATTCCAGGATAAAATCACGGTCAGACACAGCATCAAGAGAATTACTATAAGGCTTGGCAAATCCCATCAAATCAGAGGTCATCTGACGGTCAATCGGAAAGGTCGTCCCTGCCAAGGCCGCCGCACCAAGTGGGGATAGATCTGTATGCTGCATGTTGAATGTAAAACGGTCACTGTCTCGGCTGAACATGTTGTAATAGGCCAACAAGTGCTGAGCAAAACTGATAGGCTGGGCATGTTGCAAGTGGGTATAGCCGGGCATGATAGTTTCCACATGTTCCTGTGCAAGATCTACTAAAATCTGACGTAGGTTGGTCAATTTGTCTACCACTTGAAAGAGGGTATCCTTCAGATAAAGGTGCATATCGGTCGCTACTTGATCGTTACGAGAACGAGCTGTGTGGAGTTTACCTGCAACTGGACCAATTTTCTCCGTCAATAGACTTTCAATATTCATGTGAATGTCTTCGTTTCGAATATCAAACACCAACTTGCCAGCCTCATAGTCTGCTAACAATTCTTCCAGACCAGTTTGAATAGCCTGGGCTTCTTCAAGCTTGATAATCCCTGTGGCTCCAAGCATCTTGACATGGGCTAAAGACCCCTGAATATCATACTTGGCCAATTTTTGGTCAAAGCGAATGGAGGCTCCGAATTCTTCAACCCATTCCTCAAGACTGGCTTCAAAGCGACCTCCCCATAATTTCTTTGCTTCCATAAGCTCCTACTTTCTAGCTCTTTTTATGAATTTCCGCATTGACCTTGGTTGGTAATCCCCAAAGCTTGATGAAACCAACTGCTGCATCTTGGTCAAAAGTATCTGCACTGGTATAGGTTGCCAAATATTCATTATAAAGGGAATTTGGAGATTTCCGAGCAACTACTTTGGCTGATCCCTTATACAATTTCACTTTTGCGGTGCCATTAACAACTGCCTGGGTCTGAGCAAGATAGGCCTTCAAGGCATCTGTTGCAGGATTGAACCACAAACCATTGTAAATCAAGTTAGAGAGTTCATTTGAAACAATCGGTTTGAAATGCGATACTTCCCGTACCAAGGTCAAATCTTCAATTTCCTTGTGGGCTGTCAGAAGGGTAATAGCACCTGGACACTCATAAATTTCACGTGACTTGATTCCGACTAAACGATTTTCCACGTGGTCAATCCGTCCCACACCATGCTTACCAGCAATGACATTGAGTTTTTGAATGAGATTAGCCAGACTTAACTCTTCACCATTCACAGCAACGGGAATCCCTGCTTTAAACTCAATATCGACATACTCAGGAGTATCTGGTGCATTTTCTGGAGAAGTAGTGATGCCAAAAGCATCTTCTGGCGCTTCATTCCATGGATTTTCTAAAACTCCGCACTCATTGGCACGACCCCAAAGGTTTTGGTCAACTGAGTAAGGACTGTCCAGGTCAGCAGGGACTGGTACACCATTTTCCTTGGCGAAGATAATTTCCTCTTCACGCGCCCACTTCCATTCACGGACAGGAGCCACGACTTTCAAGCTTGGATCCAGGGCTGCAATGGCTACCTCAAACCGCACCTGGTCATTGCCCTTACCAGTACAGCCGTGAGCGATAGTGGTTGCTCCTGTCTTATGAGCCATTTCCACCAACTTTTTAGAAATCAAAGGACGGCTGAGAGCCGATACCAGCGGATATTTTTGCTCATAGTAGGCATGGGCTTGTAGGGCTGGTAGGACATATTCTTGGGCGAATTCTTCTTTTACATCCAATACATGGGACTCAATAGCACCGATTGATAAGGCCTTATCATGAATAAAGTCGAGGTCCTTACCCTCTCCAACATCCATACAAACCGCAATGACATCATAGTCTTTCTTCAACCAAGCAATTGCAACTGAAGTATCCAGGCCACCTGAATAAGCTAAGATTAATTTTTCTTTTGTCATAAACTTTCTCATTTCTATATATATTAGCAAATAAAACTTAGTGACTATTATAGTGTATATTTATACTTTTTGCAACATATTTATGCAAATTTTCTTAAAAAATGAATAAATATCGTACATTTCCAGAAAAATTTCCAAAAAAAGCTAGAGAATATTCTCCAGCTTCTAAAATATATTCCTCATCATAACTGATTATGGTTGATAAATTTTCCGTTCTTTTAACATTTTCCAGAAATAATAAGCTAAACTAAAATCAAGCAATCCATGAATAGCCGAACCAACACCCACCAAGCCAAGCATCGTTATCCAGTAGGTAGCAGAAGTTTGTTCCCCCGACGTAAGTACCATCACCACAATATATTCTCCTAGACCATGCAGGAGATTAAGCCCGATTCCTAATAGTAAAAAGCGCTTAGAATCCATAAGAATCGGAAATCGCTTGACCAAGACCGCACCTAAGGTAAGGAAGAACAGATGCGTAAGCGCCCGAAATACAATAACGATTGGAAAACCAGCGAGGAAAAATCCCAAACTAGAACCTAAAGCAACAAAAATAGCAGTAGCTGGTGAAATAAACATGGCTATAAACAAAGGAATGTGACTAGCAAGTGTATAGGATGCTGGGCCAATAATGATTTTAATCGGCATCATTAAAGGTATTAAAATGGCAAATGCGGTTAAAATTGCACTAATTGATAGCTGCTTAACTGAATTTTTAGATGATAGTGTTAATTGGGACATTAGGCACCTCTCTTTCTATTGGTTTGATTATAAAACAAAACCTTACAGGTGTCAAGACACCTGTAAGGTTTAAGGTTTATTGATTTTCTAGTAAAATACCTGCATGTTTTAAAGCTACTGAAAGTTCATTATAGGCTTGCACAGATGGGAAAGAGACTGTATGTGTATGAACTCCTTCTGTTAAATTACTCAGTAACACACCTTGGTATTGACCCAAGGCATCCAAAAAATGATCCCTATCTTCTAAACTTGCAATATTCAGCTTGCCGGATAATAAGCCGTAAATGGGATGCTCAATTTCAACATCTAATATTTGAGCTCCACCCTCTAGCAAGATTGTCAACTCTCTTTCTACCTCTTCTGGACCATGTTGACAAGCTATCTTTCGAATGTAGGCTCCTTCAGTAGATGGCAAAGAAGATTGGAGCAAGTACCCTCTCGGAGTTGCCAAGACAGCTTCTCCCTCCGCACGAAGCAAGGCTACATCTCCAACAATTACTTGCCGACTCACTCCAAATTCTTTCGCCAGATAATTAGCTGCAAGGGGATCGAGGCTTTCTCGTAAAAGGGATAGGATTTTCTTACGTCGTTCTGTTGCTTTCATACACATTCCTTTCGTACACTTTTTTCCATTATATCAAAATTCCTGTAAATCAACCTTTCCTCAACCAAAAAACGGAAACTGCAGAACAGTCTCCGTTATCATCTGCTAGTTTAGCAATGCTTGAATAGCCGCAATGTCCAAACGCTTCATGGTCATCACAGCCGCGTTGACTGCCTTGACCTTTTCTGGACTTGCCATATCGTATGCCTCCATCAAAATCCGCGGCACAATTTGCCAGGAAATCCCAAACTGATCCTTGGCCCAACCGCAAATCTCCGCTTCTAGAACTGCCGATACCTTCTCATACCAGCTCTCCGCTTCTTCCTGACTATCTACATAAACCATGAAGGAGAAGGCTTCGTTGAAAGAGGCCTCACCGCCATAGCCGTGGTCCATAGCGATGATTTTTTGATCTCCGATTAAAAGCTCCGCATAATTCAACTTGGCAGCAGCCACCGCAGCCTCACCTTCGCCATAGTAAGACAAGCGACCAAGACGAGCTTGAGGCAGCTTATCCTTGTAATAATCTAGCATAGGTTGGGCTAAACCAACCTGGTCCTGGGAGAAGAGCAGGCAGATGTCAAAGCTATAGGGCTTGTCCAAGTCCGGTGCATAGGACAGTTGCCAAGACAGACCAAAGCGGTCTTCCAGCCAGACATAGTAAGGACTGAAGGGATATTCTGCCAATGGCATAAGCACACGACCACCGTCTGACAGGGCTTCGTAGAGGCGAGTCACATCCGCCTTGTCAGCCACCGACACCATGAGGGACATGGACTCATTGAGCTTGAAATAAGGCCCCGCGCTAATCGCCGCCAGGGTCATGTCCCCCAGTTGGAATTGGACCAAGTCAGAGTCGCCAGAAGGCGTATCTGTAATGGTATAGGTCCAGTCAATCTTGCCGCCGAAAAGGTCCACATAGAACTCTACAGCTTCTTTTGCCTCTGTATTGTACCAGAGATGTGGGATTATGGTTTGCATTGATTTCTCCTTTGAGTTAGTAGCCCCAGTATAACATTTGTCCGTACAAAAACAAAACACGTTGCTTTACACTTATAGATATGCTATACTGAATAACTACAAAATTGACAGGAGAATGAAATGGAAACTTGGAACGCCTACACAGCCGACGGTCACTTGACCGACCACACCCTCATACGCGGAGAAGCCATTCCCGATGGTCTCTACCACCTAGTCGTCGAGTGCATCGTCCGCCACCGTGACGGCAGCACCCTCTTCATGAAACGCGACAGCACCAAGCCCTCCTACCCTGACTATTATGAAGCGACAGCAGGAGGCTCGGCTTTATTTGGGGAAATAGCAGAGCAGGCCATTTTACGCGAAGTCCGCGAAGAGACAGGCATTGAACTGACAGCGACCCAACTCCGCCACCATACACACTTTGTTGCCCATGACGACCAGTGTATCTTCCACTGCTACTGGGCTGAAACCGACTGGGACAAATCTGCCATCCAACTCCAAGCCGACGAAACCAGCCACTACATCTGGGTCCCACAGGAAAAACTGAAAGATTTCTTGGAAAATGAACAGGTTATCCCAAGACAGAAAGACTATGTGGAGAGGTTGTTTTTAGAAAACTAAGTCCGAATAAGAAACAAATCCCCACCGTCACAGGACAGCGGGGATTCATTTATTTCAATCCTGCGACAAGACTTTCAATATCAGCTGGTCGGGTTCGGCAACAACCTCCAACCACTTTAGCTCCTAGCTTATGCCAAGCAAGAGTATTGTCCAAAAGGCTGTGGCTATGGTCAGCTTCTTCTTTCCAGGTTTGAGTGGCTCCATCATAGACCTCACCCGAATTTGGATAGGTGACAAATGGTTTATCCGTTTTCTCTCTCAACTGACTGAGAAAGGCTGGGTAAAGAGACGGTGCTGTACAGTTAAGACCAACTGCTAAAACCTGCTCGCTGCTGTTAATCAGCTCTGCTATTTTCTCAATTGATGTTCCGTCAGAAATCGACTGACCGTCCTGCGAGGTGAAGCTGATATAGGCTTCGAAATTTGGGAAATCATCTGCCAGCAACTCTACCAAAGCTTGTGTTTCAAGAAAATTTGGAATGGTCTCCAAGGCCAAGAGTTCTGCCCCCTGTTCTAAGAGGAGCTCCATCCGACGACGGTGAAAGTCCTTCAACTCCACTAAACCGATGTTGCCATAATCACCTGTGTACTCCGAACCATTGGCTAGATAAGCCGCATAAGGACCAACGTCACCTGAAATAAGGGGATAGGTTCGTTGTCCTTTTTCAGCCTCCGACAAGTCAGCCCAAACCTCGTCTCGAGCCTCCTTAGCCAAATCAACTGTCAGACGAATCAACTTTTCAGCCTCAGCCTGTGACAAACCAGCTTCCGCCAAACCTTCAAAAGTCGCCTGATAGGTTGATGTCGTGACCAAATCTGCTCCAGCACAAATATAATCCTTGTGAATATCCTTGATATACTGAGGATTTTCCAAAAGATATTTGGCAGACCAAAGCTTACCTGATACATCATGACCGCGAAATTCCAATTCCGTTCCCAGAGCACCATGTAAAATGACAAACTCTTGATTTTCTAATAGTTCCTTAAAACGACCCATACGAGTTTCTCCTTACCACTTTTTAAAGCGAATGTAATGATACGCATAGCAACCAATCATAAAGGGTACACCAAAGTAGAGGCCGGCACGCTGAGAAGGATCCCAGCCAATTCCGATGATGGAAATAACCAGCAAAACAACTGTAATCCATGGCAAAGTCGGTGAAAATGGTGTCTTGTATTCCAATTCATCTACACTATTGTTTTTCAAAAATTCACGTCGGAAGCCGATTTGTGCCAATGGAATAGCCAACCAAGCAATGACGACTGCAAAACCAGCGATAGAAACCAAGGCCAGGAAGATGGTGTCTTCTGCATAAATTGAGGCAATCAAGGCAACGACAACACCAATCATGGACAAAATCATCCCACGCATGGGAACGCCGTGCTTATTGATTTTAACCAATTCCTTGCTAATCATGCCTTCATTGGCCAAGGACCAAAGCATACGACTTGAAGCGTAAAGTCCTGAAGTTGAGGCTGATAAGATAGCTGTCAAAATGATGAAGTTCATAATGTCTGCAGCGTACGGAAAACCGATTTTATCCAATACAAGCACGAATGGTGCTTCTGTCACGCCTGCTTCCGACATGGGAAGCAAAGCTGCTAAGACCACGATAGTCAAAACAAAGAAGATAACCAAGAGACCGATGGTCGATTTAATAGCTTGCGGCACGGCTTTCTTAGGATTATCTGTCTCCCCTGCAGCAATTCCAATCATTTCCACACCTGAGAAGGCATAGTTAACGGATAGCATGACCGAAATAAAACCAACCAAACCGTTAGGAAGCAAACCTTGGGCTGTAATGTTATTAAAGAGAGGTGTAGCATTGGTTCCCTCAAAAGGCAAGACGCCAAAAATCGCCAAGGTTCCTAAAATGATGAATGCCATAATGGCATAGACTTTGACAGAAGAAAGGGCGTCCTCTGCTCGAGCAAACCAGCCGACAGACAGCGTGTTCAAACCAAAGACAACGACCGCGAAAATCGTTGCAAAAATCCAAATTGGCACACTAGGAAACCAACGTTGCATGAGTTGAGCTGCTCCTACAAACTGAGAAGCCAAAGCGACTACCCAGCACAACCAATACATCCAGGCCACCATAAAACCAGTACCAGGACTGATAAACTTGGTCGCGTAGGTATGGAAAGATCCAGTCACCGGCATTGCCACCGACAATTCACCCAAAGAAAACATAACCAAATAGACCATAACAGCTCCGAAAAGATAGGCTGCAACAGCTCCAAATGGACCAGCCTGTGCAATGGTATAGCCTGAACTCAAAAACAATCCTGTCCCGATAACCCCACCGATGGACAACATCTGCAAATGACGGCTGTTCATTTCACGGTTAAAGGTGCCTTGATTTTCAAAATTATGATTTTCCATAAACTCTCCTAAATAGTAATGATTTATTTATGATAACACAGTTTTTCAGAAAATCGTTATACCGTTTTCAACGCGAGTGTTATAGTTATCAGTTATAGTCATAACCACCCGTGAAAACGGGTGGCTTGTACACCGGCTATAAGCCGTTTCTCTCCAGCGACGTCTAAAGACGTTCGCTGAACTTCGTTCAGGTTAGTGCTATAATTGCTTGACTAATGCCCGTAACAACGGGCTTTTATCTTGTTCTAAAACTGCCATCTGAAAATGGATCTTCATACTCTTTGACGCTCAATTTATCAAGTGCAATGTCATTGAACAACTAATCTCCCAGATTAGTTGTTTACTCGCGAATGTATTTCGCAACTGTCTTTTCGTTCAGCCCAACGGTACTAACATAGTAGCCTCTAGCCCAAAACTTTCGATTTCCATACTTATATTTCAAATTAGCGTGTTTATCAAATATCATTAGAGCACTTTTACTTTTCAAATATCCCATAGAATCGGAAATCGAAAGTTTTGGGGGTATCAAGACAAGCATATGAACATGGTCTGGCAGCATGTGTCCCTCAATAATTTCCACGCCTTTGTATCGACATAGATGACGGAAAATATCAATTAAGCCCTGCCTTATTTTGTAGTAAATGGATTTTCTACGGTACTTAGGTGTGAAAACTATGTGATATTTGCACATCCATTTGGTATGTGATAAACTGTAACTGGTTTTAGCCATTTCTTTTTCCTCCTTTATCTAACCTGAACAATTAGATTATATCAGGAAAAAGAAATGGAAGCTCAAAGCCTTGTAAGCCACCAGCATAGCTGGTGGTTTTCTTGTTTTTCTCTACGAGAAAAACTGGCTCGAAGCCATAACAAAATCCCCGCCGTCACGAGACAGCGGGGATTATTTATCTTACAAACTCTTCAACATATTATCAATATGCTGGATGGATTTTTCACGGCCGAGTAGGTAAATGGTATTTGGCAACTCTGGTCCGTGCATTTCACCTGAAACGGCGATACGGATTGGCATGAAGAGGTTTTTGCCCTTGATGCCTGTTTCTTTTTGAACAGCCTTGATTTGTGGGAAGATGTTGTCTGGTTGGAAATCTTCGTCCGTCATGGCTTCCAATTTTTCCTTGAGGGCATTGAGGACAGTCGGTACCGTTTCGCCTGCCATGACTTCTTTTTCTTCATCAGTCAATTCTGGGAAATCAGAGAAGAAAAGGTCTGTCAGCGGAACGATTTCATCCGCAGATGACATTTGTGGCTTGTAAAGTTCCACCAATTTTTCTGCCTTGTCTGTCAAGCGACCCGCTTCTTCCAAGAATGGTTTGGCAAGGTTGAAAATAGTTTCCAAATCAGCATTTTTGATGTACTCATTGCTCATCCAGTCCATTTTCTTCTGGTCAAATGCTGCTGGTGATTTGCTGAGGCGATTTTCATCGAAGAGTTGGATAAATTGCTCACGAGAGAAGATTTCCTCTTCACCACCAGGGTTCCAACCCAAGAGACCGATAAAGTTGAAAACAGCTTCAGGCATGTACCCTTTACGACGGTAATCTTCGATAAACTGAAGGGTGTTGGTATCACGTTTGGACAGTTTTTTACCAGTCTCAGAGTTGATAATCAAAGTCATATGACCAAATTCTGGTGCTTCCCAACCAAGTGCTTCATAGACCATGAGTTGCTTGGGTGTATTGGCAATGTGGTCGTCCCCACGGATAACGTGCGAGATTTCCATGAGATGATCGTCTACCACCACGGCAAAGTTGTAGGTTGGATAGCCGTCACGTTTCTGGATAACCCAGTCACCACCGATGTTGCCACCTTCGAACTCGATTTCGCCCTTAACCATGTCATTCCATTTGTAGATACCTGTTTCGTTGACAGCTAAGCGAACCGTTGGGACAATGCCAGCCGCCTCACGCTCTGCGATGTAGGCTGCTTTTTCATCTTCAGACATACCCAGGTATTCGTTGATGTAGCGAGGTGTTTCGCCCGCAGCTTCCTGACGCTCACGCTCCGCCGCCAATTCTTCTTCTGTCACGTAAGACTTATAGGCCTTGCCTTCTGCCAAGAGCTGATCAACATACTTTTGGTAAATATCCAAACGCTCTGATTGACGGTATTGCTCATGAGTTTCTGGACTCTCATCCCAATCAATACCCAACCAACGCAGGTTTTCAAGCTGAGAACGCTCGCCGTCTTCCACATGGCGTTTGCGGTCTGTGTCTTCGATACGAATAAGGAAAGTACCGCCGTGATGACGGGCAAAAAGATAGTTGAACAATGCTGTACGGGCATTTCCGATATGCAAAAGTCCCGTTGGACTTGGTGCGTAACGCACACGAATTGGTTTAGTCATGTTTCTCTCCTGTAAAATTTCAATCAAGAACATTATAGCACAGAACGTAATAAGAAGATAGAAAAATCAGCCTAAGCAGACTGATTTTGAGGTGTTTTTTGATTACGTGCCAGCCAGTAGAGGACATAGAGGACCAACAAGCCAGTTGCCGTTAGGAAAAGTCCGCTAATCTGATCGACGGCTAATACCAAGACCAAACCTGATACCAGTAGTCGAGTAAAGGCTTGACCTAGCATAAAATAGGTCGATACCGCTCCGCCGATAGTTGCCAGCTGCTCCTCTGGCATGGAATTAACAAACTTGGCATTAAACTTAGGGCCACTAGCTCCAGAACTAATCCCCATTGTAGTAAGGAAGAAGAAAATAATTGGCAGTTGATGTAGCAACATTCCGACAAAAACGCCAAGAAGAGAGAAAGTGGCTGCCACTTCAAGCGTCACCATGCTGGTCTTTTTGAAAAGGGTAAAGACCAAGGTCGAACCCAAGATGTTGCCGACAAAGAAAATCAGAATGGTCAGGGCAAGAGTTGTTTCAACATTGAGGAAGACAAGATTTGGGTCTTCGCTAATCAGCAGGACCAGAATAGGATACAGAATCGCTCCGCAAGCATTGATTATGGGGCTGGTAATCAGGACCAGGCGAAACTCAGGGATCTTGCGCAGCTCCACGATGGCTTGCTTGAAAGAAGCTAGAATGCCCGGACCCTTGGTTGCCTGCTCAGGCTGGCTCGGCTGCTCTGCTATTTTCAAAGGCTGCTCCGTCAGGAGTTGGCGAAAGGCTGGCGTCAGCAGCTGCATGATGAGGAGGGAGGCTAAAAAGGTGCCGGCGTTGAGAAAGGCAAGGTTTTGATAGGAGAGGAGGCCGACCAAGAGGGCAGAGAGGGCCTGAAAGGCGATGTTGAGGAGGCTGGTCACGGTCTGGCGAAAAGCCGAGTACTGCTCCCGCTCTTCTTTGGGCGCTACGCGTAATCCCAGAGGTGTATAGAGGCCGTTTTCATAGAAGCCAGCGAAGTCTGCAAAGACATTGAAAGTTGCAGCCACCACGACAATCCAGAGGGCTGGCTCAAAGCCCATGCAGAATCCGAGGATGAGGTAGAGAAGGACACGGAAGAGAAGGGTCAGCTTGATAGTACTGATTTTGTTGACCGTCTTGTCTGCCAGATAGCCTGTGAAGAGGCCCATAAAGCTAGGAAAGATTTCTGAGAAAGTCACAATCGCCAGCGCCAGACGGCTGTTTGGCACCAGCAAGACATAGTTCATCAGGGCCAGATAATAGACCACATCGCCAAAATTGGACAGCATATCCGCAGTCAGTACCCAGAGGTAAGTCGCATTTTTCAAAATCTTTTTCATGATAATCCCTTTCTTTGTTTAATTTTCGGAATATTCAGACGATTCATCTTACAGAGGAGCCTGGATAGACTTTCCTCTGTGATTATTCTTTTACATAGAGTAAATATTTAATGTAGAAAATGCCATATCACCCGTCACCAAGAGAACCTTTTCTTTTGGCTCAGATGCATAATTGTTAGTTGTTGACATGGCGCTATCCAACTCTACTACCGCTTGCCAGTCAGCAGGCAGGTAGAGTGTGATATTTGAAAAGGCCGCATCGATATAAAAATCTGCCTTATCACCTAGAATCACCGCCTGATCAAAATAGATCGTACTAGATCCAAAGGCTACATCAACACTGTCATGAATAAAATTCTCCTCATGGATATAACGAGTCGAGGAACCAAAAGCTGTATCACGCCCCTTATCGCCAATCACTCCTGTACCAACTCCATGTGCCAGTCTACGCTTCTTCGGCTTAAGCATCAGTTTCAAGCCAAGGCAAAGAAGAACAAGCGATAGAACCATATTCCAAGTCCCAAACTTCACCCAATCGTAAACTGAGTTCACCGCTATAAAAGCCAGACCGAAACAAAAGATACTGGCAAGCCAATCCTGCTTCACCAAACGGTGAAAACCCGTCACAAAGGTTAAAACAAACCAAACAGTTGTCCAAAACGGCATGGCCAGATGTAAGCCTAAGGAATCCCTTAGCAATACCAAGACCGCTAATCCAATCACTAAACAACCTATCATAAAACGTTTCATCTTCCTACCTCATTTCCTGTAACTTTTCTTTTAATAAATGGTAATAATGTCGCGACACGTGAACTTCCTTGTGAGTCTTATAGAAGGAAATCCGACTGGTGCCTGAGAAGGACTTATCTAGCGAATAAACTACCTTGCTATTGACAATAGTTGACTTAGCTACCCGACAAAAGTAGATAGGCAAATACTCCTCAAGTTCATAGAGTTTCATCTTAACCTCGTAGGCATCATCGCTTGTATGAGCAAAAATCTTGGTTCCGTCCGTTTCAAAGAAAAGTATGTCACCCAATGACAGAAAATACTCGCTGCTCCCCTTGTAAAAAACAAGCGAGGGACGACTAACTTGTTGCAAAGCTTGCTGAATCTGTTCAATCTCTGGCCCCAGCTGACTGGTTCGGATAACAACTTCAACCTGATCTAAGCTGTCATCAAATTCAACCCTAACTTTCATAGCTCCCTCCTTTTTGATAGCTCTATTATACCAGTTCGACATCCAATTACAAGGGCATTTCAGTAAGTGGCAAAATTAGATAGGTAAGTGGTAGAAATAAACTAAGAAAAGTCCCTTGCATTACGCGAGGGACCTTATTTTTATTATATGATTTTGAAAATTGCAGAGTTTTTCTTCTTAAAAAATCGCATCCAGCAATGATGTGCTTCCACCACCACCGTCACCACCTGCACCGACAATATGATTGCCAATGACCTGAGCAAAGGTTTCAATGTTCAAGCTCTGTACATAGATTTCTCCATAACCTGTAAAGGTATTAACGATTCCTTCACCTGTACCAATAGATTGGAGGAAACCATTTTCCATATGGATATTGTAGTCCAAATCACGACTCCACGCAACCACATGAGCATTGTCAATGGTGATACTTCCACCATCTAAAGTTAGCTTCTTAATAGAACCAAACGCATTCGCCAAAAGTGTTCCGCGCCCCTCTGTAGTCATCACAAAGAGTCCACCCTGACCACCAAAGAAAGCTTTCCCAACACTCTGGCGTTCCATTTTATATTGGGCAGAACCATCTAGGGCAAGGAAAGCACCATCATTGAGGCGGTATTGCTCTGCCCCCAGTTCCAAGGCAATAACCTGACCTGGCGTTGAAGGCGCAAGTGCAATTTTTCCGTCGTCGCTATTGGAAATGGCTTGCGTGATAAACATAGATTCGCCTGATACCATTGACCGACCGATGGCCCCCATCAATTTACCAAAACCTGAACCACCACGCGCATTGAGCTTGGTATTCAAGGTCACACTCGGCGTATGGTAGACCATGCTCCCTTGTTGAATATAAGCTGATTCACCAGCTTCCAAGGCGATTTCCACCAAAGGAAACTGCATATTACTATCGATAGTATATTTCATCCGATTGTCTGACATAGTTGACTCCTATTTTTTACGAAAGGTCCTGTTAACCACAGGATAGCCATAATAAACTTAGAACAAGCTAAAATAAACCAAGTATCATTTATCTCTTTGTTTGTTCTGTTGTGATAATACAATTTTATCTCATTCAAAAAAACTTGTCAAGGATTTCTCGGCCATTCAGATAAAATTTACAGGAAAAACCGAATTTCCTGAGCATTCCTATATAACTTCTATCATACGACCCGTATCCACATCATAAACCGCACCAGAAATTTCAATGTCGTCAGGTATGAGCGGAGATTGTTTCAAGAGAGCAATATCCTCCCGCACGCTTTCTTCAATGTCTGTAAAAGGAAGAAAGTCCTGACCAGCCACATCCACTCCCAGATCCCGCTTGAGTTGGACCGCAAAGTCCTCATTGATAAAGGTCTGGGCACCGCAGTCTGTATGGTGGAGCACCACGATTTCCCTTGTGCCGAGCTGCTGCTGGGAAATGACTAGCGAACGAATCATGTCCTCCGTCACGCGCCCACCCGCATTCCGCAAAATGTGGGCATCACCCAGAGCCAAGCCCAAGGCCTGCGCCACGTGAAGCCGTGAGTCCATACAGGTCACGATAGCCACCTTTGTCTTTGGACGAAGAGGCAAATGGTAATCACCATGCAGATCAACATAGGCCTTGTTGGCCTTCATAAAGTTTTGAAAATAAGACATAGGACCTCCTTGTCTGATGAGAATTTCTGAAATTTTCAGAAATAGGTTAGACCTAGCTTATCACATTCCCGACTATTTGTCGCAAAAAGAGGAGCGACTAACTGTCACTCCCGAATGATTTCATCAGTTGAACACTTTCTGCAAGACTTCGCCAATGGTGGTCACGCCGATAACGGTGATTTCCTTGGGCACCTTGATACCGGTCAGAGAATTTTTGGGGGCATAGACCTTGGTAAAGCCCAATTTAGCGGCTTCGTTAATCCGTTGTTCAATCCGATTGACGCGGCGGATTTCACCTGTCAGACCGATTTCGCCTATAAAGCACTCTTGTGGGTTGGTCGGCTTATCCTTATAACTGGAGGCAAGGGCAACTGCGACCGCTAGGTCAATAGCTGGCTCATCCAGTTTGACACCGCCTGCCGACTTGAGGTAGGCATCTTGGTTTTGGAGGAGCAGGCCTGCCCGTTTTTCCAAAACCGCCATAATCAAGCTGGCACGGTTGAAGTCCAAGCCTGTCGTGGTCCGCTTGGCATTGCCAAACATGGTCGGCGTCACCAGGGCCTGCACTTCTGCAAGGATAGGGCGGGTGCCCTCCATGGTCACGACAATAGCAGAGCCTGTCGCCCCGTCCAGACGCTCTTCTAGAAAGACTTCACTAGGATTGAGGACTTCGACCAAGCCCTGTGACTGCATTTCAAAAATGCCGATTTCGTTGGTGGAGCCAAAGCGGTTTTTGACCGCCCGCAAGATACGGAAGGTGTGCTGTCGCTCGCCCTCAAAATAGAGAACGGTGTCCACCATGTGCTCCAGGGTCCGCGGTCCAGCCAAGGTGCCTTCCTTGGTCATGTGGCCGACGATGAAGGTTGCGATGTTGTTGGTCTTGGCAATCTGCATGAGTTCATTGGTTACTTCACGGACCTGACTGACAGAGCCTTGCACGCTGGAGATGTCAGGGCTCATAATGGTCTGGATAGAGTCGATAATCAGGAAATCTGGTTTTATCTTCTCAATCTCGGTCCGAATGCTCTGCATATTGGTCTCCGCATAGAGATAGAACTCGCTGTCGATGTCGCCCAAACGCTCCGCCCGCAACTTAATCTGCTGGGCAGACTCTTCCCCCGACACATAGAGGACCGTGCCAATGGTCGAAAGCTGGGTAGAAACCTGCAAGAGCAGGGTGGATTTGCCAATCCCTGGATCGCCTCCGATCAAGACCAGACTTCCTGGTACCACACCGCCACCGAGGACGCGGTTGAACTCTTCCATGTTGGTCTTGGTGCGGGCCACTTGAATGGAGGAAACTTCATTGAGTTTCATGGGACGGGTCTTCTCACCTGTCAGGCTGACCCGCTCGTTCTTGACTTCTGCAACTTCCACTTCCTCGACAAAGCTAGACCAGGAGCCACAGTTTGGACAACGGCCCAGATACTTGGGCGAGTGGTACTCGCAGGATTGACAGACAAAGGTTGTTTTTTTCTTAGCGATGATGATTTCCTCCTATATAGTGTATTCTAGGATTTCGCAGTAGGCTATGGTTTCTTTGGGGACAAACTGGCGTATCAGCATACCGTGACAGACGATAACGATTCGGTCATAGGCTTTGTATTTTTCAAGGGCCTGTAAAAATCGCTCTTTCATCTCCGCAGCAGTCTCATAACGAACAGGAGAAGACTCAGGCACCGCTCCGCTATTTTCCAAAAATAATCGATGAGCTAAGATAGCCTCATCTTGACTGGCATTTTGTCCCAGTAGGTCTGGTCGCCACTCATGAAAAAAGGGCTCGACCAGAAGAGGTAGTTGCTGGGCATGAGCAATGTAAGTTGCAGTCTCCAAGGCCCGCGTGACGCTTGAAGCGATAACCACCTTAGCCTGAGCAAAAACAGAACTGCTGGCAACTTTCTGGGCCAAAGCCCTTCCCTTTTCAGTCAGGGGAGCCAGATCCCGTCCAAAACCTGCGTACAGCCGAGGGTTGTCAGGCTGGTCAAACATACTGTAGTCAGGCTCGGAATGCCGCACAAAGAGAATCTGCATAGTAGTCTATTTCCCCGTCGAGCCAAATCCGCCCGTCCGAACGCCGTCGGCCTGGTCGCCGTCAGCCAAGAGGAAGGGGGCAAAAACAGCCTGTACAATCCGCTCGCCAGCTTCCACCACGACGGTTTCCTCTGTGATATTTCGCATCTGGGCAAAGATATGACCTTCATTAGCTGGATTGCCATAGTAGTCTCCGTCGATAACCCCAACCGAGTTAATCAGGACCAGGCCCTTCTTGCGAGGGTTGGACGAACGGTCGTAGAGATAGAGGACCTCGTTGGCCTGCATATAGGCCTTGACACCTGTTGGAACCAACTTAATCTCTCCTGGCTCCAAGCTGACGGTTTCTGCAGCCTTCAGGTCGTAACCTGCTGCGTGGGCTGTCTCTCGTTTTGGCAATAAATTTTCATCTGTGAACTGGCTGACCAGTTCGAATCCACGGATTTTCATATTTTTCCTTTCGAATGCTTATTTTGAGGATAAATCTTCTAGTAATTTTTCAAAATCAGAATTTATCTTTTGGGTTTTATTAAAAATTGCATATTCTGACCGAGCTTTCTCCTTGGCTGACTGCCTTGTAATTTGACCATACCCCTCTAAAAGTTCATAATCTTGAAAGGCTAAAAATCGGTCAATACTATCTGCCAAATCTTGCATGGTCTGAGTTTTTCCTTGCTCAATTTGTCGCTCCAGATAGTCAAAGTAGCCCGAAATACTACGTTCCAGCGAACGAATTTCCTTTTCGTTCAGATAATTTTTAGCCACAAGAGCGTCCGATTGCAAAATACGTCCGTCAGGAGAGTGCTTCCAGGTTACCAACCCCATGTTCGCTTTGGTGTGGTCTGCCTTTTCATAAATAATTTCTGCAGCTGTTTTACCTGTAATCGCATAATGAAATTTATTTTGCACATGAGCATAGAATTGCTTAGTCATCAAGCTATTAGCGTCATAATCAATCGCAATCTCTGCAAAAATATCTGTGATTTGTAACCAAATTCGTCGTTCACTAGCACGGATAGAACGAACTCGTTCTAAGAGCTCACGGAAATAATCTTTTTCCAACAGGTTTTCGCCTTGCTTCAAACGCTCATCATCCATGGCAAAACCTTTAATCATGTATTCTCGAAGCACAGTTGTTGCCCACTGCCTAAACTTAGTAGCCTTTTGAGAATTGACACGATAACCGACGGAAATGATGGCATCGAGATTGTAATAGCTAGTTAGATAATTTTTACCATCACTTGCAGTTGTTTCCATTTTGGAAATAACTGAATGCTCATCTAGTTCGCCTTCTTCAAAAATATTTTTCAAATGTTTGCTGATAGCTGGCACACCAACATCAAATAGTCTTGCCATTTCCTTTTGACTGGCCCAAATCGTCTCGTCACTGACAATAACACTAGCCTTTTCTTGGTCATTTTCTGCTCGGTAAATTAAAAATTGTAATTCCTTCATATTTGCCTCTTTAATTATTTAGGGCTCACTCCCCACTACAAATTCATCCGCATTTTTCGTCACAAATGCAAAAAGTGTTGTTAAGGGAAAGGCGTACTCGTCATCAAAGCGGGCTGCACGTAGCCACAAGTCTTGGTCAACCTTACGGAGATAGACACTGCGAGGGAAGGCGAATTCTTCTTCCAACTGAGGCGATAGCAGGCAAATGGCTCCGTCTGGTGATTTTCCTTGGGACAGAATATTATCTTGACTAACTTCCTGTTTCAACAAGGCCAGCCGAAGATAAACTCCCAGATGAGCTGGTGGTAATTGATAACCAATCTCCACGGCTCTCTCCTCTATCTGAGGAGCAGTTGCTTCCCGATCAAATCCCATATCAGCTAGACTGACAATCTCAACTAAACACTTCTGTTTCTCCACCACTTCTTGATAAGTTGGATGAGCTAGGTAGGTCTTGAAATAGGCATTTACCAAAATCCCCTTGTCATCTAAGTAGGCAAGGATTTCTTCTTTTTTTAGGGGAAATAATTCAACTCGAACGCTCAGTCTTTTCATAGGTCTATTATACACTAATTCATCAAAGGCTGCGATTTTCAGCAAAAAAACACCTGACCTACAGGTGCTACAAATATAAACTAGCTCAAGCAGTTCAAACCTCTTCCGAGCCAAAAATCTCCCAATACTTCTCGACTTCTTGCTCCAACTGTTCAACCATCTCTAGCAAGTCTGCGGCTCGGAGAATGGTAAGCCCCTTGTCCACCATCTCTCTATCCTGTTGAAAGATGCCCATACGGACATTGGCCATGCCTACATAATCAATCCGCATACTTTCCTGAGCCATGGCATAAACTCTCTCCATAACAGGATGACACAAGCCATACTTTTCTTTTCTCAACAAGACAGTTGATAGGTTATAGAGAAAAGTCAAATGACTAACATGAATGTCTCTGAAATTCTTATATTTGTCCAAGGAAAGCAAAATTTTATCTACAAAATTTTCCAAATGGACTACAGGAATAATCGGAAGAATAAGACTTAGCTTACGAAAATCAGCCAGATACCAAGTATCTGACTTTTCTAGCTCTTGCCAGAGTTCCTGAGCTAGCTGCTTTGTTTGTTGCCCATCTCCTACCTGAAGGATAGATAGCAACAAACGTAATTGTTTTTCTATCCGCTGAACCCGTATATCTTCATGCTTCTTCAAATACTGCTCTACTTGGTACAAAAAATCCCGACAGTTTGATTCAGAAAAAAATAGTCCTCTCAGATTTTCAAAGCGATGGATGATAGAAGAACGCTCCGAAGGCTGATAGGCATGGCAGATATAGTCAAACTCTGCAAAGGTCATATCCAGCTGACGAAGAATATGGGAAAAGTGAGCAATGGTCGGGTACTCTTTGTTGTTTTCAATTTTTGATAGGGTCGTCCGTGACAAGGCATCTCCACAAACTTCCTGCTGGCTAAGCCCTTTTGATTTGCGAATCTCTTTTAAGACTGTTCCAAAATCCCACTTCATCATAACCTCCCAAAACGTGAGAAATGTTTACGTTTTCAACAATTGCACTTATTCTATGATACCATAATAGTAAATAAAAACAAACAAAATGATAGGAGGTCCTCTTATGAAAACTTGGAAAAACTATCTCTTGCTTTTAGCTTACCTAGCAATCCTCATGGTTCCACACCTCCTAGGCGGTGGCTGGTGGTCATGGCCGTTACCAATTATCAACAAATAAATAAGATACCACCATCTCACCACTCTGGAAAGGAGGAAAAAGACTGGAAACTATATGTTGAGTGGAGGGGGTGGGAAAGCTAATCTTAAAAATAAAAATACACTTAGGAAGGAAAATTATCATGAAAAAGTTTGCTAAATTAGGTTTTGCCTTGGGAATTGCTTGTAGTTTAATGGTATCCACAGTCGCCTTTGCAGATTTTGTCGATGGTGGCGAATGGCATTATGGAGTTGGATGGACAGGAACCTACGGGTATTCCAACTACCATCATCCAACACGTTCTCATACCGCTACTGTAAAAAATGGGCAACATGAAAACCGTCAACGCCAAGGCGCAGGTATTTGGGCAAAAGCATCTATTACCAAAATCCCACCAACTGGCATGGAATATTTCTATGGTTTTTGATATGCACTAAAATTAGTTTTCCACAGACCATGAAATTAAGAGAAAAACGATTACCATGCTCAGAAATGTTTGATAGTAGGGTAATCGGGAACAACTGTTACTCATCAATTGCTAAATGACTGATAGTCAAATTCAAAAAGATAGTTAGTTTCCGACCAGCTCTATTGGTGTGCTGGTCGGAAAACGTTTATAAGGAGGTGTTCAGATGAAAAGGCTAAACCATTTCTGTATGATTCTACTTCTGTGTTGTGTCAGTTTTATCGTTGTAAATCTACACTATACAAAGGAAATCAATCGCATACGTGAATTAGGAACGACTGACTATTCATTTCAATTTTATTTACGCGATAGTGCCGTTCCTTCACAGGATTTACTGCATTTTTTTGAAAAAATTGCTGATAAATACGACGTTTCAATTGTCAAAACAGATAGCAACACCGAGATAATAAAAGCAGGTGTTTTTTCTCATGAGACCTTTCCTTATAAAGATTTTGGAATCCAGCAACTTACTTTTAACGAAGACGGAAGTGGATCTTATACAAATATACAATCCTCCGACAAACTAGGGCATATCCCAACATTTTTGCAGGCCAAGACGATACGGCTCATCACTTTAAAAAACTATTTTCAAGATACATCCCATACACTAAATGGTCAGTATACCGTCACATCAACAAAATCCATAAACGGCACTGAAATCGTACAGGAATTAAGTCATTTTTTCAATATTGATTCTTCTACACTATTGACTCCAACCTTTGAAACAGCAGTAGAATTAATAAACAGAGACTTGCTACTAGTAGCACTCATCTGCTGTATCGCATTTTTACTCCTTTCATTAACTTCTGTGTACCAACCAATTTTAGATATCAAACATATCGGCGTTGAAAAAATACTTGGATACAGTAACTTAGAGATTTTCTATCGCTATGTAAAACAAAATATACTAATCATAGGAATCGGTAGTATCATTCTAAATAGTTTATCGTTTCTGTTTTTTGACTACATGCCTCAAGGTTTTACAACTATGATGCTGTTAGCGCATTTTATCCTCCTTCAAGTCTATCTACTCATCAACATTTTAGTCATCACAATTATCCAACGCATTAATGCCGCATCTATCATAAAAGGATTTGTTTCCTTCAAAACAGGATTCTATATCAATAATTTCTTCAAATGTTGTCTCACACTTCTTATCACTATATTGATGATTGGTGTCGGAAATAGCATTTATGAGGAACACCAAGAATTGAACTATCAAGAACAATGGGAAAAACAGGGAGATTTCCTAACACTCGAAACCGTAAAATCAGGAAATCAACTCTGGCAAGATAGCCTGTCTGGTTCCGACAAAGCTCATCAATATTATTACTCCTTATATAAGAATTTGACAGAAAATCTTCCAACTTACTATATTCGTTCTAGTATCATAAACCCTGGCAATTTCTCACATCTTAAAGAATTTGAACATTCAACATTGGCTAATGACATCCCTGTTCTATACGCCAACAAAACCTATCTAGAAAGTATAGGATTTCCGATTCCACATACAAGTAAACAATTGACTGTACTCTTTCCAGCATCAATGAAAGAGAATGAAGAGTCTAACAAAAATCTAGCAAAATTGATTGGTTTTCTGTCACTGAAATATGAAGAACAAGTGGCAAAAACAGTCAGCGAGGTAGATGTTGAATACATTTATTATGACGGCGACTGGACATTCTTCCCATACAATGAAACCTTATCCAACAATTTCACTAATCCAATGATTAGCCTGGTCAATGACAATGATATGTCGTGGGAAGATAAAGCACACCTATCAAATACTGGACTAAGTAGCCCAATCAAAATTGCAAATTCCCCTCAACATCAACAAAAAATCGAACAAATTCTTCAGAAATTACCTGATGATAGCTATTTCAAGTTCTCGTCAATAAAATCTATTCAACAAGGACGTGTAGATAGTTTCCGAGACGCTAGTCGTAACTTCGTCACCCTGTTTGCGATTATCTGCTTACTGAGCATTGTTGTTTCCTATTTTATTGTAAAAAGTATGTTTCTTTGGAGAAAATCTCATATCATCACTATGAAATTTTTAGGATGGTCACTTTTTGACCGCTACAAACCTATTCTAATCGGACTAACTCTACTATATTTGCTACCTCTTCCAGTTATTTTGATAGCTGGTAAGTCACTATTTCCTCTTGCACTTTTTTTACTATTTGCCATTGCTGATGGGGGTATTTTCCTATTTACATCACTGCGCATGGAGCAAAAAAATCTTGTACAATACTTGAAAGGAGAGAACCTATGATTCATTTAGAACATATCTTTAAAAAGATTGGTCAAAAACATATCCTACATGATTTTTCCCTCAACATTGAACAAGGTGAACTAGTCGCAATTGTTGGAAAAAGTGGTAGCGGAAAAACAACATTACTAAACATCATTGGCTTGCTTGACGGTGAATACGAAGGAAATTACCTCCTATTTGGTCATTCAAACGTACCTGTAAACACTAGGACATCTCAAAAAATAATTCGGGAACAAATTTCCTATCTATTCCAAAATTTTGCTCTAATTGAGAACGAAAGCGTCGAGTATAATCTCCTGATGGCATTAAAATATACCAGATTATCAAAAAAGGAAAAGGAAGAGTCCATAAAAAATATACTAGAAAAAATCGGACTAGCAAACACGCTAAAACAAAAAATTTCCGAGCTGTCTGGAGGAGAACAACAGCGAATTGCTATCGCTCGTGCTCTACTCAAACCAAGCAATCTTATCTTGGCAGATGAGCCAACGGGATCATTAGATCAGGAAAATAGGGACTTAATCCTGCAATTTCTCATAGAAATGAATAATAGTGGAAAAACAGTAATTATCGTCACACACGATCCATATATTGCCGATAAGTGTCAGCGGATTGTTCGTTTATGATTTAGATAGTTTCTACACCCTTTGCGAATAAGCTTTCCGCTAAGAACCTACATTCACAAGTGAGGTACTTCCACACCCAGAAGCAGGTCGTCTATGGCCTGACCCGAATACGGCATTGACTCTGCCGAGGTTATCATATTCAAGAACAATTTAGATACAACAAGAAAAGGTCTGAAAACCAGCTCATCTGGTTTTCAGACCTTTTCTATCTTCCCTATTCAAACACAAACTGGTTGTGGTAGAGTTCGGCGTAGAAGCTATTGAGTTTAAGGAGCTGGCTGTGGTTGCCTTGCTCGATAACTTTTCCGTCTTTGAGGACGATGATTTCATCCGCAAGTCTGGATCTATTTCTCTGGTATAACCCAAAACAGATAGTAAGTAATAAAGACTGTCAGCAAGCCAAGTCCAATTTTGACAAATAATACAGGAGCCAACCAAATGGAAATCCCCATGAGTATGTAGATTTGCCAGATAATTTGTTTTTTCCGTTTACGGGAAATGGCTTTGGTTTCAGCATAATCCGCTACGTAAAATTTATAAATTTTTGTATTGCGTAGCCATTTTTCAAAATTTTTAGAGCTTCTAGCAAAACAAAATCCAGCCAAAAGTAAAAGAGGCGTTGTTGGAATTATAGGTAGAACAATCCCAATCATGCCAATAGCAAGACTAACAAAACCAGCTACTAGATAAACAATTTTTTTCATAATACTATTATACCAAAAGAGTTCGTGATTTTTTGAACATTTTCTGTATAGTTTAGGAAAGCGCTCGCTTTCCACCCTGTAAACTGGTATGATAAGGATATTACATTTAGAAAAGAGAGAAGATGCTATGAAACTTCTAGGACTTGTCGGAACCAACTCCGCTCGCTCAACCAACCGCAAACTCTTGCAGTACATCAAACAGCATTTCGCAGACAAGGCTGATATTGAATTGGTTGAAATCAAGGACCTTCCAGTCTTCAATAAACCGGCTAATCGTGAACTGCCAGAAAGTGTTAAAGAATTAGTTGCAAAGATTGAAAGTGCTGATGGTGTCATCATCGGAACACCTGAGTATGACCACTCGATCCCCGCTGTTCTTATGAATGCACTAGCTTGGGTATCATATGGAGTCTACCCTATGCTTAACAAGCCGGTTATGATTACAGGTGCCTCATACGGAACACTCGGTTCGTCCCGTGCTCAATTGCAACTACGCCAAATTCTCAATGCTCCTGAACTCAAAGCTACTGTTTTACCAGATGAGTTCTTACTATCTCATTCCATGAAAGCCTTTGATACAAACGGTGAGCTTATTGATTTAGAAATCAGTCAAAAACTGGATGCCATCTTTGATGACTTCCGTCTCTTTGTCAAGATGACAAGTAACCTGTCTAGCGCCAAAGAGTTACTTCAAAAAGAAGCTGAAAACTTTGACTGGGAAAACTTGTAAGAGAGGAGAACAATCATGAAATTTGTCGGAATTGTCGGGTCTAATGCAGACCAATCTTATAACCGCATGCTATTGCAATTTATTCAACGCCACTTTAAAGTAAAATTTGAATTAGAGCTTTTGGAAATCAAAAATGTCCCAATGTTCAATCAGGACGAAGACCAGTCTAATAGTTTTGCGATCCAATACCTTTACAACAAAATCACACGTGCTGATGGTGTCATCATTGCTACACCTGAGCACAACCACACCATCACACCTGCTCTTAAGAGTACTCTAGAGTGGCTAAGTTTCAATTTACATCCATTTGAAAATAAACCAGTTATGATTATCGGGGCTTCTTACTACGACCAAGGAACGTCTCGTGCTCAAGTCCACTTGAGAAAAATTTTGGACGCTCCAGGTGTCAATGCCTATACACTACCAGGTAATGAATTCCTCCTTGGTAAAGCGAAAGAAGCTTTTGATGATAAAGGGAACATTATCAATGAAGGGACTGTAAAATTCTTGGAAAGCTGTCTAGACAACTTTATCAAGTATGTCGGCGTTGTATCTAAATTGAAACAACCCAAGCCAATTGCACCCGAAGATTTAGACTGTACCCATCCAATCGCAACGACCATCACAGGTGTGGACCCAGATGACCCAGACTGGCTGGATAAGGCTTCTAAATTGGTCAACGCTGTCGAGGGAGATACGTATGTTAAATTAGATAACGGTCTTTTAACAGTTAACCAACTCAATATGTTCCTCAACGCCATGCCATTTGAGTTGACCTATGCAGATGATAACAATTAGTTCCTCTATTACAACAATAGCCACCAAGAGCCTGATACTATGTTAGGTAAGCGGGTCCCAGAGCAAGTAGGAAACCGCTTGTCAACCGTTCACGGCACTTTACCACCTGCTCGTATGAAGAATGTCGAATGGGTTGTTGGAACCTTACGTAATGGTGACCAAGAGTACGTTCGAACAATCGTCCCGGGCACACCACCTGAAATTATCAATACTCATAACTACCAAGCTATGTACTATCCTGACGGGTCCTACGCTGGTATCAATGAAATTATCTTTAATTTTAAGCCATGGTTAGATTGGTATCTTGAAACCACTGGACAACGCTTGGTGGGGGGTGCAGGAAACACCGCATCTCCTGCCCATGTTGATGCAACCTCTGGCGCTTCAGATACAGGTAGTACCCATACAGCTTCCACACCGACAGATGCCAATTCTGGTGCATCTGCTCACTAACAAATAAAAACTAGTGGGAAGGGGCTCCCTTTCCACTATATTTTTCAATAAATTTTTGATGATTATGTCACAAGGAGGCCCCATGTCCCCATTTCAAGAAAAAATTTCGGTTGCAGTTTCAAAAAAAGAATCCCTTTTTGATGAAAGTCTAAGCCGTTACGCCTTACGCTCCATGTATGCAGGAGCTTATTTGACCATGTCAACAGCTGTTGGTATTATTGGAGCTGATGTCATCTCCAGTCAATTCCCAAGTCTATCGCGTTTTGTTTTTACCTTTATCTTTGCTATCGGACTGATTTTTGTTCTTATTTTTGGTGGCGAGTTGGCTACATCTAATATGATGTATCTAACGACTGGTGCCTATTATAAGCAAATTACTTGGAAAAAAGTAACGCTGATGTTACTTTACTGCACCTTCTTCAACTTTGTAGGTGCTACCATTCTGGCTTGGCTTTTCAATCAGTCCTTCTCCTACCTTAACTTATCTAACGAAAGTTTTGTTGTCAACGCTGTCACCATCAAACTAGGAAAATCCGACTGGAGTAACTTCTTTGAGGGAATTACTGCCAATATGTTTGTGAATATGGCTATCCTTGGGTATATGCTACTCAAGGAACAATCCGCCAAATTCTTTGTTATTGTATCTGCTATTTTTATGTTTGTTTTCCTTATCAACGAACACTTAGTTGCTAATTTCGCATCATTCATGCTCTTAGCCTTTAATGCTGCTCGTACTAATGTAGATACCTTTACTATGGTAAATATTCTTCGTCAGTGGATTGTTGTTTTCTTTGGAAATTGGCTTGGAGCCGGACTCTTTATTGGAATTGCTTATGCTTGGCTCAATCAGACCAAAACCAACCATCTTGAACAGTAATGATACTACAAAAACAGCCAAGATAAACCACATCCTAAAAGTTTAAGGATTGTGGCCTGCTTATCTTGGCTGTTATTTTTTACTATTCAAACACAAACTGGTTGTGGTAGAGCTCAGCGTAAAAGCCGTTAAGTTTAAGAAGTTGGCTGTGGTTGCCTTGCTCGATAACTTTTCCGTCTTTGAGGACGATAATTTCATCCGCATTGAGAATGGTTTTGAGGCGGTGGGCAATGACGAAGCTGGTCCGTCCTGCAATAATGGCCTCCATAGCCTTTTGAATTTTGGCTTCCGTTACGGTATCGACGTTAGACGTTGCTTCGTCCAAAATCAAGACCTGTGGATCTGTCAAGAGCGTACGGGCAATAGAAATCAGCTGTTTCTGACCTGTGGAGAAGACATTCTCATCATCGGTCACATAGGTTTCATAACCCTCTGGCAAGCTCATGATAAAGTCGTGGATATGGGTGGCACGAGCTGCGGTTTCCACCATTTCCTGCGAAATGCTCTCATCACCAAAGCGGATATTGTCCGCAATGGTACCAGAGAATAGGACCGACTCCTGCAAGACAATACCGACCTTATCCCGCAAACTATCCAAATCATATTCCCGAATATCGCGACCGTCAAAGGCCACGCTACCACCATTGACATCGTAGAAGCGGTTGATCAAATTCATAATGGTAGTCTTACCAGATCCCGTCGGACCAACGACCGCCACCATTTTACCCTTAGGAGCTGAAATGGACACCTTGTCCAAGACCTTCTGACCTGGCAGGTAGCCAAAGTCGATGTCCTTGATTTCAACACCTTCTTTTAATTCGGTAAATAGCGGAGCGTTTTGAGGACGAACTTCCTCAGGCTCATCAAACATTTCCTGAATACGATGAGCACCTGTGAAAGCCAACTGCAATTCTGCCCAGCTAGATGCAATCTGCATGATAGGCTGGTAATACTGTTGCGAATATTGAACAAAGGTCACGACCAAACCAAGTGCGGCAGCTGTTTCCAGCGAGCTATCATTTAGGACAATGCTGGAGCCTGCAAAGATAACAATGGCAGTATTGACCAGACTCATCCCGTTCATAAATGGAAAGAGAATCCCACCAAACAAACGGCCCTTGAAAGTTGTGCGACGAACTTCTTCATTGAGCTCTAAGAAACCATCAATAGTCTCTTCCTGCACACCCTGTACAATAATCGCTTTTTGCCCTGAAATCTTCTCATCCATGTAGGCATTGAGTTTAGACACCGCAGCCTGTTGCTTGTCAGTATATTTCCGTGACAGGCGAATGATAATCACTAGGGCAATCAAGGCAACTGGCGTGGATGCCACAGTTACCAGAGCCAAGCGAGTATCCTGACGGAACATCATGATAACCATACCGATGTAAAGAGCAATATTGGTCACTACCTGAGTCAAGGACTGATTAAAAGCATTTTGGATATTGTCCAAATCACTGGTAAAACGAGAAAGAATATCCCCATCCTTGTGGCTGTCAAAGAAGGCAACTGTCAAGCGTTCCAACTTGCCAAACAGACCTTTTCGCATCCGGTTGGTTGAATGTGCAACGATGCGTGTAAAGAGCAGGGTATAAATCAAGGTTGATACCACAGTCGCCACATAGGCCAACAAGAGATTGAGCATAACCCCATTAAAATCAGCTAGGTCAGGCTTGAAATCTGACTGACCCATTTGCACCGAAGCAAAATAAGCCTGCCCAATTTTCCCCATCTCTGCAATCGCATTACCTAGGAAAACAGGCGTCTTCACCTGCAAATAAGTCGCCGTCACAATGGCTAGAAAAATCACAGCAAAGGACAGCTTATAGCGTTTAAAATAAAACCAGAAAAATCTAAGTGTTTTCATAACATGATACTAAGGTCGCCCAGAAAGCGACCGAAAAATAGGAAACCAACGCCGCGTTCCGAAACGCTAGGAGGTTTATCTTTTTTCGAAGCTTTCCGACCGAGTTCAAATACAATCGTACTATATAGACTGCACTTGCTTCTCCGTTGGAAAGCTTTTCGCTTTCTAAATCTCCCACCTTAAAAGGTCCACCGGACCTTTTAAGCCTCCTTTCCTTTCTGTGTTTCGTAAATTTCTCGGTAGACGTCATTTGTCGCTACCAATTCTGCGTGTGTTCCCTGACCAATCAAGCGACCTTCATCAAGAACCAATATCTTATCAGCTTTGACAACAGAAGAAATCTTCTGAGCAACGATGACCGTCGTTGTCCCCTTCAAGTCATGGTTGAGGGCCTCTTGGACCAGCTTCTCAGACTTGGCATCCAGGGCTGATGTCGAATCATCTAGCACCAAGACTTTAGGATCACTAATCACCCCACGCGCAATGGACATCCGCTGTTTCTGACCACCTGAGAAGTTATTTCCACGTTCTTCTACTTGGCTCTCATAGGTATCATCCAAGCGGTCGATAAATTCTTTGGCTTGGGCAATACCTGCGGCCCGCTCCAAACGTTCCAAATCTGCACCAGGTGCACCTTGACGCAGGTTGTCTGCAATGGTCCCTGAGAAGAGAATAGCTTTTTGCAAAACGATAGACACTGTATCTCTCAAGGTTTCCTGACTGATGTCTCTCAAATCACGACCGCCAATTGACACAGTCCCTTCCTGTGGATCAAACAAACGCGGAATGAGCTGAGCTAGTGTTGATTTACCCGCACCCGTTGCACCGACCACACCGACCATCTGACCAGACTCAATCTCAAAGGAGATATTTTTCAAGGTCGGCTCGGTATCATGCGGATAGGTGAAGCTGACATTGTCAAAGACAATCCGTCCATCCAAGTCCTCTTTTGCACCTTCTTTAAAGGTCATCGCTGGCTCTGTATCTAAAACCTCACTCAAACGTTTAATGGAAATAGCAGCACGTGAAGCCTGCATCCCCATAAAGCTAGTCATGATAATGGCAAACATGATTTGCATGAGATAGCTCATAAAGGAAGTAAAGCCCCCAACTGCTTCGATATTAGTGTCTAACATCCCTGAAACGAGATAAAGCGACACAAAAATCGCCATGTAGGAGATAAACATCATCAAAGGTTGCAAGATAGAAAAACCATAACCAATAAAGAGGTTAAGATCCAAAAGCTCATTGGATACTTCTTTAAATTTAGCGTATTGATTCTTCTCCTGTACAAAGGACTTAACCACACGAATCCCACGGAGGTTTTCCTTTGCAATGCTGTTCATCCTGTCCATCAGGGACTGGAATTTACCAAAGCGCGGTCCCATCAAGCCCATCACGACTGCCATGATTCCCATGATGATGATGACCATGAGCACGATAATCCACCAAAGTTCTGGCAAAGTGCGCACTGCCATGATAAAGGCACCAACAAAGAGCAGAGGTACCCGCATCAAGATCGTAAAGAGCATCATGACAAGGTTCTGAATTTGGTTGACGTCGTTGGTCATACGAACCACCAAATTCCCTGCGTTAAATTCCTCTACATTGGCATAAGAAAAGCTCTGAATTTTTCGAAAGGTCTTCTCACGAATATCCGCAGATACTCCCTGAGAAATCTTAGCTGCCATGATTGTATTTGTCAGACCAGCCAAGAGACCGATTCCCGCAATCAGCAAGAGGAACTTACCGACACGGACAATTTCTTCCTTATCATTGGCCAAGACAGCAGTCAATACATCCTGTAAATAACTAGGTTGCATCAAGGTCGTTGCTACGACAATAGACGTCAACAAGACCGATGCCAAGGCATACCATTTGTAACGTAAAATGGCTTCTTTAAACATGATTCTTCTCCTTATAGTGTTGAATATTTTCTTTTAATTGATCGGCCACCTGTCTGATCAAATCAAATTCTTCCTTTTGAATACCTCGAAAGAGAGAATGGTGCATCTCCTCATGGAAGGATTTTAGGTGACAAATCTTGCTCCGACCTTTCTCTGTCAAGACCAACTGCTTATAGCGTCTGTCAAACTGAGAAGGTAAAACCCGAATAAAGTCATTTTTCTCCATTCGCTTAACTAGATTGCTGGCAACGGATTTGGAAATCCTCAACTCCGCTTCAATGTCTTTGACAAAGGTTTCAACTTCAGACCGTTCTGCTATGAAACGCAGAGCCCATCCCTGTGGTCCAGCTAGGTGCTCCACATCATATTCCTTTGCAATGGTTTCACTGATTTGTTCAATCTGATTTAATAAATTCCGAAAATCTGCAATAGTATGTCCCATAATAGCTCCTTTCTACGAAAATAATTACCATGAGAACTATTATAGTTCTCTTAAGAACTATTGTCAATTATTCCGTTTGCTCTTTTCTGAAAATATTTTGTTGTTTCAGCACCATTACTTACTCGAAAACTATAATATATATACTACATAACTTATATAAGATTTTATGTATCAATTATGGTATAATATTTCTAAATTACACCAACTAGAAAGGATTTTTCATGACCAAACAAACCATTGCCATCTTGGGACCCGGTTCATGGGGCACCGCCCTAGGACAAGTTCTCAACGACAACGGTCATACTGTCCGTATTTGGGGAAATGTCCCCGAACAAATCGACGAAATCAATAAAGAACATACAAATAAGCGCTATTTCAAGGATGTTATCCTAGATGAAAACATCAAGGGCTATAAGGATTTGACTGAAGCCTTGGACGGTGTTGACGCTATTCTTTTCGTTGTACCAACCAAGGTAACACGTCTCGTTGCCAAGCAAGTCGCACAAGCTCTCAAACACAAGGTAGTTGTCATGCACGCTTCAAAAGGCTTAGAGCCTGATAGTCACAAGCGCTTGTCTGAGGTACTGGAGGAAGAAATTCCTGCTGAACTCCGTTCTGAAATCGTCGTGGTTTCAGGGCCAAGTCATGCAGAAGAGACTATCGTCCGTGATTTGACCTTGATTTCTGCAGCTTCAAAAGACTTGGAAACAGCCAGCTACGTCCAAAATCTTTTCAGCAACCACTACTTCCGACTTTATACAAATAATGATGTCATCGGTGTAGAAACAGCAGGTGCCCTTAAAAATATTATTGCTGTCGGCGCTGGCGCTTTACACGGACTTGGTTATGGTGATAATGCCAAGGCAGCTATTATCGCTCGCGGTTTGACAGAAATCACACGTCTAGGCGTTGCTATGGGCGCAAATCCTCTGACTTACAGCGGTCTTTCTGGTGTTGGTGATTTGATTGTTACCGGTACATCTGTCCACTCCCGCAACTGGAGAGCTGGAGATCAGCTCGGTCGCGGTGAAAAACTCGAAGATGTAGAACACAATATGGGAATGGTGATTGAAGGTATTTCAACAACTAAGGCAGCCTATGAGTTGGCTCAAGAATTAGATGTTTACATGCCTATTACCCAAGCCATCTACAAGGTCATCTACCAAGGTGCGGGTATTGAAGATGCCATCAAAGAAATCATGACGGGTGAATTCCGCCATGAAAATGAATGGCATTGATTCTTATTAAACACAAAAAAATAAATTATAAAGGATTACATACTTATGAAAAAAGTTAGAAAAGCCGTTATCCCAGCTGCAGGTTTGGGAACACGTTTCTTGCCTGCTACTAAGGCTCTTGCCAAAGAAATGTTGCCAATCGTTGACAAGCCAACCATCCAATTTATCGTTGAAGAAGCCCTCCGTTCGGGTATTGAAGATATTTTGGTGGTCACTGGTAAGTCAAAACGTTCTATCGAAGATCACTTTGATTCAAACTTTGAATTGGAATACAACCTCAAAGAAAAAGGCAAAAATGACTTGTTGAAACTGGTTGATGAGACAACAGGCATTCGACTACACTTCATTCGTCAAAGCCATCCACGTGGACTTGGTGATGCCGTTCTTCAAGCTAAAGCATTTGTCGGGAATGAGCCTTTTGTTGTCATGCTCGGCGATGACTTGATGGACATCACAGATACAAAAGCTGTCCCATTGACCAAGCAACTCATGAACGACTATGAAAAAACACATGCTTCAACCATTGCTGTTATGCCTGTTCCTCATGAAGAAGTTTCTGCATACGGTGTTATCGCTCCACAAGGTGAAGGTGTCAACGGTCTCTATAGTGTGGAAACCTTTGTGGAAAAACCAAAACCAGAAGATGCTCCTTCTGACCTTGCTATTATCGGACGCTACTTACTCACTCCTGAAATCTTTGAGATTTTAGAAAACCAAAAACCAGGTGCCGGGAACGAGATTCAATTGACAGATGCCATTGATACTCTGAACAAAACGCAACGTGTTTTCGCTCGTGAATTCAAAGGTAACCGTTACGATGTTGGGGATAAGTTCGGTTTCATGAAAACTTCTATCGACTACGCCCTCCAACACCCTCAAGTAAAAGATGATTTGAAACAATATTTGATCAATCTTGGTAAAAAATTAGATACAAAGAAAAACTAGCAATCGCTAGTTTTTTTCTTATATCAAATAGAATATCCCTAGTAGAAAAACAATCAAGCTCATATAGCCAATGAAGCTGAAAAAAATCTGTCTTCCTGTAAAGAGATCCTTTTCCACAAGAGGTGGAAGGAAAATCACAACCAAGCATCCTCCAATAGCTCCTCCAATATGTCCTGCCATACTAATGGTTGGATTAAAAAGTCCCAAGACCAAGTTCAATCCCAAAAGGACCATATAACGTTGACCGAGAACCTGTAGATAAGGGCTACGACTAAATTTTCTCAAAAGAGCCATGGCTGCAAATAGACCAAAGAGCGAGGTCGACGCACCTGCGCCAACTACATCTGGTGTAAAGAAGAGAACAAAAAGGTTCCCCATTATCCCAGACAAGAGATAGAGGAGAAAGAAGCGCCGTGACCCAAACAGTCCTTCTAATTGATAACCCAAACCAAGCAAGGTAATGCTGTTAAAGATAAAATGTTCCCAACCAATGTGGACAAAGATAGGAGAAATCAAGCGCCACAACTGAGTCGGATCATAACGTACCACTTGGCCATACATACCACCGAATTCAAAAATCGTATAGGCTGTAGTGGTCTGCCCAAATCGAAATATTTGTATCAAAAGAAAAACAAGAGCCGTGACTGCCAACAAGGCATTGGTCACAGGATAGCGCTTATCAAAAAAGTTCTTCAAAAATCAACAACTCCTTTACTGGAATATCAAATACATCTGGTTCAAAATCATAGACTTGAAAGTCTGCCAAGGTCGATACCGTCTCTCCCTGATAATCTGCTAGGTAGCGATCATAAAAACCACCTCCATAGCCCACTCGAAAACCCGCTTGATTCCAAGCTAAACCAGGAACATGGATCAACTTAACCACAGACTTATCCACAGGTTGTGAATAAGTACCAGGTTCCCAAACTCCAAACCTAGATTTCACCAAATCATCAGGATTATATTCTACAAAATCCATACGACCTTGTGAATAGGTCTTAGGGATGAAAATCTGCTTGCCATCCTTTTGAGCCTGCTCAATCAGGTAAGAAGTGTCAAACTCATGGGGCATGGAAAGGTAGGTCCCAAGCGACTTTGAGCACTTATAGGTGTCAGATAAAAGGAGCATTTCTGTTAGTTGCTGACTCCATCTTGCTCGCTGGCTACTAGTCAGGGCTTTCAATCTCTGCAAGACCTCTTGCCGAATTTCTTTTTTATCCACAGAAACTCCTTTCTTTTCAGAAAAAGACTGGAAAACCCAGTCTAGTTTGCTTTCATTTTCAAAAAATCACTCAACTTATCCACAGCAAAGGGAAGAACTTCCTCTTTGGGGCTGAGACGAGGATTGTGAAGCGGATAAGGCGTATCCACACCCAACCAGAACATAACACCTGGAACCTTGTTGAGAAGGTAGCCGAAGTCCTCTCCCGTCATGGCAGGTGGACAGTCAATCATCTCCACACCATCAACCTGTTCAAAATAAGTCATTAGTTCATCAGCCAGCTGGGGATTGTTCTCCACAGGCAGATAGCCGCTTGGATTGAGCTCGATCTCCAAGTCCACTCCAAAGGACAAGGCAATCCCTTCTGCCACTTCCCGCACCCGTTTTTGCACCAAGAGGCTCATGTTCTGAGTCAGAGCCCGAATGGTGCCGTGCAAAAAGGCCGTTTCAGCAATGACATTGTTGGTCGTGCCTGCGTGCATAGAGCCGAAGGTCACCACAGCCCCCTCGATTGGATCGACATTGCGGCTGACCACCGACTGCACCTGGGTCACAAAGTAGCTGGCTGCCACCAAGGCGTCATTGGCGGTATGGGGAAATGCTGCGTGGCCACCCTTTCCTGTAAACCGTATCTTGACTTCACAGGTCCCAGCAAAGAGGGTCGCACGGTTGGTGGCTATTTGACCGACTTTGAGGTCTGGTCGGACATGGAGCCCATAAAATTCATCTGGCAACCAATCCCCAAAGGCACCCGCTTCATACATAAGCATGCCACCTGCTAGGTTTTCCTCCGCAGGCTGAAACAAGAAGAGAAGGTTGTTTCTCGGTTGCTGCTCTGCCATTTTCTCCAAAAGCCCCAGGGCAATGGTCATGTGGAAATCATGTCCGCAAGCGTGCATCCGGTCTGGGTGGAGGGACTTGAAGTCCAGGCCCGTCTCCTCCACGATCGGCAAGCCGTCAATATCTGCCCGCCAACCAATCGTTTTTTCAGGAGCAGAACCTGTCAGATAGACCAGGATACCTGTCTTCCATGTACGGACTTGGGCAAAAGAGCAATCTTCCAGCAAGTTCTCAATAGTTTCCATAAGAAAGGCGTGGGTCTTGAACTCCTCCATGCCCAGCTCTGGAATCTGGTGGAGGGACCGGCGTGTCGCGATTAAATCTAGCATAGCTACCTCTTAGAGTGTCCGCAAAGCCTCTTCCAAGGCTGTTTTTTGTTGGGTTTGAGCGTCGATTTCCTTGATGATGCGGGCTGGCACACCTGCCACCACAACATTTTCAGGGACGTCTTGGGTCACAATAGCACCCGCCGCGACAACAGAGCCGCTACCGATTTGCACTCCTTCGATGACAACGGCATTGGCACCGACCAAAACATTGTCGCCAACACGCACTGGCTCAGCCGAAGCTGGCTCGATAACACCTGCAAGAACCGCTCCTGCACCGATGTGGCTGTTTTTACCAACCGTCGCACGACCACCAAGGATAGCACCCATGTCAATCATAGTACCTGAACCGATTTCCGCACCGATGTTAATCACCGCCCCCATCATGATAACGGCATTATCGCCAATGGTCACTTGGTCGCGGATAATGGCACCTGGCTCGATACGGGCATTGATATTACGCTTGTCCAGCAAAGGCACAGCCGAATTGCGGCCGTCTTGCTCAACCACGTAGTCTACATTTTCAGTCAAGTTTGCCAAAAGTGCCTCGACATCCTTCCAGTCACCGAAGAGGACATTGCCAAGCTTTGTTACCTCAGCAGGAACAGGCCCAGCCAATTCACCTTCAAATGTCACCTTAACAGTCGTTTTTTTCACAGCATTACCGATAAAGGCAATGATTTCTTGTGCAGTCATTTTTTGTGCAGTCATAATGATTCCAATCTAAAAATAATATTTTTTCTATTATATCAAAATTTTCTGAAAATTTGGGAAGAAATGCAAAAAAATGAAAAAGAGGCTAAGTTAGCCTCCTAAAGTTATTGTGGTAAATCAAATTTTACAATTGCTGGTTTTATATCTGTACTAAACTGGAACCCTGGTTTAACCTCTAACTCAGAAGTTCCCTCTTCGTTTACTGCAAAGGCGGTTGTTGCGCCTTCTATACTTCTACCAGGTGCGATTGTTTCGAGTATTGTTCCAACTGGGTAGCCTTCAGTCACTTTATTGTTTACATACAAATCCATATCTTCACCGACAACATAATCTTTATCAGTCAAGTTAGTGACATTATAGGTTACCAAAAGTACTTTATTCGCAACAATATCGCTCACTTCATTTCGTTCGTCAGTCCATGCAATATTCGTAATTGTAATTTCTGCTACATCTTTAAATACAATTGTATCTCCTACCTTGTAGCTTGTACTAGTTGCTTGTTCAGAACTAGACTGCGCAACACTGCCAGAAGTATCCGTAGCTTCTTTTTTACTTGGTTCAGTAGTAGAACACGCAGCAAGTGCAAACACTGACAGTACAGTCAAAGTTAGGAAAGTAAGTTTTTTCATATAAACCTCCAAAAAATGTTTTACACTACCATTATATATATATATATATATGCGTTGTCAAGTATAAAAATAAAAAAATTAGAAGTTTTACCTCCTAATTTTCAATCATTATCTAATCTTCAATTTCTTTTCTCGGATTGACATATCCGACGATGTAATCCTGTACCAGACCCGTATCATCCAGTACAATCCCATGGAGAACTCCGCCGTAAACAGCTCCTCCGTCAATTCCCATTTTCCCATCTGGACTGGTCCAGATTTGACTAATGCGAAGTTGAGTTTGAAAGAGGTTATACACAGGTGTATGTCCAAAGACAATTATTTTTCCTGTGGTATTTTCAGCCTCATGGAAAGGGGTGCGTAACCAAACCTTATCATGATTATTGGTTTCACGCCAATCTGGTAAGGTCAAATCAACTCCTGCATGGACGAAGATATAGCGCTCAGTCTCCATATGATAGGGGCAAGATTTGACAAAATCAATCAGGTCCTCATATTGTTCCATCACTGTATTGGCATCCACCAGGCCATCTACCGGTGCATCCAAGGGACGCCCCAGCAAGGAATTGATGGTCGTATCTCCACCATTTCTCCGATAGTGATCGTAGCGGTCCAAGGGGTCACGTAGCCAAGCCAAAAACATTCGTTCATGATTCCCAGTCAGGCAGATAGCACCTTTTTCTCGGACTAATTGCCAAACCAACTCTAGACAAGCCTTTGAATTTTCTCCACGGTCAATTAAATCCCCAAGAAAAATCAGCTGTTGTCGCTCTTCATCCCATTTCTTCAAAATATCAAGTAGCAGTTCAAATTTTCCATGGACATCACCGATTACAAAAAAATCTTTTTTCATATCATCTCCGCCTACTTTCTATCTCCTTCACCTTATTGAACCGAAATAAGGGAGCGGAAAAGAATTCGACTAGTCAAAAAAGAGTCCCCCTCACTTCCAAACATGTAGGTTCGGCTTCTGTGGTCACTTTCTAGTTTTAGGGTGACCAGCTCACTCCACTGGATCGTTAAACCCAATCAACCACTACGCTGAGATGTTGACACGAACTCTGAGAAGTGGCTTTGGACTTTTTTCCCAGCCTCTTCTAAAACGATTGACTAAAAACCGGTGCCATACTCTCTGTAGGCAGACGCTACTCCTGTTGCAAAAGTTTGGATTAACTCTGGATCTCGTAATAATTCTGCGACAGGCTGTCCATTTAAGAAACCTTTTTTATTCTTAAATCCTGTAAAAGCTTGACATCTATCTTCAAGATTTTTTCTAGCTTCTAGAAATTCTGTTGGATTTTCTTTAGGATTATTAATATCGTAATCACCTGTACCCGACATGAATTCATCTAAGGTCATATGATTGGCAAGTTCCCGTAAACTACCAAAACGTTCTGGTTCAAAATTTGGTAATTCGATATTTAAAACAGAAGTTCCTAGAGCAAGGCACGGAAGAGTCGCATGAAGTCGTGTAGTAACAACTAAACGAGCTGATTGGTACAAATAAAGATAATATTTTGCTAACTTCATTCTACGTGTATCAGACATATATTTATGATTTGTATAAACACTTAGTCGGATAACTGGTAATTTCGATTCTTTCTCTAACTTTTGACAAGCTTCCTCAGGAAGATCAATAGCCAGCACAAAGTCTTGTTTCTTAATATATTTCTCTGGTTGGAGGGTAAGAGTCATACAGCCAGACCAGTAAGATTCAACTCCCAAAGATTCCATATATTCCTTTGTGTCCGCACTTCTGGCACCAACTGGACCATATTTTTTAAAGAACGCAACGTTTTCCTCTGATGAAAATGGTACTTTAGCGCGTCCAGTAACAAACATTGAAATTAATAGCGGAGTAATCTGTTCATTTTTTAGTGGAAAATTTTGAGGTCTATGAGAGTACCAACCGTTCATGATCAGTTTAATTTGTTCATCGGTGTCTGGTTTAAAATCATTCATATAATCCCTGTTTATATAATAATCAATCTGTGGCAAGAAACGACTCGCCGCAATAGATTGGATTTCATCGCCGATGTTTTCTGTCGAATAACTGAACAATGCATACTTTACCATAAATACCTCTTTTTAAAACTATATTAGTAACTATTATATCTAGTCCAAGGTAGTCTCGTCAATAGAAAAACTAAAAAAACATAGATTTTCAATAGAATTCTTACAACAAATACCTCAACACATTAGCACAAGACACATTGCTTATATAAAACAGCTGCAAAATATACCAACAATTTTTTTACCAATAGTTCCAAATAGCGATTTAGATCGATAAAAAAAGAACGATACCCTAGTATCGTTCAAATCGTCTCGTTTTCTTTAGACGCACCACTATCTCTAGTGGAATGATTTTCTTACAAACGTGCGTTCAATTCTGCACCGAGTTCTTCAAATCCTGGCTTACCAAGAAGAGCGAACATATTTTTCTTGTAGGCTTCTACACCTGGTTGGTCAAATGGATTGATCGCATTGAGGTAACCAGAGATAGCAATCGCCAACTCGAAGAAGTAGAAGGTATAACCAAGTGTGAACTCATCTTGTTGTGGAAGGGTCACAAACATGTTTGGTACGCCACCATCTGTGTGAGCAAGAAGTACGCCGTCCGTTGCTTTTTTGTTTACAAAGTCAACATCCTTACCTTGCAAGTAGCCAAGGCCATCAAGGTCTTCTGCCATTTCAGGAATCAAGATATTTTTTCTTGGCTTGTCAACACGAACCACTGTCTCAAAGATGTTGCGGTTTCCTTCTTGGATGAATTGTCCAAGAGAGTGCAAGTCTGTTGAGAAGTTAGCAGATGTTGGGTTGATACCTTTTTGGTCCTTACCTTCTGACTCGCCCGCCAATTGTTTCCACCACTCGCTGAAGTATTGAAGCGATGGCTCGTAGTTAGCCAAGATTTCTGTTACATAGCCTTTTCTGTAAAGGATGTTACGAACAGCTGCATATTGGTATGCTTGGTTTTCAGCAATCTTATCAGATGTAAATGTCGTACGGGCTGCGTTTGCACCTTCCATAAGGGCATCAATGTCCGCACCAGCTGCTGCGATTGGCAAAAGACCAACTGCAGTCAAGACTGAGAAACGGCCACCGACATCATCTGGAACAACAAAGGTTTCCCAACCATTTGCGTCCGCTTCAACCTTAACAGCACCTTTTGCCTTGTCAGTTGTAGCATAGATACGGTTGTTAGCTTCTTCTTGACCGTATTTCTTCACAAGCAATTCTTTGAAGACGCGGAAAGCAATGGCAGGCTCAGTTGTTGTACCTGATTTAGAAATCACGTTAACTGAGAAATCCTTGTCTGCCACGTAGTCTACCAAGTCAGCAAGGTAGCTTGATGAGATAGAGTTTCCAGCGTAAAGGATTTGTGGAGCTTTGCGCTCTTCACGTGTTTGCAAGTTTACAAAGGCATTGCTCAAGAAATCAATAGCCGCTTTAGCACCAAGGTAAGAACCACCGATACCGATAACCACCAAAACTTCACTTTCATTTTGGATTTTAGCTGCTGCTTCCTTGATACGAGCAAACTCTTCTTTGTCGTAGTTTTCTGGCAAATCCAACCAGCCAATAAAGTCGTTACCAGGACCTGTTCCTTGACGGAGCATTTGGTCTGCAAGGGTAACTTGTGGTTGCATGTATTCTACTTCTTGAGCTCCAACGAATTGGCCCAAGACTTTTGAATAATCAAATGTAATATGTGTCATGTTTTTCCTCCATTTATGTACCATAATATGATAACGCTTTATCATATTTTTTTCAAGAAATTTATCAATTTTCATTTATTTTCATGAAATGTTTTATGACAGCTTATTCCTTTACTCGACAAACATAGACTTGTTGGTTTAAAACATAAATATTCTGAGCTCGCTGAAGAGCTCCCCAGACAAATGTTTCTTGTTGCTGGTCATCCCCAGTAAAACGAAGTCCCATCAGTATATTTCTTCGATAGAGATTTCCCCAGACCTTTGTATAAAATAGATGGCGCGCATTCGATGCCTGCATTTCATTCGCAATTGTGGAGAGTGACTTACGTGCTAATCTATATGGAGGATAGGGGAGGAATTGAAAACGGCCACTTCTAAATCTAGCAAATGCACCTACTAACACATCCGACTCGGTTGACTCTGCTAATTTATATAGAACAGCGATACCTTCATCAAAAACAAAATCACCCTCTTCAACAAAAAGAATATATGGTCTACTTGCTGCCCGTAATCCCCTCTCTCTAGCTTGGTTTAATGATGTGGCAGCCTGGTAGTGATACTGAATACGACTGTCTCGCTGAGCAAAAGTTTGGCAAATTGCCGAAGATTGATCATCGGAGTTTGCGTCAACTAATATAATTTCAATATTATGAAAAGCCTGATTAACAAGAGCTGATAGGGTGTGACCTAATGTTTCCTCTTGGTTCCGAAAAGCTACGATGACACTGACACCACCGTATGCTTTCATTACTTCCTTATAATTATTTCTCCAAAGAGAAATAATCTCACCTACAGGAGATTCCCAATTTTTATCCCACTTTATCCAAGGCTTAATATGAGCAGAATTGTAATGGAATATTGCTACTTCTTCAATCGGTAAACGATTTTGTCGCATAGCCTCAGCAGTATAGTTATATCGTAATGGTACCTCTACGATTTTACCCTTCAGAGCAATATTTATAACATCTTGGTCCTGAAACTGAATCTGTCCCGTCAAACGCTCTGTTTCTGCGAAAAGTAGATTTGTGATATTATCTCGTCTCATTGCTTCTAGGTTCATCAATAAGACACCTGCATTCACATAAAGTTCATCTAATTCAAAGCCAATACTCTTCTTGTAGGCCGCATAATGTCGAATAATATCCAATTCTGATACCCCAGCTAAGTAGGCATCTGAAAGATCTGTTTCCCAAAATTCTGTCAGATCTCCCGCAATTAGTAAGTCACTGTCCAAATAGAGTACCTTATCCCAGTCAGATAGTAATTCTGGTACAAAGTACCTAAAATAAGTTTCCAATGTGATATGGTGCATTGTCATTGGAAGTTTCTCAACCTTGCCTCTATCTAGCTCAGTATAAAGTCTTAGTTCTTCGATTGGAAGACGATTTAACTTTTTCCTAGATACATCTGATAAATCAGATGAAAGAATGGCTACTTTTACCGTGGAATGATAAGTACAAATGGCTTCAATAGTGGTAATAACATAGTCAATGTGTGAATCAGTTACACAGAAGGCTACTTTCATAAAGGATTCCTAATTTCTATTTAATCTCCACCTCATTTTACTATAATACCATTCCTTTAACAAGTCCTTTATGGTAACAGTCTTTTCTAATGGAGAAACTCTTCAAGTGATAATCCTCCAAAGTCTCTCCCGACTGGGTTACTGTAATCCATTTAGGGAAAATCTTCGATAGTAGGTAAAGTGGAATGAGGGCAGGATACCAAATGAACATGACTTCAAAGATGAACCGGTCGTTGTTGCCTCTTGAAATGTAACGTTGGCGGTATTCTTCTTTGAGAGAAGGGTGGGGAATATAGATATGAAATGGTACACCACCGCGTATAGACATGGTCAGCAACATTCTCATCAGAAAATTCAGCGCTACTAGGACTGTCTTTCCTTGTCTATTAAGAGTATAGGCCTTATTGACATAGATTGTTTTATAGCGTTTATCCTTCAGTGGACGTTTGGTGGATTTTCGCTCCTCTTTCGTTAAATGACGAACACTGCTATTATCGTACTTAATGTCGGACATTTCTAAGTCCACAACATCTGTATATTTCTTAGCAAGTGTCGTTTTTCCCATACCTGGAAAGGCAAATAAAAACATAGGCTTTCCTCCTTATTCCTCAGTAGAATAGCAGAGCATCCAAAAAGTTTTCTTAAGCCGCCCCTATTTTGCCCCTCACTTCTAAAAATAAGATAAAGAAAACCCTCTGAAAGCTTGATTTCAAAGGGTTTTTGGACTGTACGCAAAAAGAGCACACATTCGACCTCGCTTAGGGCTGCTGGATTCCTCCCCTGACCCGCTTCACGCACGAATGTTGCTCCGTTTATTATTATAACACAATTTGGCCAGAGTGCAAGTGGGGACCTAACAAGATGGATTGTCTGCATGGTCCTCTTGGGCTTTCATGATAAGCTTAGCAGCCTTCTGACTTTCTCTGCGTTGTCTAAAAAAATCTTGCATGATATTGGCACATTCCGCTTCTAAAATACCTGTTTCTACCTTGACACGGTGGTTGAGCCGCTCATCTGTCAGAATGTCATAGAGACTCCCTGCAGCTCCAAACTTTTTGTTGGTTGCTCCATAGATAACCTGCGGAATGCGTGCTAGGCCAATGGCTCCGCTACACATCACACAAGGTTCAATCGTCACAAAAAGGGTCGAATCAAGCAAGCGCCAATTCCCTTCAACATTGTTAGCTTCTTGGATTGCCATAACCTCAGCGTGCATGATTGCCTGATTGAGTTCCTCACGTGCATTATGCCCTCTGCCAATAATCTGGCCATCCTTGACAATCACACAACCAATTGGAATTTCATCCTTTTCTAGCGACTTTCTAGCTTCCTGCAATGCCTGAGTCATAAAATACTCTTTTTCTTCATGTGTATAGTTCATAAATCTATTATAGCACAGCCCTGATAACAGTTCAAAATCACTTCTTTATTTCTCTGCTATCAAAATGAATCTAACACTACTTCTTCCTTGTCACACATTTCTTTCAAAATGCTGCCCTTCTATCACCTTAAAAATATAAAAATACCTCCTCAGTCGAGAAGGTAGGGGGAGCAACATTGATATTTACAGATATTAATATATCGTTTATTGTCGATATTGTCGATATTGTCGATATTGTCAAGAAATTTTTTTAAAAAATGTCAAAAACAGCCTCGAAAGGCTGTCTCTGATATTTTCTATTACAATTCGCCAACTAATTTCACAACATTTTCTACTGTGAAACCGTAGTTATCAATAACTGTTTGGGCTGGAGCTGAGGCACCGAATGTGTCGATACCAAGGACTTTACCGTCAAGACCGACATACTTGTACCAACTTTGAGTTGCACCCATTTCAATTGCCAAGCGACGACGGATGGCATTTGGAAGGATTTCTTCCTTGTAGGCAGCGTCTTGTGCATCGAAGAGTTCAGTTGATGGCACAGAAACCACACGAACCTTAGTGCCTGCTGCTTCTAGTTCTTTGGCAGCTTTAACAGCCAAGTTCACTTCTGAACCAGATGCAAGAAGGATTGTATCAAAGCCTGCTGCTTCATAGACAACATAAGCCCCTTTTGCAACCTTGTCAAAGTCTGTTCCTTCTTCAACTGTCAAGTTTTGACGAGTGAGAACAAGGGCTGATGGTGTAGACTTGCTGGTCAATGACAAGTACCAAGCTGCCTGTGTTTCACGCGCATCTGCTGGACGGAAGACATTGAGGTTTGGCATAGCACGAAGTCCTGCCAAGTGCTCGATCGGCTCGTGAGTTGGACCATCTTCACCGACTGCGATAGAATCGTGTGTGAAGACATAAGTCACAGGAAGACCTTGAAGAGCTGACAAACGAACTGCTGCTTTCACATAGTCTGAGAAGACGAAGAAGGTACCACCGTAAACACGAAGTCCACCGTGAGCTGCCATACCGTTCAAGATAGTACCCATAGCAAATTCACGCACACCAAACTGGATATTGCGGTTGAGTGGATTTACTGAATCTTGCAAACCATCTTCCTTGATATAGGTCATGTTTGAGTGAGCCAAGTCAGCTGAACCTCCAAGGAAGGTTGGCAAAACTTTAGCCGCTGCGTTGAGGGCATCTTGTGATGAGTTACGAGTTGCTTGTGAGAAACCATTTTCGTAAACTGGGAAGTCTTCTGGCTTGATTTCAACTACGTCACGACCTTCCAAGATAGCTGTTACTTCAGCTGCTAATTCTGGATGAGCTACTTTGTAGTCTTCAACTAATTTCACCCAAGCATCGTAGGCTGCTGCACCGCGATCAGCTACATTAGCTTTAAAGTCCGCATAGACTTCAGCTGGAATTTCAAATGGACCATAGTTCCAATCAAGCGCCTTACGAGTTGCTTCTGTTTCTTCTGCACCAAGTGGAGCACCGTGAACGGCATTTGTACCTTGTTTGTTTGGTGAACCATGACCGATAACAGTCTTGATTTCGATAAGAGATGGCTTACCAGCTGCTTTTGCCTTTTCAATAGCAGCAAAGATGGCATCTACATCTGTACCGTCTGTTACGAGGTCTGTATGCCAGCCATAAGCATTGTAACGGGCACGTACATCTTCTGTGAAGGAGTCTTTTGTTTCGCCATCCAAGTTGATGTCATTTGAATCGTAAAGAACGATGAGTTTTTCTAATTTTTGAAGACCTGCGTAAGAAGCCGCTTCTGCAGAAACACCCTCCATCAAGTCGCCATCACCACAGATTACGTAAGTATAGTGGTCAAAGATTGGGAAACCATCACGGTTGTACTTAGCTGCAAGGAAACGCTCTGCTTGCGCAAAACCTGTCGCAGTTGAGATACCTTGTCCAAGAGGACCTGTTGTTGCATCTACACCTGCTGTGTGACCAAATTCTGGGTGACCTGGTGTTTTTGAACCCCATTGACGGAAGTTCTTGATTTCATCCATAGTGACATCTTCAAATCCTGACAAATGAAGAAGTCCGTAGAGGAGCATTGACCCATGACCTGCTGATAAGATAAAGCGGTCACGGTTCACCCAGTTTGGCTGAGCTGGGTTGATACGAAGTTCTTTAGTAAAAAGGCTGTAGGCCATTGGAGCCGCACCCATGACGACACCTGGGTGACCTGATTTTGATTTTTCGATGGCATCAATACCAAGGAAACGAATCGCATTGACTGAAAGATTTGACATGTTTTTCTCCTTTTTTAAAGTCATGAATTTATTATACCATAAAGCGTTTTCTATGTCTGTTTGAAATGAAGCGAGAAATAAATTGTCCGTAGAAAAGAGGCAGGACTTTCGTCCCGCCCTTGGAGTGAACAGTAGTAATTCGCACATTTCATACTTTATCAGAGTTTATAGTACCTCTCCTCGTCTCTATGGAGCAAGAGAGTTCTAAATCTTATAACAAAGCCTTAAATTGAATATTTGAGTCTTCTAAGAAGCAATCATCAAAGCCACGTGGGTGGTGATATTCAATACGGTCCTTGTCCATCGGATAAGTATACTTGCCGCCAACTTCCCAGATGAATGGATGGAAAGCGTATTGCAAGCGTTCCTTACGCATTTTCCAGAGCTGCAAGATTTCATCTGTTGACGCCATGAAGTTAGACCAGATGTCATAGTGAACAGGGATGATTACCTTAGCACGCAAGTTTTCTGCCATACGGAGAAGGTCGATTGAGGTCATCTTGTCTTGGATACCGATTGGGTTGTCACCGTAGTTGTTGATAGCAACGTCGATGTTGAAGTCGCGACCGTGTTTTGCAAAGTAGTTTGAGAAGTGGGAGTCTGCACCGTGGTAGATGGTTCCGCCAGGTGTTTCAAAGACATAGTTGACTGCCTTGCGAGCCATGAGTTCATCTGTCACAGGAAGTCCTGCTAATTTACCACCATTTTCGTCATAACCTTCGATGGGAAGTGTCACCAAGCAAGTACGGTCGAAGGATTCTACAGCGTGGACCTTGATGTCTTTGAATTCAAAGCTATCACCTGGTGCGATGCGGATAATACGGTCAGCAGGCACACCCCATTTTTCCCAGATGTCGCCACTTTCAACTGGACCGACAAATTTGACGTGGTCCAATTTAGGATTGTTGATGATGGCAGCGGCTGTGCTGATATCCATGTGGTCACTGTGGACGTGCGATACTAGGTAGTAGTCCAATTCATTGATGGCAAATGGGTCGATAACCATTGGCTGCACACGCAAGTTTGGTTGCAATTTGCGCACACCTGCCATGTTAGCCATCTGGTGTCCCCAAACCATATCTTTCACTTTTTTAGTGGATTTTCCACGTGATGACCAGAGGTCCATGACCACGTTCGCACCACCTGGTGTTTTAATCCAGACACCGCAGTTTCCAAGCCACCACATAGCAAAGTTGCCTTCTGGCACTGCTTCTTCTTCAATTTCTTCATTGAGCCAAGTTCCCCATTCTGGGAAGGTTGAAAGAATCCAGGATTCTCTTGTAATATCTTGAACTTTAGCCATTTTCCATTCCTCCTATAAGGTACGTTTCTATGCTTCTAGTATATGCTTCAAAGGCAACAAAAAAAAGACCAAATAAAACACAGGCTTGTGTTCACACTTGGACTTTACCCTAATACAGATCTGTTTCAATATCTTGACTGGATAAATTGGTTAATAATTCATTGGTAATCAGTTTTTGTAGCCGTTGTTTGAGTTCTCGAGCGGTCCTTCCGTCTGCGATATATCCCGACAAAAGCTTGTCTAGTTCTACTGCAAAAACTTGTTTTTCATCTGCCAAACTACGATATTTTGCAAAATGAGTCATGTTCAGCACATCATCAAAATCTAAAATGGGGTGAACCTGCACCAAAGGGAAATCCGTTTCCAACCCATCGCTGGTTGTAATCAAGAAATCAACCTCTAGTAAGTCTTCGACACTCTTGAATTGTTCAGTGGTAAAGACGGCGCCAATCTTCTTATCTGGCAAATGATGCTGGCATTGTTTATAAAGTAAGCGTTGGACTGACACCCCTTCATCACAGATTAAATAGACAATCTGTGTCTGTGCCTTGCGCGTACCACTGCGTCGAATAGCGCCTCCTAGATGAATCGTCAAATAGGCAATATCTCCATCGGATAACTCAATCTGCCACTCCTCCTCCAAAATCTTTCCAGAAACCCGTGTCATAGCAAACAGGGTACCGTATTTATCTTGGATTTGTTGGACCATTGGATTTTTAGATAGGATGCCGTAGGTTTTTCTGAACAACAGAGCCTTGCAATGTGCCAAGAGATGTTTGGCTAATTCATCTGGATTTTCCAATTCAAATGGTGAATGTATCTCAAAATGATGAATAAATCGCTCTACCACACGCTTCAAGTCAATGAAATCTTGGCTGAATACATGAACATCGCTATCCTTTCGATAGGATAGAAGTAGAATGGCAATCAGGGAGATTTCTATTTCATCCAATTTCAAATCAAAGGTTTGCAACAAGGCATCTTTCAATTCCTGAGCAACTCGGTACTCTATACGCTCTCGAACTTGTTCAAATTCTTTGAGAATGGCTCGTTCTTCCAAGTCATCCAGCTCCATATTGCGATAGCTAAGGAGCAAGAAAGGCAATACTTTGAGCATAAACTCGATTTCGTAGCGATTGATCTTCTTGCCTAGTTTCTTTTCTAACTGCGATACTTGTCCCTGTAAAAATTGTGCCATTTCTTCGGAGAAGAGCAACTGACACCCTACCAACTCAAACAACTTATCTTCTAGAACCTGCAAAAAACCTTTATTGGCGTCCAAGAAGATGGTATAGAGAAGCGAGTGGACATATTGGATTTTATTTAAAGGGTGACAAACCAGACTATAGCCCTGACTCTTAGAAACATAGAGGGTCATCTTGTATTGTTCTTGAGCCAACTGGGTTCGAATTTCATTCAAATCATTTAAGACCGTATTACGAGAGACTTCTGTCAACTCCATTAGCCGTTCAATGGTCACTCTTTCTGGTGTGATACAGATATATACCAACATCAGCTGAATGCGCTCAGGCATGCTCATGACGTAGGTGTACGAATCAATAGAATCGAGAAGATCTCGACAGGCTAGTTTTTGCGCTTCGGTAAGTCGAATACCGATGCGAGGTAAGCTTTCAATACTCTCTACAGTTGTTGGTAAGGCATCATTGATTTTTTCTAGATGGTAATAGATTTTTCGACGTGATTGTTGCAAGCCCTTGGAAATAGCCATGATTGTCTCAGGTTCCTGCAGACCAATCAGGTACCTCAGTAGAGCGCAACTACTCTTATCTAATAACAAGATTCTCCTCCTCTTTCCCCCGTCCCATTACTATCTTAACATAATTACCTTAGATATTCTAATAATTATTAAAATTCATCTGATTATTACTTGTTTTATGTTGCATAAATATCTTTAGTTAGAATTAATAGATGCTTTTAATAATTTCTACTCGGGTAATCAGTTCTCCGTGCATGTTATCTATCCGAAGGGCAACATTTTTCAAATATACACAGGCACCAATAGCAATGGTTTTCTCCTCTTCATTGAGTTTTCGTGTCACAAAATCTCTCAAAGTCTCGCTACCTTCACTTGGAATTTTTACTCGTGCGATGATATTAGCCACTTTTACTTTCTGGCTGGCACGCATGATAATATTATTGGAATCATCAAACTGAGTGAAGAGGTATTTTCGCACTGCAAATAGGATGGCAACCGAAATAATTCCAATCAAGTAATCACTACTAGAACCATGCTCTACAATCAGTTGGCGAGCAATGGCAACTAGGAGTACCTCAATCACGGTGCTAGATGACTGTTTGCAAAGCATTTTGATAAATTCGACTCCGACCGCCAAGGTCATTGCACGACTCAGAAAATTTTGAATAAACGTATCCGCTTGAATATCACCAGCTAATGAGCTAAGCAGGTCTGCAAAAAGAAGCGCTGACAAGGCTAAAAGGGCTAAGCCAAGTATGGCAGATAAAATCAATTCTAAATAGTAGGCTGTCTCTGTCAGACTATCCTGTAAAAATTTCCTCATCTTTCTCCTCATCAAAAGGGAAAAAGCAGTTCTCCCTTTTGGGGAGTCTGCTACTTTTCCCTACTGTTTTTTTCACACAAGAACTTAATGTTCGTCACCCTTTTGTCCATAGTAGGCATTAGGACCATGTTTACGGAGGTAATGCTTGTCCATGATATAGCTTGGCGCTGGCTCCACCCGTGGATTGATTTGTTCGGTGTAGCGGTTCATCCGAGCCACTTCCTCAAGGACAACGCTATGGTAAACTGCCTGAGCAGGATCCTTGCCCCAGGTAAATGGTCCATGATTGCGGACAACAATTCCTGGAACAGCGACTGGGTCGATACCACGACGCTCGAATTCCTCGATGATGACTGCACCTGTTTCTTTTTCATAGGCCGCATTCACCTCTTCAGCCGTCAAGGAACGGGCACACGGTACCGGACCATAGAAATAATCCGCATGAGTTGTCCCATAAAATGGAATGTCACGACCAGCCTGAGCCCAACCCACTGCTTCTGTCGAATGCGTATGCACGACAGCATGGACATTGGGCCAAGCCTTGTAGAGGGCAACGTGGGTCGCCAAATCAGACGAAGGATTCAGATCTCCTTCCACTACATTTCCGTCCAAGTCGGTCACCACCATGTTTTCTGGGGACAATTTTTCATAGTCCACACCAGAAGGCTTAATGACGATGCGACCAAGTTCTCGGCAGACTTCTGATACGTTGCCCCAGGTAAACTTGACAAGCCCATGAGCAGGCAGGGCGACGTTGGCTTCATAGACCCGTTGGCGCATTTCCTGTAAATCTTTTGGCATTAGTTCAACCCCGCTTTCTCAATCAATGGATAGAGGAAATCTTGTGCCTCCTTGATAGCAGATCGTGTTTCCTCAACTGTTTCGCAGTTTTCAGACCACATCTCAATCAAGAATGGACCTTGGTAATTGGTCTTTTTCAATACTGCAAACATATTGTCCCAGTCCACACAGCCCTGACCGAATGGAACATCACGAAATTGTCCCTTGGAGTTCTCGGTTACCGCATAGGTATCTTTGAGGTGAAGAGCTGCGATGGAACGGTGTCCCAGATAAAATTCGCTGTAAATGTCATTGTGCCAAGCAGACACATTTCCAGTATCTGGATAGACAAAGAGATAGGGCGAATCGATTTCTTTTTCAACAGCTAGGTATTTTTCAACAGAGTTGATAAATGGATCATCCATAATCTCAATAGCCAACATGACCTGAGCCTGCTCAGCCCAGTCACAAGCATGACGAAGATTCTTGATGAAACGCTCTCTAGTTTCAGGCGATTTTTCTTCATAGTAAACGTCGTAGCCAGCCAACTGGATGACACGAACGCCAAGGTCCTGAGCCAGTTCGATACACTGTTTCATGGTTTCTAAGGACTTGGCTTCAAGAGCAGGATCATTGGAGCCAAGCGGATAACGACGGTGACCAGAGAAGCAAATAGTCGGAATGCGGACACCTGTTTCATAGATGGCTTTGACCAGCTCCAAACGCTCTTCCTTGGTCCACTCCAAACGAGCCAAACGTGCATCGCTCTCATCCACCGACATTTCCACAAAGTCGAAACCTAATTCTTTGGCAAACTCCAAGCGTTCCTTCCATGTGAAGTGTTTGGGCGTTGCCTTTTCATATATTCCGATTGGTCGTGCCATGGGTCTTACCCCCAAATACGACGGATTTCGTCTTTAAATTCACGCGCCGCAGCTGCTGGATCTGCCGCTTCTGTAATACCGCGACCTGCGATAAAGGTGAAGACATCTACTCCCTCAAAGAGTTTAAGGGTATCAACGTCCAAACCACCTGTCACAGAAACACGGAAGCCCATATCAACCAATTTTTTCACTTTATTGAGGTCTTTTTCGCCCCAAGTTTCGCCAGCAAGGAGGGCGTCACGAGATTGGTGGTAAATCGCTTGGGAAATGCCAGCATCCAACCAGAGTTGAGCCTGTTCATAAGTCCAGTCACCATAGAGTTCGATTTGGATTTCACCCTTATCACCACGAACTTCCTTGATGGCCTTCAAAGCAGCTTCCATAGTTGGAATAGTTGCAGAACAGATACAGGTCATCCAGTCCGCACCACGAACAGCATTGTTTTTAGCAACCGTACCACCCGCGTCCGCACACTTGGTATCTGCAACGATAATTTTGTCTGGGAAAAGGCTGCGTAGCACTTCTACCAATTCACTACCAACTTGAAGCAAACAAACGGTACCTGCCTCGATAACATCCACTTCATGACCAACGGAAACAGCTGCTTTAATCGCTCCCTGCAAGTCTGAATGGTCAAGGGCAACTTGTAAATTTGGAATATGTTTCATGTTTTTTCTCCTAACTTTCTAAATCTAAACCTTCTAGGTAAGGACTGTTTTTGGACTCTTCTACCATTGCCAAGACTTCCTCAGGAGTTTGACAAGCAATCAAACGCTCAATCGAATTTTCCAATTCAAAGAGAGCAATAATTTGTGGAATCGCTACGGATGTATGAATCTTTGGATCGGTAGCTGCAAGAGTGAGCAGAACAGACACTTCTTTCCCATCTGAGAAGACGACTGGTTTTGTCAAGGTAATCAAAGCAAAGGAATCCTTCAAGACGCCAACACCTGCTTGGGCGTGAGGCATAGCCATACCAGGCATGAGCACATAGTAGGGACCATATTCTTCTGTCGATGCAATGATGGCATCATAGTATTCTTCTGTCGCGGCACCACTTTCAATCAGCGGTTCAACAGCCTTGTGAACAGCCTCCTGCCAGGTTTCCGCTGTCAATCCCAAACGAATGGAATTATTTTCTGTAAATGATTTTTGTAAATTCATAGTTTTTCCCTTCTACACGCTATATGAAAGGGGAAGGGAAACTCCCTACCCCTAACGGCTATTTATAGCACTGCTTGTAATTTTGTTTTGATTTCGTTGTCGTCCATGAGGTTGTCAAGACCAACCAAGTGACCTTTCGTGCGACCTTCCAACTCAGAAATCAAGTGGTTAGAGGCTACGACAATATCATACCCTGCCGCTAAACCTTTTGCTTCACCAACTGAGCAGGAAGCTGATTGAAAATCTGTTACGCCGAGTTGACGAAGGGCGTTTTCTACCTTCATCTTGATAACCATAGATGAGCCCATGCCATTTCCGCAGGCCGTTAAAACTTTAACCATAATTTCACTCCTATTTTATTTTTAATACATTATGTTCTGATTTTACAGACCAAGGATACTATTCTGCTTGTGCCTCGCCACGATAGTATGCTTCCTTATCTTTTGCTTTCGCAAATTGAAGTTGCGGAATAGCCAATAAGAAGAGGCAGACAAGAACATAACCAGCAATACCGAGGTACTTAAATGCAAATCCAAATGGTAACCATGGCACTTCGAAGTCAATGTTTCCGTGGTAACCACCGCTCAATTCAAGCAAGCCAACGCAGACTGCACCAAGAGCAACTTGAAGGACACCTGAGATGAAGGAAAGGATAGCTGCGGCTTTCCAACCACCACGCTTGTCAGCGTACACTGCGATCGCTGCGTTATCAAAGAATACAGGTACGAAACCAGTGATGATGAGGATTGGACTCTTGAAGACAATCAAGAGAACGATTGTAATCAACTGACCGATTAAACCGAAAGCAAAACCTGAAAGAACTGCGTTAGAGGAACCGAAGCCGTAAGAAGCTGCAACGTCCACCGCTGGGAATGAACCTGGAAGCAATTTGCTTGAGATACCTTGGAAGGCATTTGTCAATTCTGCTACGAACATGCGGACACCTTGCATCAAAATGAAAAGATATACTGAGAAGGTGAAGGCTGTTTGTAAAACATACATGAAGAAATCTTGTTTAGCTGGGTTGTATGGAGCACCTGAAGTGATAACTTCTGGATTTGCCATGATTTCTGGACCCAAGATGAACAAAATCACACCGAAGAACACAAGCATCAATGTCGCTGAAGCAACAACTGTATCGTGGAAGATGTTGAGGAAGCTAGGTAGCTTCAAGTTATCCAAGTTTTCTTCTTTTTTACCAAGTTTTGGTGCGATCTTATCGACAAACCAGATAGCGAATTGTTGTTGGTGACCGATGGCAAATCCACCGCCGCCTGTTAATCGTTGCGTTGCTTCAACTGTCATATTTGAGCTGACTGCCCAGTAAATACCACAGATGATACCGATCGCTGCTGTACCGAATTGGTTACGAAGAGCTGGGATGAGGAAGAGTACCATCAAAGAGATAGTTGCCGCTTGTTGTACCATGATGTGTCCAGTGATGAACAGAGTACGTACTTTTGTAACCTTACGTAGTGCCACCAAGAGGATGTTGACACCGAAACCAATCAAGAGTGCTGTAGTGGCTGCTGATACGAAATCAGGGAACTCCTCAGCAATTTTCCCATTTGCTGCTGCAAGACCGAAGTAAGGGTCAATAACTGCTGCATCAATTTGGAACTTATAGTTCAAAGCCGCCAAAATCGGACGGAAGGTTGTTACCAAACCACCGGCTGCTACGTTCAAAATCATGTAGCCGACTGTCGCTTTGATAAACCCTGCAAAAACATCATGAGGCTTTTTCTTTAGAAGGGCATAGCCCACCAAGACTAAAAGACCTACGAAGAAGGCTGGATTCTGCAGGATATTCTGTGAGAACCAGTTTAATGGGGTTTGAAGGAAATCCATTTTTCATTCTCCTTTTTTGAAATGATTTTTATGGTTTTATTATAAGTTATGTAAGCGGAAACAAAAAGACCAAATAAAGCACAGGCTTGTGTTCACTATTGGACTATTTCCGAACTTTAATGGCTGATTTAATCAGAATTCCTCCCTATCGTTCACCAGCCCATTTATTCTAATAATCAATAAATAGACGTTATTTTACCTAAAAAATTAGAAGAACTTCAAAAAACATGAAAGAAGAGGTTGGTTTAAAACCAACCTCTTCTAGAGGGAAGTGATACTCTCAACCCTTGTATTTATAAGAGATTCACAAGGTTTTGAGTAGTGCTCCACTGGAGAGCCAAATATTATTATTCTTCCGATTTTTTCTTTCTTCCTTGCGCAGCAACTGTCAATCCAAGTCCAGCAAGTCCGAGACCTAGAAGTGCCAAATCGCTTTGTCGGTCACCCGTAATCGGCAGACTCACCTTGCTTGCAGCACTTGTCGCTTGTCCAGATGCTTGAACAGTAGTAGAAAGACTCGGTTTTTCAGCCTCTTTCTTAGCCTCCATACTGCCTTTCACAACAATACGTGTTTCGCTATCAACAACTGTTTCTGATAACAAATTAGTAGCAACTACCTTACCATCAATCAAGACATCCTGATAAACCCGAACTTTCTTACCAGTCTTGCCTTCTTGAAGGACATACGATTGATCGGTAGAGAGACTTGCATCATAGCGAATTTCCTCTACGATAGGAAGAATTTTTTCTTCTGTACGTTCTTTCGTAGTAAAGTCTAGGGTTGGTTTTTCTTCAGCAGTAGGTGCTGTATCTGGAACTTCTGTGATGATATAAGGCAAACGAATCACTGTTGCAGTCAAAGGTGCAAGAACAACTGCATCATCTGTCAATGTCACACCTACCAAATCAGTCAGCGCTGCTATTCCAGCCCGCTTACCATCGACCAGCACTTGACCCTTCAGCAATTCTTTGTAAATATCAGAAAGAACAAAACTGCGCTCCTTGCTGTCTGCGTTAACAAAGACAGCATAGCGGTCCCCATTGCTTGCAATGGTTTGATAGGCAATGACCACATCATTTTTGGCAATACCATTTTGACCTGGAATTGAAATCAAGCTAACCTTCTGTTCAACTTCTTCTTTTGTTCCCAAACGGAAGGCATCTGTAGATTTACGCAAGGCAATCAATCCTTTTGTAAAGGCCTGAGTACGGGTATTCTCTGGATAGAGCGCCTCATCTGTCGCTTTGGTCCAGTCAAACTTGTTGACCGCATCCGATGAATCGTAAGAATCATGAATGTAGTATGGATAGTCAAATGGCGTTCCATCTGCATTGGTCAACAAATGCGCCTTGTTTGGTACCTTGTCCTCTGTAACTGGCTCCTTGTAATCAGGATGGCGGAACTGTTTGGTCCGTCCATACTCCTGACCAGAATGGATAAACGGTGTTCCTTGAGCAGTCAAGACTAGCAAATTACCCAAGCGTTGACGTTGGTGAATTTCAGTATAGTTTTCAGCAACTGACGGATCCTTCTTGATGGACTGAGCGATAATATCAAAGAGGGTCAAGTTGTCATGCGCAGCAATATACTGGATCACATCGCCTGAATCATCTGCCAAGAAGTTGCCTGGTTGTGCCTTGATGTTATTGAAAACAGATTCTACACTCTTAGCACCGCCTGTGATAAAGGCTGGCTGACCTTCGTTTGGATAACCAGATTTAAGTGTATTACGAATTTCATCTGAGAATACCGCAACCGTATCTGTTGAGCTCATCCAGTCTTGGTCCGCTGGCTGAACAGGCTGATTAGCATCACCTGTAAAGGTTCTCCATCCTTCACCAAGCATAATAATGTTTGGATTGAGTTTTTGAGCTTCAGTAAAGGCCAGCTCAATCGCTTCGGCATCATGGTCCCCCATCATATCGAAGCGGAAACCATCTACCTTAAACTCATCCACAAGATACTTGATGGAATCAACTAAGACACGACGGCTCATGTAGTGAGTAGTTCCCAGACGACCACCACCAAAGCTTGATTTAGCCGTACCATCTGCCTCCATGAAGTGGTAATAGTTTGGCTCCAAATCTTCAAACAAGAAGGTCTTAGAAGTGTGGTTATAGACCACATCCAAAATCACACCCATGCCTTGTTTGTGAATTTCATTGACCAGATTTTTGAACTCTTCAATGCGTTTCATTGGATCGGTCGGATCTGTAGAATACATACCTGTAAAGGCAAAGTAGCTCTGTGGATCATAGCCCCAGTTGTAGTTGCTGTTGCTAGAAGCGTACTCGCTCATCCGCTCTGCATTTTTCAATTCATTGACAAAATAGTAGCTCATAACTGGGAGTAGCTGAATATGGGTCACACCCAAGTCCTTAAGGTAGCTGAGTCGCTCTGCAAAGGCTGCAAAGGTACCGAACTGAGCTGTCAATTCATCAGAAATAGCAGGGTCTGATGTGAAGTCACGAACATGTGCTTCATAGATAATCGCATCTTCACGCTGATTGAAGTTAGGAATTGTGGCATAGTTCAAATCACTTGGACCAACTTCTGATGGATCCACAATCGCAGCTTTTGCAATACGATAAGATGGATCTGTATCTGCCAAATCACTATTCCACTCAGCTAAAGACTTAGCATATGGATCTAAAACAAGAACAGATTGATCCCCACGAGTGATTTCATAATGGTAGTAGTAACCACGATAGTCCGAAATACCAAGACCTGATTGACCATTCAATTCAAGATCCCATTGTCCTTTATCGCCCTTGGTCATGGCTAATTTACCGACCACCTTAGATTGGTCATCCTTATCATAAAGAACAACTGCTACACTGTCTGCACTTGGAGACCAGAGAGTCATATCAACGACACTACCAGCCTGACTCACACGCGCACCAAGTTCTCCATCATAAGCATAGAGCTCATCCTTCAATTGCCAGCTCATAGTTGTTGTGAAGCTATCATTGCCATATTTGAGGGTATAGCCCGCATTTTCTTGGTTGAAATCCCCGAGGACTCGCACCTTGTTGCTTGTAGCATCCAAGACAAGGTCCGTCACAGTCACTGTCCGACCATTTTTATCTGTTACAGACAATTTTTCTAAAATACTTTCCTTATCAGCACCTTCAAGCGTTGTAAAGACTGCTTCTAGAGCTGTTAGGCTAACATGAGAAACACCTGTCACACGGACATTATTGACAAAATAAGGGTTGGTGTAAATAGTCGCATCATCATCCTTGAGGAAGATTTGTGTCTGATTTTTCAAATCTTTAAAGCTATAATCTTTCTGTTGAATCTTCACATCATCTCCTGACTTGCTTTCATCCAATAGCAGGAAGCCAATGGAACTTGGTAAATCTGTCAATTTAACATCAATATAGGCACCATACTTGCCTTGGTTTTCAAAATCAATACCATTTGGCCAGTCACCCAAGGCAACATCTGTCACATCTCCCCAGATCCAGAGACCTTTTTGGTCATAATCGCCATCTGTACGGAAGTAATTGATACGGATATAGCCTTCTTTGAGTGGTTGATAGAGGCTGAGTTGATAGTTTTCATCAAACCAAGCTTCATTCATCTTGGTGCTAATCCGTTCAATGGTCTTATCACCTGTGATGTTCTCACCAGAAGTGTTATTAATCAAAAGACTAATCTTGCTAGCTGTTTCATCTTTCATCTTGATGTCCAGATAATAGCCATAGTCATCCTGTTTAGCGGTACTGAAATTGGTTGCACCCGTTGGCCAAGCACCAACATCTGACGATTGTTTTTCGACATCATCCCATGTCCATAAACCTAAGCTAGATAAATTATCAGATGGTAGAGTTTTAAAGTGAACACGGAAGTAGCCTGCTTCAATCGGTTCTTCAGTTGCTCCTTGCACACTTGCATTGACGATGTCACCTGCCTCTGTCTGAAGGAGCATGGTGCCACCTTGACCGATAGTTGGAAGTTCGACCTGAACAACCCATTTACCGTCTTTCTCGATAGCTTGATAAGATTTTCCTGTGTAGGCATCTGTAACAACCACATCTTTACCAGATACTTCAATCGCCATTTCCTTGTTCTCGGTATTGGTTGAGAAGACAAGATAGGCAGCTTGATCTTGGTAACTGCGTTTGCTGATAAGCCAACCTTGGCTATCATTTCCAGCAAGGGTGCTTGTATCACCACGTGAGAGCAATGTTGAATTGGCATTACGGAAAGCCAACAATTTTTGGTAATGGTCCTCTATGTCACTTGTCTCTACCTTACTCCAATCGAAATCGTACCGGTTGTCATAAACTGGCCAGTTGTTTTGTCCAGATTGACCTAATTCTTCACCGTAGTAAATGACTGGCTGGCCTTTTGCAGTAATCAAGAGACTAGCAGCCAATTTCAGTTTATCTAGATTTCCTTCTTTTTCTGCGCCACCGAGACTGTAGAGGAAACCATCTTCGTCATGACTGCCCAAGAATTGACCCAGAGAAGCTGCACTAGTCAGAACCTTGCTACGTTCTTCCAGCTCTTTTCCAGCTGCTTTCAGTTGACCATTGACCAGATATTTGGCAATATCCTTGAAGCCAAAATCCAACAGACTGTCCATAGTACCGATACCCAAGTCACCCTTGGTATCTTTATAGTTAGCTCCCCAAGTTTCCCCAATCAAGTGGAAGTCAGGGTCTCTATCCACCAATTCATTTTTGAAATGCTGCCAGGTTGTATCATCAACGTGTTTGACTGTATCGACACGGAAAGCATAGATGGAGTTGCCCTTGGCAGTTGTTGAGCGTTCCAACCAAGATGCTTGCCAAGCAACCAACTGATTGCGAACAGCTGCTTCTTCTGTCTTGAAGTCAGGTAGCCCTGAAAGCGAACCGAGCTGATCATCTCCCTGCTTATCTTCTTCCTTAGTCCGTACCATACCTGCAAAGGTTTCTTCTGTACCATAGCCAGCATGGTTAAGCACCACGTCAACAACAATGTTTATACCTTTTTCGGCTGCGGCATCAATCAATTCGTGGAAATCAGCTAAACTTCCCAAATGCGGATTAAGTTTCTCAAAATTGGATGCCCAATAACCATGGTAAGCATAGTACTCTCCATCTGTTGCGCTACCGACATTCTGTGGAATATTTTCCACAATCGGAGTCAACCAGATAGAGTCCACACCCAATTCTTTCAAGTAGTCCAGCTTGGCTGTCACTCCTTTGAAGTCCCCGCCTTGGTAAAGACCGCGTGGGTTGGAGGCCGTTCCTTCCACCAGCTTGTCATTGCTGGTGTCTCCATTGTAGAAACGGTCTGTCATCATGAAGTAGATAACTTGCTCGTCCCAGTCTTTTTCACCATCTGCCTTGATACGCTCTGTAATGGTCACATCCAGGCTGGTTTCGTAGTAACCGTTGTCCTTGTCATAGACCTTTACAGGAAGACTATAGGTCCCTGGCGCTGTGCTAGACGTCGCTTTAATGGTCACACGATTGAGCTCAGTAGAAATTGGCACAAGACCTCCACCGATGGCACTTGTATCGACTTCCATTTTGACAATCTCAGCATTTTCAGGGTTGGTGACAGTTACAGATACCAAGCCACTTTCATTGTAGTTGAATGGTGCTTTCACACTTGCCTCAAGTGTCACATTTTTTGTACCCGGAGTAGCTTTGCTGGTATCGAGTTCTACTTTCTCTTCGATAAAATATGGATTTGTATAAACTTTATCGTCATCATTTCGAAGGAAAATTTGGCTATGCCGTTTACGATCTGCAAAGGCTAAATCAATGGTTTTATTGCCAGCAAGATCTGGATTATTCTGATTGATTAGCAGAAATCCAAGCTTAGAATCTAAACCGTTCGATAGGGGTATGTCAACATAAGCTCCGTATTTGCCAAGTTTAAAATCAACGGCACCTGTTGGCCAGCCATCACTCACTTCAGTCGTATCGCCCCAAGTCCAAACGCCCCAACCTTCATAATTGTTGTCTTCACGGGTGTAATTGATGCGGAGGACATTCTCATCTTTGAGCGGCTCATAGCTAGACACGCTGTAGTCACTAGCGATCCAGGCTTCATTCTGTTCCGGAACAAGAAGCTCCACTTTTTGGTCCGATTCTGTTATTTTTTCCCCATTCTTGAGGACCAGATAGCCAATCGTTCCTGGTGTCTCAGATTTTTTAATATCAACGTAATGGCCGTAGTCATCTACCTGACTGCTTGAAAAATTCGCTGTATCCGTTGGCCATTGATTACCATCGGACGGCTCTGCCACTCCTCCCCAAGTCCACAGTCCTTGACTTTCTGGTGCTGTTTCGTCCACATTTTCAAAGTGCAGACGAATGCTTCCTTCTTCGATAGGAGCTTCCTCTGAAGCAGTTGCATCGGCTGTTTCTCTTACCGCTGTCGCTTCAGCTACCATAGAATCTGTAGCTTCTATCTCAGTTGTGGTCGCTTCTACCGCGCCGCCATCCTGTTCCGAAAGAGTCGTTGAACTAGTTGACGCAGGGAGGACAACTTCCTCTGCCTGCACTAGTTGACCTGCCCCACTTAAAAACAGAGCAGCCGCAATCCCAACAGAGGCTACACCTACATTTAGTTTACGAATGCCAAAAATCTGTTTCTTCTCTAGCATCCCTATTCGTTTCATATTCTGAACGGATTTCTTTTTCATAGACTCCTCCATATAAATAAGTTTGAATTGTACACTACCAGTATATACAATTCCAAGGAGTCTTTGCAAACGTTTTCTTAAATGTTAGCGGTAACAAGTTTTGAACTACTATCTAACAAAAATAGAATAAATAGCTCCTCCTCTTTTGCTCCTAGACGGCCCACTGAGCAAAAAAAGAGACTACTGAGGTGTAGTCTCCCTTTCAATTAAGGTTGCCTGGCAGTAATGCCCCTGTCTAGCCAGAGGCTTGCCATCCAATATCGTCATTAAATGTTTGACACTAAGAGCCCCCATTTGTCGAATCGGCTGCTTCATCGTCGTCAAGGCTGGTCTGGACATCCGATCTAAAAAGAAGCCGTCAAAACCAATCACCCCAACGTCATTCGGAATAGACTTTCCTAGAGCCTGTAAACCTCTTGTAACCCCAAGAGCGAGACGATCCGATGCGCAGATAAAGCAGGTGTTTTCTGGTAAATAATCAAGATTTTTCACAAATTCTTCCGCAACACGAGAACGATTTTCCAATCGATAGAGATGAGTTTCTCGGCCCTGCATCGCATCTTTGTAACCTTCTTCTCTCCCTTTTTCAAAGGCTTCGGGCAAGTCAATCCCTACAAAAACAATCCTCTCATAACCTTTTGATAAAGCAAACTGGGTTGCGGACCTAGTCGCCAAACGATTGTCTGAATCTACAAAAGGAAGACCTTCTTGATTCTCCCCGAATAAAATCAATGGCTTCCGCAGACCTTTCAGCCAGGGATAGTCATCCTTTCGAGCACCAGTCACAATGTAACCATCACATTGATCAGTAATCTGACTTGGATTGGTCACCAACTGCAAAGTATAATTTCGATGATTGAGCTCATCAGCGATTCCTGCAAGAAGGTCGATATAGTACGGCTCTACCACATCCATCTTTTCGAGAATGACAGCCTGAACAATCAATGTCCGTTGCTGAGCCAAGGCCTTGGCCGCCACATTTGGCTTATAGTTTAATTCTTCCATCGCAGCTGTTACGAGTGTCCGCAGCTCTTGTGTAACTTGTTCTGGATGGTTGATGACACGCGAAACAGTCATCTTTGATACATTGGCTAACCTAGCCACATCGGCTAATGTCGTCATAGAACTCCTCCCTAATTCTATTTCTGTTGCTTATCTTTTAGCAAGCAAACAGTCAAAATCGTGCAAACGTTTTCTTTAGGTTATTATATACTATTTATTACTAAAAAGTAAAGACCTTTCGAATACATTTATCGTCATTTAGTTTTCCTCCTATTACTTCCTTAGCTTACCTTGCCTAACTTCATCTATGCCTGTGGCTCATCGCCTCGTGCTAAAAGTACTATATAAGAATATCCATTCCCTCTAAACAAAAAATACTCCAACCGCTAGACCAATCAATGTCTAACAATTGAAGTATCTTTGTTAAATTCTGTCCATTTTCTGTACGATTATGGAAATGAATAAGATAAATTAATTTGCTTAGCTTACTCAACATCTACCTTTTGAATGCGAGCTAAGAATTGCTTAGTACGTTCTTCTTTTGGCTGGTCAAAAATGTCTTCTGGTCGACCTTCTTCGATAATCCGACCACCATCCATAAATATGACTCGATCAGCTACCGCACGCGCAAAGCCCATCTCGTGCGTCACAACCACCATGGTCATACCTTCTTTGGCCAACTGCATCATGACAGCCAGGACCTCACCGATTAACTCAGGATCCAAGGCCGAGGTCGGTTCATCAAAATAGATGACCTCGGGATTGGTCGCAATGGCTCTGGCAATGCCGACCCGTTGCTGCTGACCGCCTGATAGCTGGCTTGGATAGAAACCATATTTATCAGATAGCCCCACCTTGTCCAAGGCTGCTTTACCGATTCTTTCAGCCTCTTGTTTGGGTACTTTTCGAGCCACAATCAAACCTTCCGTCACGTTTTGTAAGGCAGTCTTGTTGGCAAAGAGATTATAGTTTTGAAAAACGAAGGCTGTGCGCTTGCGAATGCCTGCAATGTCCTTCTTGGTCATCTGAGCCAAGTCATAGCTGTCCTCACCGAAGACTAAGTGACCCGCGTCAGCTTTTTCCAAAAAGTTTAAAGAACGAAGAAGAGTCGTTTTTCCTGATCCAGATGGACCTAAAATGACGACCACCTCACCTGGATTGACCTCTACATCAATTCCTTTTAACACCTGCTGACCACCGAAGGCCAGCTTTACTCCATTTGCTTGAATCATCTGAACCTCCTAATAGACTGCCAACTTCTTCTCGCCATAGGCTTGAAGCTTGGTCAAAATAGTTGAAAAGAGTAGATAAACAAGGGCCACCTCACAATAGAGGGCAAACGGTTCATAGGTCCTTGCTGCAATCTGCTGAGTCGCCATAAACATCTCCAAGACCGTGATATTGGCAGCCAGCGATGTGTCCTTAACCAATCCAATCAAGGTATTCGACAAGGGCGGGAAGGCCACTCGAAAGGCCTGTGGGAGAATAATCCGACGCATGGTCTGGGCAAAACTCATCCCGACAGAATAGCCAGCCTCCAACTGCCCCTTAGGCACGGACTCGATAGAAGCCCGTATGGTTTCCGCAGCGTAGGCACCTGTATTGACAGAAAAAACCAAAACCGCCGACGGAAAGGCATCCAAGACAATTCCTAGACTTGGTAGCCCAAAGAATATCACATAGAGTTGAACCAAGAGTGGTGTCCCTCGAACAACCCAAATATAGAAACGAGCCACTTGTTTGAGAATGGGAATCTGAGCAATTTGCACCAAGGCAGTCCCAATAGCAATTAACAAGCCAAAGGTAAAAGACAGGATTGTCAGTGGGATAGTCACCAACAATCCTGGAACAAGTATTTGTGAAAATGAATCAAGCAATAGTTGCCATACTCTCTCTGTCATTGTTTCTCCTGATTACTTAGCTTTTGATACGTCTTCACCAAAGTATTTGTTTGAAATTTCAGCTAATTTTCCTTCACTAGCCAATTCTGCCAAGGCTGCATCAATCTCTTTCACAAGATCTTCATTTCCTTTTGCAACTGGGAAGGCTGTTGTCGATACGTCATCCGTCAAGGTCACAACCTTAATCGGTGCATCAGCATGCTGTTTCACATAATCCAAGTACACCAAGTTGTCATTGATGGTAGCATCCACACGCCCTGTGTTCAACAATTCAACTGCCTGAGAGAATCCATCCACACCGACAACTTCTGCACCATTTTCACGCGCCAAATCTGCCCAGTTACTTGTCAAGCTGTTGGCTGACTTCTTACCTGACAAATCTGCAAAGCTTGTAATGTCAGTATTATCTTTTTGCGTCACCAAGGCTCCATAGATGTATGTATATGGTGTTGAAAAATCGTATTTTACCTTACGCTCATCTGTAATACCAACTTGGTTAGCGATAGTATCAAAACGGGCCGCATCCAAACCTGCAATCATGGAATCCCATTCTGTTTCAACAAATTCCACCTTAACACCCAATTTCTCAGCAACGGCTTCGGCTACTTCTACATCATAACCGACCAACTTTCCGCTCTCATCGTGGTAAGAGTAAGGAGCATAGGCACCTTCAGTACCGATTTGAATAACGCCTTCTTCCTTAATTTGTGCCAAGAGGGTTTGGTCTGTACTATTCGATGTACCTGCAGATGAATTGCATGCTGCTAACACGATACCCGCAAACAATAAACTTGTAAACATAGCTATTTTCTTCATAATTAAAACACACTTTCTTTTTCAGATTTTACAATAGTATCATGAATAACTATTTCCAGCCAATATATTTTTTCTATCAGGGACATTAAAAATTTTAATCAAGTATCGGAGCATAAAAAAAGACCTACTCGGTCTCTGAACGTAGACGAACTCCTAAAAATATTAAAAATTGAAGAGGTTTGCGAAAGATAGCAAGTCATTAAACTCTTAGAAACATTGGTATTTCATCGTTTCTGAGAGTTATTTTATTTTCAACATAAAGAAAAAAGATTGAAGAAAATTGCCCAAAATGGACTTTTTCTTCAATCTGAGACCTACTCGGTCTTTATATCTCATATTAATTATACTCCAGCCGGTGGGTAAATATAGCTGACTGTTCCTTCGCTAGTCGTTGTTGGGTCAAAGAAACCTCGGACATTACTTGGGCAGTATACTCCACCATAGTTTGATTCCTTAACTTGAATGTGCCCGTTAGCTGCCACATCTGTTACATAGGCAACATGACCGTAGCCTCCATCTGTCCATACAGCAATAGCGCCAACTTTTGGAGTAGTTCCCACTTCATATCCAAGCGCTGCCGCACTAGCTGCCCAATCTCCACCATTACCCCAATAGTTTCCAACCCAAGGAGCCATTTCTTTGGCACCCCAAGTACACTGACCAGCTGGATAGGTATTAGCCGTATATTCCACAGCAACCTCTGACACCATATTGGTAGCCAAAGCAGCCTTTGCAGTGGCTGCAGCTTTCTCAGCTACAATTTTTTCTGCAGCAGCTTTGGCTGCTATTTTTGCAGCTTCAACCTTTTTTGTTAACGCTGATACTGTCGGACTATCGCTTATAACTGTGTCATCTGCACTGACATTCACCATTCCCAACCATAAAAGATTTCCTATGAGGGCTGTAAACAGTCCCAATTTGAATTGTTTTTTTATCATTTGATAACTCATAATATTTGATTCCTTCGTGTTTTTCTGCCCTATCTATCCTAAGGGATAATCCTTGCAGAGAGCTTAAAGAAATGTAACAAATATTACAGACAACTTGCAATCTCTTAACAATCACAGTGTTCGGACTTTTTGTCAAAAAAACGACCTCCAATACGGAAGTCGTTTTCTTATTATTTACATTTATTTCGCTAGGATATTCACTAATTTGGTTACTTCACAACAATATTGACTAGTTTGTTCGGTACACTAATCACCTTCACCACTGTTTGCCCAGCGATTTCAGCTTGGACTTTTTCGTCTGCAAGGGCAACTTTTTCAAGTTCAGCTGGTGCTAGGTCTTTGGCTACGGTCAAGCGAGCTTTTACTTTGCCTTTGATTTGGACAACGATTTCCACTTCGCTTTCTACCAGCTTGCTTTCGTCATAAGTTGGCCATGCGACATAGCTGATTGACTGACCAGTATTTGTCAGACCCTGCCAGAGTTCTTCTGCCAAGTGTGGTGCAAATGGGGCGATCAATTGGACAAAGCCTTTGGCGTATTCGACGTAGAGCTTGCCTTCCTTGTTGGCTGCGTTGACAAAAATCATGAGCTGGGCGATAGCCGTGTTGAATTTCAGGTCTTCAATATGTTCTGTCACCGTCTTCACAGTTTCATTGTAAACTTTATCAAGCGCTCCGCTATTTTCCGCCACAAGCTCTTTGGTCGTCAAGAGGCGATAAACACGGTCAAGGAACTTACGGCTGCCCTCGAGACCTTCTTCTGACCAGGCAATCGAAGCATCAAGTGGGCCCATGAACATCTCGTAGACACGGAGAGTGTCCGCACCGAATTGCTCGACCACATCATCTGGGTTAACCACGTTTTTAAGAGACTTAGACATCTTAGCAGGTGCCTGCTCCAACTCTTCACCAGTTTCGATGTTGAAGAAAGAACCATCACGTTTTTCAACTTTATCTGTCGCTACAAGGGCACCACGGCTGTCGCGGTAGCTAGTTCCCAAAATCATCCCTTGGTTAAAGAGTTTTTGGAATGGCTCTTTGGTCGGTACAACGCCAAGGTCATAAAGGAACTTGTGCCAGAAACGAGCATAAAGCAAGTGAAGAACCGCGTGCTCGGCACCACCGATGTAGATGTCCACTGGCAACCAAGCTTTGAGAAGCTCCTCGTCTGCCAATTTCTCATCGTTGTGTGGATCGATATAGCGAAGGTAGTACCAGCTAGAACCCGCCCATTGTGGCATGGTGTTGGTCTCACGGCGACCTTTGACGCCGTCTTCACGCACCACTTCCAACCAGTCTGTCAAGTTAGCAAGAGGGGACTCCCCTGTACCTGAAGGCTTGATGTCTGAGGTTTTTGGCAATACCAGAGGTAACTCATTTTCTGGGACTGCTGTGGAAGTACCGTCTTCCCAGTGGATGATTGGAATTGGCTCACCCCAATAACGTTGACGGCTGAAAAGCCAGTCACGGAGGCGGTAAGAAATTTTCTCCTGACCGAGACCATTTTCTTCCAACCAAGCCACCATTTTGGCAATAGCTTCTTCCTTATTGAGACCATCTAGGAAGTCAGAGTTGATGTGGGCACCATCTTCTGTGTAAGGTGCTTCTTCTACATTGCCACCTTCCAAAACTGGAATGATATCCAAACCAAATTGTTTAGCAAATTCCCAGTCACGCTCATCGTGGGCAGGAACGGCCATAATAGCACCTGTTCCGTAGCTTGCAAGGACATAATCAGCAATCCAGATTGGAATTTCACGACCATTGACTGGGTTAATCGCGTAGGCACCTGTCCAAACACCTGTCTTGTCTTTGGCAAGGTCTGTACGAGCAAGGTCTGATTTAAGAGAAGCTTGGCGTTTGTACTCTGCCACAGCTTCTGCCTGCTCAGGCGATGTGATGCTGTCGACCAAGTCATGCTCAGGGGCAAGGACAGCATAGGTCGCACCAAATAGGGTATCTGGACGAGTTGTGAAAACGGTGAAGTCCTTGTCTGTGTCCTTGATTTTGAAGGTCACATTGGCACCAGTTGACTTACCAATCCAGTTGCGTTGCATATCCTTGATCGACTCTGGCCAATCAACTTCTTCTAGGTCATTGAGCAAGCGCTCTGCATAGGCTGTGATTTTCAACATCCATTGACGCATTGGCTTGCGAACAACTGGGTAGCCACCACGCTCAGATGTTCCGTCAGGAAGGACTTCTTCGTTGGCGATAGCTGTTCCCAATTCCTCCACCCAGTTGACAGGCACTTCTGCCTCGTAGGCCAGGCCTTTTTCATACAACTTGGTGAAAATCCACTGGGTCCACTTGTAGTAGTTAGGATCAGTCGTGTTGACCTCGCGATCCCAGTCATAAGAAAAGCCAAGGGCGTTAATCTGACGCTTGAAGTTGGCAATGTTTTCTGCTGTAAAGTCAGCTGGGTCATTTCCCGTATCCATAGCGTATTGCTCCGCAGGCAGACCGAAAGCATCCCAACCCATTGGGTGAAGAACGTTGTAGCCTTGGGCACGCTTGTAACGGCTGAGAATGTCCGTCGCAGTATAGCCCTCAGGGTGACCAACGTGCAAGCCTGCTCCAGACGGATAAGGGAACATATCTAGGGCATAAAAGTTTGGCTTATCTGCATCTGTTCCCGTTTTAAAAGTATGATTTTTTGCCCAAAATTCCTGCCATTTGGGCTCGATTTCCTTGTGATTGTAGAAGCTCATGTCATTTCTCCATGTCAATAAATTATCTTTACTATTATATCACGTTTTTGGGGAATTGGGAAAGACAAAAACAGCCAGTTTTCACTAGCTGTTTTCCCATTTTTACCAAATAATCACGCGGTCTTCTTTTGCACGCCACATGCCGTCGCCTTCTTGAACGCCAAATGTTTCATGGAATTCATCGAAGTTTGGCAACTGGATGTTGGTACGTAGGTGACCTGGTGCATGGACATCCACACTTGCCAACATCTGCATGAACTCAGGACGGGCCTTCATTCGCCAGATACGAGCAAAGTTGGTGAAGAATTCCTCAGCGGAGAAGTCTTCTTCTGACTTGGCTGCTTCTAAGGCTGCTGCAATCCCACCAAGGTCGGCAATGTTTTCTGACACGGTCAATTTACCATTGATTTTGGCACCATAAGAATCCTGACCTTCAAACTGGTCAATGACCTGCTGAGTACGAGCTTCAAAGGCTGCATAATCTTCCTCTGTCCACCAGTTATTAAGGCTACCATGCTCATCGAAGGAAGCACCGTTTGAGTCAAAGGCATGGGAAATCTCGTGGGCAATAACCGCACCGATTCCACCATAGTTAGCTGATGAAGACTGCTCCAGCGAGTAGAATGGCGCCTGCAAAATCGCCGCTGGGAAGACAATCAAGTTTTTCTGCGGGTTATAGTAGGCGTTGACCATGTGAGCTGGCATGCCCCATTCTTTAATGTCCACAGGCTTGTTCCACTTGCTCCAACCATGAGCAATGTCAATCTTGTTTAGTTCGATAGCATTTTCCACCAAGGACTTGCTTGGGTCAACAATTTTCTTATAGTAACGCTCTGGCAAGGCTTCCGGGTAGCCGATGTAAGGCTTGATAACATTGAGTTTGACAATGGCCTTGTCACGCGTTTCCTGAGCCAACCAGTCTGCCGTTTCCAAACGAGACTTGTAGACCTCAATCATCTTAGCAACTTTTGCTTCCACATCGGCCTTGGCTTCTGGTGAGAATTTTTCTCCAGCATACCAAAGACCGAGGGCTTGGTTAAAGTAGCCTTGTGCCAGATTGTAGGCTGCTTTTTCTTGATTTTGAGCCTGCGGTGTACCAGAAAGGGCACGGCTGTAAGCTCCTGCTAGAATACGGATTTCATCCGATAGGAAGGCTGTATAAGCTCCTGCCGCTTTCAAAATCAAGGTCGACTTCAAAAGCTCCCAATTATCCGCACTGTAAATTTCCTTAGCAGCCTGCCAGAAGCGTTCCTCAGGCACGATAATCTTGTCTGGCGTTTGCCCTAAAATCACTGTAAAGAAATCATCCAAAGGCAACTCTGGCGCCAAGGCAGTAAAATCTGCCCACTCATACGGATGATAGAGTTTGGCATATTCAGACCCCTCTTCATTTGACAAGACATACTTGGCAACCTTGGCATCCAATTCCAAACGTTTGTCTAATAGGTCCTTGATTTCCTCATCGCTGAAACCGAACTTAGGCAAGAGAGCTTCTTGACTCTCTCTCCACATTTTGAGCAATTCGGCTCCTTTTTCATGACCTTCTTCATAGTAGGTCGTATCTGGCAAGATAATACCTAGAGAATCTGCCCAGAGGACATTGGTGGTCGCGTCCATAAAGTCAGGTGCCACACCGAAAGGCATGAGGTTTGGCTTGCCTGCCAACTCATATTCTGCCAGCTTGCTAGTGAATTCTTCGAAAGAGTTAAGAGCCTTGTACTCTGCAATCAAGGCCTGGGCAGGTTCTGCCCCCAAACGGTCACGGGTTTCATAGTCAGCTACTTGTTTGTGAAAAGCCACAAAGTTTTGCAAAACGCTATCTTCTGGGACGTTTTCTCCCGCTAACCAAGCATTGGTCGTGTCAATCATGAGCTTTTCAATCTCGTCCGCCAGGTCTGAGAAACCACCTGTTCTTGGCTTATCATCTGGAATCACGGCTGTTTTTGCCCATTCACCATTGACGTATTCGTAAAAATCATCTTGTAAACGTGTCATTGATTTTCTCCTTTGTCTTTCTTAATGACTATAATAACAAAAAATTCTGACAATTTCACTTATCAGATGACCGTGACCAAGTATTTTTTAAAATAATACTCGAGCAAACCACAAGAAGGCTGACAACGGCACAGGTCCCTGACATGGTTAAATCCAGTTGATTGGCCACTAAAAAACCTAGCACAACCGTTAGAATAGCGATACCTTGCCCTAAAAGAAGCAATTGCCAAAAGGATTTGACCCAACGTAGGGCAGCCATACTTGGTGCCACCAAGAAAACAATAACAGTCATCGAGCCAATCGCTTCAAAGGCCAGAACAGTAGTTAAGGAAACTAGAATCAAAATGACCATTTCTAACATCCTTGTTCGTAAGCCAGACAAACGAGCATGGTTGCTGTCAAATAGGTACACTTGTAAACGATGGTAAGCCCAAACAAAAAATAGAACGATAACCAACCAAGCCAAACTCGACTTGACCAGACTAACAGGGAGTGACCAGGCTAGAACATCCATACGATGGAGCGGAGCAAAAAGTACTTCCCCCTGCAAAACCAGATCCACATCCAAGTGAACATTGCGAGCAAAAAGAGAAATAAGCAAAACCGCCACCGCAAAAAAGAAAGAAAAAACTAGACCTGTTGCGGCATCATGCGCTATCTTTCGACTATGCAGACGGTCAATGGCAAGAACCGATAATAACCCAAACAGACTAGCACCAACTATTAGCAACGGCGAATCCAAACTATGACTAATAAAAAATCCCAGAACAATCCCAAGCAAGACAGAATGCGATAGCGCATCTGCCAGCATCGATTGATTTTTTACAACCAGTATCGAGCCAAGCAAGCCACAAGAACTAGCAATAACCATCAAAATGAGTAATACTTCAAACACGACCATTCTCCTTTCTGACATAGGTAACATACACAAATGCAGACAAGGTCAGACCTGTCAGACAGACGATAATAGTCGGTCCGGTCGACAAGCCAGATACACTAGAGCTAATCCAGGTCCCTACAAAAGCCGACCCAATTGCAACGATTCCTGCCAGTAACAGACTCTTGTGATACGATTTTCCCAGCATCAAGCCAAAGACAGCTGGCGCAATCAAAAAACTACTCATCAAAATAGCCCCGACTAACTTTAATCCTACTGCAATTAGGCAAATCATTAAAAACATCGTCAACTGCTGTAAGTACTTTACACGAACACCAATAACCCTTGCAAAAGTTTGATCAAACAGATACAGCTTATAGTCTTGATAAAAGAAAGCAAACAATACCAAAGCCAATAGAGAAATAATTCCGATGAGTATCACATCATCCAGCTGAATAAAGGCTGCCTGTCCAAATAGATAGGTTTGCAATCCAGCTTGGGAAGCACCTGCAAAGACTTCATTTCCCTGAATAGCATTTTTCAAGACCATGCCCAAACCAAAGAAAGAAGCAGATACCAACGAAAGGGCATTGACTAGACTGTGACCACCTTTTCGACGCAGCCAATGGACAAGTGCATAAGAAAGGTAGCCTGACAACACTGCTCCTAACAGCAAGTAGAGAGGATGTCGCGACTGAAAAATCATGAAAGAGACAATCACTCCAGGATAAGAAGCATGCCCAAGAGCATCCCCAAGCAAACTCTGTTTTGTAAGAACAGATATACTTCCGATAGTACTGGTTGCCACAGCTAGGCTAACGGTCCCTAAAGCGACTGTCCAGAAAGAATACTCTTTGAAAACCTCAAACATGACTGCCTCCTTTGGCATTTCCTAGAAACAGCCCATTTCCTATACCGTAGGTCGCCTGATAATTCTCACTTGTCAAAGTCTCATCCATCGGACCAGAATCAATCACATGCTTATGAAGCCAGACAAGGTGATCAAAGTAGGCATCCAGCGTCGTTAAGTCATGATGAATGACAATGGAAGTTTTCCCTTCACATTGGAACTCCTTGAGCATATCCATGATCATGATTTCTGTTGCCTGATCAATCCCTGCCAGAGGCTCATCCATAAGGTACAATTCTGCTTCCTGTGCCAGGGCTCTGGCTAGAAAGACCCGCTGACGCTGCCCACCTGAAAGCTGATCAATCTGACGATGGCGTAAATCCGCAATTTTTAACCGCTCTAGAGCCAGCTCAATAATCTGTCTATCAGCCTTAGTCGGTCTTCTAAACATTCCCTTACTATGAGCGAAGCGTCCCATCAGAACAATTTCAAAAACTGTTGCAGGAAATTGCCAGTTTACTTGACTGGATTGGGGAATATAGGCTACTTTTTGAGCAATCAACCTCTCTAGACCTGCCTCCTGACCAAGCAAGCGAACCTGTCCTGTGTCAGGTTTTTCCAACCCCAAAATGACCTTGAATAGACTGGACTTCCCAGCACCATTTGGTCCAACAATAGCCGTACGACTCCCTCTGGGAATCACCAAATTGACATCTTCTAAAGCCATGGTCTGGCTGGCTGTATATGCTAAATTAACATCTTTTAATTCAATGATTGCTGACATATTTCCTCCTATTTAAAAAAATGATATACCTCATTCATACTCAATGAAAATCAAAATCAGACCAATCTACCAAGCTGAGAAAGTCGATAAGATTAAGATACGTACCAACAAATTGCTGGCAAACCCTATACCGCGCTCATTTCAACACATCAGTACATGAATTTGATTTTCGCAAAGCACCAATGCTTCTTTCAATTGTATGTTTATAATTCTGTTAAAAATGGTCCAAAAACGGAAAGAACTCGACCTAGACCGAGTCCTTTTTACTACTCATTTGAAATCCCTATTCACGCACAGACTACTGATATATAAAGTCCCGCTGTGAACCAACAGCACCGAGGTCTACAAACAGTATTTCTAGTCAAGGACCTCAGATTTGCTACTAACGCCTATCCTCCCCCAAGCGTTGCTACCTCCTATAGAAAAAGTCCTATACTGCTTGTGCTCAAAACAATTGATTGTCCCTCATATTGGTACCTATCAACTCTACCTTCGGCAATTTCTCTAGTCTTCATTGAATAGCAAGTCCGTTGGATCTGTACTATTTCAGATATTTAACCATCAGTTTAACATTATGTTTGTACATGTCGATAAAGGTATCCCCTTCCTCGCCTTCTGGTGCCAAGGAATCTGAGAATAACTCCTTACCTTCGCCAGTAACAACTTCAACCTGACCGCCTTTGGCTTTTACTGCCTCTTGCAATTTCTCCATGCGTTCTGGATTAGTTGTAGACTCTGTAAAGATAGCCTTGATATTATGGTCAATGATTAGGTTAACTGTCTCAATCATGTCACTATTAGCCACTTCTGAGTCGGTGCTCACTCCTTGAGGAGCATAGAGAGTGAAGTCATAACTAGCAGCAAAGTAATTAAAGGCATCATGTGGCGTTACCAAATAGCGACTTTCTTTTGGAATCACACTTAATTCTTTTTCTACCCAAGCATGCAAATCATCTAGCTGCGCTTGGTATTTTTCTGTATTTTTCTGAATCATCTCAGCTTTAGCAGGCAAGAGTTTTTGTAGTTCCTCTGAAGCTACAGCTACAGCTGACTTGTACAAGGGAATTGAAAACCAAAAGTGCGGATCGACAATTTCTTCCCCATCCTCATCCATCGTATTCAAGTCTTTTGCATTAAAGTTTTTAGAAACAGCTACTCCGGTCTTCTCCAAAGCTTCAACCATTTTACCTTCAAAGTGCAAACCGTGGTAGAGAACAAGGTCAGCCTTTTGTAATTTTGATAAATCACTAGATTTGGCTACGTACAAATGAGGGTCTTCTCCTGCTGGAATCAGCAAATCACGTTCCACCTCATCGCCTGCCAACTGATAGACCATGTCATTGAGGAAGGAAGTAGTCACAGCCACCCTTGGCTTACTAGAGCCTTCTGTGGTTTGCGATGGACGACAAGCTCCTAGCCCTATTAGGGACAATAGCAGAGCAAAACTGAACAATATTTTCTTCATATAGGTTCTCCTTTTATTTTTATTAAGCATACCTAACTATATAATTAGATTAAGCTAAAAAAATCATTTTGTCAACTGATTTTTAAATTTTTTGATATAATAGTTTCAGTAGAAAGCGAGTTCTCATGACACCAAACAAAGAAGATTACCTAAAATGTATTTATGAACTGGGTCAATTAGACCAAAAAATTACCAATAAACTCATCGCAGAGAAGATGGCCTTCTCCGCACCAGCCGTTTCCGAAATGCTCAAAAAAATGGTAGCCGAAGAGCTCATTTCTAAGGATGCCAAGGCAGGTTATCTCCTCAGCCAAACCGCCCTCGAAATGGTAGCCAGCCTCTATCGCAAACACCGCTTGATTGAAGTATTCTTAGTTGAGCAACTTGGCTACTCCCCAGAAGAAGTACATGAAGAGGCTGAGATTCTAGAGCACACCGTTTCAGATCACTTTATCAATCGCCTAGACCTGCTACTGGAACAGCCCCAAACTTGTCCTCACGGGGGAAGCATTCCTCAAGCAGGACAACCGCTCATCGAACGCTACCAGACACGGCTGTCACAGCTAACTGAGACAGGGAACTACCGGCTTGTCCGTATCCATGACTTCTATCAACTCCTTCAGTACTTGGAACAACATGAATTAGCTGTCGGCGATTTACTAACCGTCACAGACTTCGACCACTTTGCCCAAACCATCACCATCCAGTACAAGGACAAAGAGCTCGCCGTCCCAACAGCCATCGCTCAACAATTATTCATCGAAAAAAGCAATCGCCCAGCCTAAACAAGCTGAGCGATTTTTTCTTCTAAAATAAATAGTTACCTCTTTTTCAAATTACGGAAAATAGATCTGGCTGCAAAAAATAGTTGCCCACATACATACACTAACCAAAGTAGGAAACCTATATAAAAACAGCCCAATAGAAAGTGAGGGTTATAGGTTAAAGGCTGCAAGACAAACATGAGAATCCCTACCAACCCCCACCGCATGCCCCAGGTCATCTTTCTCTGGATAACCCACTCCAGCCAATCTTCTCCAACTGAACTTCTGGTTTCCAGATACTCTTGATTAAGGTCTTGAAAAATTTTTCTCATATTCCTAATCACCCCATCCTAACTTCAAAGCATAAACTACCACTTTTTGACAATATTATTATAGCAGATTGTTTTCAAATAACCAATACTGTCGAAAAAACCAGCCTACTTGGGCTGGTTTTCTTGGAGTCGCTCTTTTAGGCGACGACGGTATAAAATCTGCGATGGAATAAAATAAAGAAAACTTGCCAAAATAATCCAATGTTTATCTATTCCACTAAAGTAAATCACTAAAATCAAAAGAAACGCAGTCGTCAAATAAAAGAAATGATTTGTGAGCAATTTTTTCATAGCAGCCTCCATACCTATTTTTTCAATATTAGTATATCAAAATACATAAATAGAGTACATACCATTGCCAAAAGTTTTACTTATTTTTCGTATCCAAAACAATGGTCACCGGCCCATCATTGACCAGACTGACCGCCATATCCGCCCCAAAAACGCCCACTTCAACAGGCACAAAGGCTGCTAGGGCTTGGTTAAAGGCATCATAGAGTTGGCTGGCTAGGGCAGGAGCAGCAGCTCCTGTAAAAGCAGGGCGATTGCCTTTTTTGGTATCCGCAAAAAGGGTAAATTGGGAAATGGATAAAATCTTGCCCCCTATATCTTGAACAGACTTGTTCATCTTGCCTGCCTCATCTGAAAAAATCCGCATATTGACGATTTTTCGAACAGCATAGTCCAGGTCTTCCTGGCTGTCATCTGGCCCCACACCGACTAGGAGCAAAAGCCCTTGTTCAATTTGCCCATGGATACTTCCTTCGATGGTCACACTGGCCTGTGATACACGTTGTAATATAATTTTCATCTTATCCGTTGGTCCTTTTCACTGAGTAAACTTCTGGCACTGACTTGATCTTGTCCACCAGACTGGTCAAGGTTGCCAGGTTGGAAATACCAAAGGAAACGTGGATGGTCGCAAACTTCATATCCTTGGTCGGCTGGGCATTGACCGAAGAAATGTTCTTGCTGGCATTGGTCAAAACCTTGAGGACATCGTTGAGAAGACCTGAGCGGTTGAGACCGTAAATGTCAATATTTGCCATATATTCCTTGGTCGAATTTTCATCCTCCCAGTCCACATCAATCAGGCGGACATCGTAGTTTTCTTGGCTCTTGAGATTCATACAGTCTACACGGTGAACAGCTACCCCACGCCCCTTGGTGATATAGCCGACAATTTCATCGCCAGGTACTGGATTACAACATTTGGCAATCCGTATCAGCAAGCCTGATGCCCCCTCAATGACCACGCCACCTTCGTGACGGATTTTCAGACTATCTTTGTTGTCGTGTTTGACTTCGCCACCGTTGACCAATTCATCCGCGACAGCTTTAGCCTTAGCCCGCTCAGCTTCGCGACGCTCTTTTTCTGTCAGACGGTTAAAGATTGATATGGCAGAAACTTCTCCAAAACCAACTGCCGCAAAAAGGGATTCGTCAGTCTTATAGCTGGTCTTTTGCAGGACCTCATCCATGTGACGACGGTCCAGGTATTGGTTGGGAACGTAGCCATTTTCTTGGAGTAGGTTCTGAAGCATCTCACGCCCTTTTGAAACAGACAATTCCTTGTCCTGATTCTTGAAGAACTGCTTGATTTTATTGCGGGCCTTGTGGGTTTTAACCAGGTTGACCCAGTCACGACTTGGACCGAAAGAGTTGGCTGAGGTGATGATTTCCACCTGATCGCCTGTCTTAAGCTTGGTCGTCAGAGGCACCATACGGCCGTTGACCTTGGCACCTGTCGCCCGCTCGCCGACCTTGGTATGAATTTCATAGGCGAAGTCAATCGGTACGGAGTCCTTAGGCAATTCACGCACCGCGCCATCTGGCGTGAAAACGTAAATACGCTCTGTAAAAATATCGTCCTTGACAGAATTGACAAAGGTTTGCGCATCCCCAGCCCCTTCTTGGAGTTCAATCAGGTTGTTAATCCAGCGCAACTCTTTTTCACTAGCAGTTGCCTTGCCACCACGCTTGTAAGCCCAGTGAGCTGCCACCCCGTATTCCGCCACCTGATGCATTTCCATGGTCCGAATTTGGAACTCGATTGGACCTCTCGGTCCGTAAACCGTGGTATGAATAGACTGGTAGCCATTAGCTTTTTGGTTGGCAATGTAGTCCTTGAAGCGACCTGGCATAGGTTTCCACAATTCATGAATATACCCTAACATAGCATAGACATCGCTCGGAGTATCCATGATACAACGAATGGCAATCAAGTCATAGAGTTGATCAAACCGCTTTTTCTTATCGTGCATTTTGCGATAGATAGAGTAAATATGCTTGGGTCTACCGTAAATCTGACCATGTAGATGGCGCTCTTCTGTATAGTCTCTTAGCTTATCAACAACTTCATTGACCAACTCTTCCCGTTCACGACGCTTCTCGCTCATCATTCGAGTAATCTTGTAGAATTCAATCTCATTGAGATAGCGGAAAGACATGTCTTCCAATTCCCACTTGATAGAAGAAATACCTAGACGGTGGGCAAGCGGTGCATAGATTTCCATTGTTTCACGTGAAATACGTTCCTGCTTATCCTTGCGCAAGTGCTTAAGAGTCCGCATGTTATGCAAACGGTCGGCTAATTTGACCAGAATTACCCGCATATCTTGAGACATAGCAATCAGCATATTTCGGTGGTTTTCAGCCAGCTGCTCCTCATGTGACTTATACTCAACCTTACCCAGCTTGGTCACACCACCGACAATATGGCGAACCTCTGGACCAAATTCAGCCTCCATATCATCCAAGGTTACATCCGTATCCTCAACCACATCATGTAAGAAACCACAGGCAACCGTCACAGCATCCAGCTTGAGTCCTGCTAAAATACCTGCTACCTGGATCGGGTGTACAATATAGGGTTCGCCCGATTTACGAAATTGGGACTTGTGTGCCTCTGTCGCAAAATCCAAAGCTTTCTTGACAAATATAACATCTTCTTCCGGTAAATAGGTGGCTGTCAAGGCAACCACTTCCTCCCCAGTGTAGTTAATTTCTTTCATATCTCTACTCTTCCTCTTATATTTCCTACTATTCTACCATTTTCACGAAAAAAGAAAAAGGAATCTAACATAAGACTACTAATTACAAACAATCTAAACCAAGTTCAGATTCAGCGAACGTTCTTATTTTCTTTCGTTTTCTCGTTGTTTTCACTCGTTTTTCAAACGAACGTTCAGAATTGGTCTTGAATTTTGCATTTCTTAGCTGTATAATGATTGTAGAAGATTATTACAAAAAGAAAATGGAGGATTCTTATGAATTTTCGTTTCAGTAAGTGTGCTGTAGCACTCACACTAGCTCTCTTGGCTGCAAGCAATCCAAAATTAGCTCAAGCCGAAGAGATTCTCAATACAACTCCAGCTTCTTCAACAGAAGCAAGTCAGGCTGTACCAGTTGAAACTGACACCACAGAGAAAGCTGATAGTACGGAATCTCCTGCTCCAGCCACTACCGAAGCTGAAAATCCAAGCTCTTCCGAGACAGCTGAAACTAGTGATCCTACGAGCGAGACAACTGACACAACTGCTTCAGAAGCACGCACGGTCACTCCTGCTGCAACTGAAACTAGCCAGCCTGTTGAAGGACAAACTGTTGATGTTCGCATTCTCGCAACAACTGACCTCCATACGAACTTGGTCAACTATGACTATTACCAAGATAAACCAGTGGAAACGCTTGGTCTAGCAAAAACAGCTGTTCTTATCGAAGAGGCAAAAAAAGAAAATCCAAATGTTGTATTGGTAGATAATGGAGACACCATTCAAGGTACTCCTCTTGGAAATTACAAGTCTATCGTTGATCCTATTGAAGAAGGCGAACAACATCCTATGTACGCCGCCTTAGAGACTCTGGGATTTGATGTCGGTACACTTGGCAACCACGAATTTAACTACGGCCTTGCCTACCTCGAAAAAGTAATTCGTACAGCCAACATGCCTCTAGTCAATGCCAATGTCCTCGATCCGACTACAAAAGACTTTCTCTACACCCCTTATACCATTGTGAAAAAGACATTCACAGACACCGAGGGTAAAAGTGTTACACTAAATGTCGGTGTTACAGGGATTGTTCCCCCTCAAATTCTCAACTGGGACAAAGCTTATCTAGAAGGAAAAGTGATCGTCCGTGATGCAGTTGAAGCTGTTCGCGATATTATCCCAACCATGCGAGAAAATGGCGCAGACATCGTTCTGGTCCTTTCCCACTCAGGTATCGGCGATGACCAATATGAAGTCGGCGAGGAAAATGTCGGTTACCAAATCGCCAGCCTGTCAGGAGTTGATGCGGTCATCACAGGTCACTCCCACGCAGAATTCCCAGGAACTGCCGAAAAACCAAGCTTCTATGCTAAATACTCTGGCGTGGATGATACAAATGGTAAAATCAACGGCACTCCTGTCACCATGGCGGGTAAATACGGTGATCACCTCGGCGTCATCGACCTCAATCTGGTCTTTAAAGATGGCAAATGGACAACTACTTCTAGCAAAGCGGCTATTCGTAAAATCGATACAAAATCATCTGTAGCAGATGGTCGCATCATCGACCTTGCTAAAGAAGCCCATAACGAAACCATCAAATATGTTCGTCAACAAGTCGGTGAAACAACTGCTCCAATCAACAGCTTCTTTGCCCTTGTTCAAGATGATCCTTCTGTACAGATTGTTAACAATGCACAAATTTGGTATGCAAAACAACAGTTGGCGGGTACTTCAGAAGCTAATCTACCAATCCTATCTGCAGCTGCACCATTTAAGGCTGGTACTCGAGGCGATGCTTCAGCCTATACAGACATTCCTGCTGGCCCAATCGCCATCAAGAACGTAGCAGACCTTTACCTCTACGACAACGTTGTAGCTATCTTAAAAGTCAACGGTGCCCAACTCAAAGAATGGTTGGAAATGTCCGCAGGGCAATTCAACCAAGTTGATCCAGGCTCAACAGAGCCACAAAACCTAGTCAACACAGATTTCCGCACTTACAATTTTGACGTTATTGACGGAGTAACTTATCAGTACGATATTACGCAACCAAATAAATACGATCGTAATGGTAAGGTAGTCAACGAAACCGCCAGCAGAGTTCGGAATCTGCAATACAATGGGCAAGATGTGACGGCTGATCAAGAATTCATCGTCGTGACCAACAACTACCGTGCAAACGGTACTTTCCCTGGAGTCCGCGAAGCTTCTGTCAACTACTTGCTCAACCTGGAAAACCGCCAAGCCATCATCAATTATATTATCGCTGAGAAAGTTATCAACCCTACAGCAGACAATAACTGGACCTTTACAGATAGCATCAAGGGACTCGACCTCCGCTTCTTGACAGCAGATCGTGCGAAAGCTCTAGTTGCTGACCAAGAAGGTATTGTCTACCTACAGGCTTCAACTGCCAGCGAAGGGTTCGGTGAGTTCAAATTCGTCTATACTGAACCTAAAGTAGTGACTCCAGATGAACAGCAGTCAGATCAAGGTAACACAGGTCAAGATATTGTACTCGAATCTGGTCAACGAATTACTCTTCCAGCGGTAAATCCACCAGCTCCTGCTCCACAACATAAATTGGCTAGTCCACATTCACAAGCGAGCACCAAGACACTCCCTGCAACAGGAGAAGCTACCTCTATGCTTAGTCTGCTTGGCCTCACTTTGATTGGTTTTGTCGGCGCATGGACTAAGAAAAAAGAACATTAAAATAATCAGCAAGAGTTTGGGAGCCCAAACTCTTCTGTTTTATAAAGGAGAAATTATGTTCCAAAACATTCCACGCCTTACTAGCGCAACCTTATGCCTACGCCTCATCCGAGAAAACGATTTGGAAGACCTCTGGGAAATCTATTCCAACCCCATTCACTTTCAGATGACTCCCAACACCTCCACACAAAATAAAGAAACTCTCCGCAAGCGTATCGGTCATTTCCAAAGAGATTTTGACAAGAAAAAACGCCTGTTTCTAGGAGTAGAATGCGGGAGGAAATTGATTGGCGTTTTGGAAGTTTTTGACCACAAGAAACGGTCTGCGTCGGTGACCATTGGTTATCGGATTCACCACGCCTTCTGGAATCAAGGTCTGGCTAGCCAAGCAGTTAGCCTGCTCTGCCATTACTTGATAGAAGAATGCCAAATAAAAGAAATCGTCGCCCTCGTCCTACCCGAAAACCAAGCCTCACAAAAGGTACTGATAAAGAATAGCTTCCAACAAATCGGGCGAGTTGAGGAAGACTGGAAGGGATTGGGACAAGTTAACCTTTTAAGGTTTGAACGAAGACAGTAAAAAAACAGGGCAATAATCAAGAGCTTGTTTTTTCAAGCTCTTTTTTTACCCTCATATACTCTCTAGATGAATTAATCAAAGCATATAAAAATAGCTCGAAGACGTACTCGAGCCGTTTTTATATGTATATCGCTACTCCCAATAAATCGGTACATAGCGGGTTTCTTTAGGACTTTTTACTGTATAGGTTCCCAAATATACCCAGTTTGATTGATTCGCCAACCGCTGTTCTACTCTAAACTCCTGACAAAGTATCGTTGTTTCTAAGCGAATGTTTCCATACTTCCTTGCAAAAACAGGGTAAGAAACGCTTTCTGAAGCAAAAATGAGATTCCCCAAAGCCGTTTTTCTAGGACGACTAAACTCCATAATTCTGCCTTCTTCTCCACCGTAAATCGAAGAAATCAGATTTTCACTCATAATGGTTTCATGATAGGTTGCTTCGAGAGAAGTACGACTATCAGACGCTTGAAAACCTCGACTAGACGTACTCGATAATTGACGAATAAAAGCCTTTCTCACTTCATGATTTTCAAACTCATAGGTCTGCTCTGTTGCTTGATTATACAAAACCAATTCCGAGATAATCTGATAGCTAGTCCCTGGAACTCTACCAAATTGATTAAGAGCAACAAAGACTATCAAGAAAAATCCAAGAGCAGCAAAAATAGGGGTACTCAATCTTTTCATGGGCAATCTCCATCACATATCTCCTCAATCTTCGCTAATTGCAACGACCATTGAGCTATGAACGAATCCATCATGATCCTGTTTATTCGAATCGTTCGGAGCTATACATTCACTATTTGCTAACGTGTTTTCGGGACAAACTTCTTCCTTATAAACGACAGATCATTCATCTTTATCACAATTTATAGTATATCAACATGTTCTTTAAAAAACAACTAATCAAGTATGTAAATGTAAACCAAATCATGTAAAATATGACCAAATAACTGCAATCACGATGGCTGGCAGCATATTGGCCACTCGGATTTTCCTATCCCAAACGATATTGACACCGACACAGAAGATGAGGGCGGAGCCGATAAAGGAGAGATTGGCAAGGGCCTGATCCGTCATCAAAGGCTCAATCAAGCGCGCCAAAAGAGTCACAGAGCCTTGAAAAATCAAAACCGGTACTGCCGAAAATCCTGCCCCCTTGCCCAAGCTGGCCGTCATGATAAAGATGATGATAAAATCCAGAATACTCTTAATGGCGAGGAGGGTATAATCTCCCGTCAAGCCGTCTTGGATAGAGCCGATAATGGCCATGGCACCGATACAAACAGTCAGGGAGGCCGTGAGAAAAGCATCTAAAAACTGTGAATCTTGACCATTGCCCGACTTTTCTCGGAGCCAGATCCCCAAGCGTTCAAACCAACCTTCGATATGAAGCACTTCTCCTAAGAAAGTACCGAAAGCCAGACTGATGACCAGAAGCATACTATTCTGACTTGTGATCTGACCATCTATAACTGTCAGTAACCCCTCTAAACTACCAGAAATCCCCAGAAAAAGAACAGCAACACCACTCGCCATCGTCAACCCAGACTGATGCCGTTCTTTCAGTAAATGTCCAAACCAAGACCCTAGCAAACCTGCTAGTGCAATGGCGATGGTATTGATAATCGTTCCTAAGGCAAACATATACTACCTCAACAATTCCGTCGCGTAGCTAATGGCAGAAAGAGCGTAAAGGGGAGCCGTTTCCGCTCGTAAGATACGTGGACCAAGACCTGTCTTGACCGCTCCTGCTCCTTCAAATGCAGCGACTTCCTCAGGCGACACGCCACCTTCTGGACCGACGATGACAAGGACTGATTGGCCAGTTTCTAAGCCAGACAAGATTTTCACTAGATTGGCTTGCTCGCCCTCTTTGGCGACCTCTTCGTAGGCTAAGATAATCTGGTCAAATCCTGTCAGCTGAGCTAGGAAATCTGATTTTTTCTCAAATAATCGAACAGCCGGAATGCGATTGCGTTTGCTTTGTTCGGCTGCGCCTTGGGCGATTTTTTCTAACTTTTCTGCTTTTTTTGCCAGTTTTTTACCGTCCCATTTGACCACAGACCAATCCGCTGGGAAGGCCCAGAGGGCTGCCATGCCCAATTCCGTTGCCTTTTGGGCGACAAATTCGAGCTTATCTCCCTTGGGAAAGCCCATGGCAATGGTGACGGAAACGGGTAATTCAACATTGTCTGCTAGTTCTTCGATGATTTCAACAGATTGGCTCTGGCTGTCCACTACCCGCGCCAAGCGTTTGATGCCATCATCAAAGACCAGGACAATCTGGTCGTCTGCCTGCAAGCGCATAACAGAAAACATATGCTTGGCAGTGTCCTTATCCTTAATCTGGAGAACTCCCTGCGGTGCTCTGCCATTGACAAAATACTGCTGCATCCTAGCCTCCAATCACACCTGAGCGGTCAGCGGTTTTCTTGAAGACGCAGCAATTCCACTCGCCCTGAATCATGTGGGTCTCAAGGAAGAAGCCCGCCGCCTCCGCAGATGCTCGCACCATGTCCCACTTGTCCGCGATGATACCGCTCATAATCAAGTAGCCCTCGTCCTTGACCAGACGGTAGGCATCCTCGGTCAGATGGATGAGAATGTCCGCCAAGATGTTAGCAACGATGACTTCTGCTTTAATGTCAACGCCACGAAGTAGATCGCCTGCCGCGACATGGATGTTGCTAGTATGGGCGTTGAGGTCAATGTTTTCCTGGGCCACACGCACCGCCACTTCATCCAAGTCATAGGCGTAAATCTCCTTAGCACCCAAGAGAGAGCTGGCAATGGAGAGGACGCCTGAGCCTGTGCCGACGTCAATGACCGTTTCGCCACCACGTAGGACCTGCTCCAAGGCAAAGAGGCTCATCTTGGTCGTCGGGTGGGTGCCCGTACCGAAAGCCATGCCTGGGTCCAGGCGGATAATCTTCTCACCAGCAGTCGCCTCATAGTCGGTCCAAGACGGCACAATGGTCAAATCGTGGGTAATGCGGGCTGGCTCATAGTATTTCTTCCAGTTGTCCACCCAGTCTTCCTCCGCCAGTTCCTGACTTTCTAGGCTGACCTGACCCGTTTCCAAGCCAAAGCCTGTCAAATCCGCCAAGCGGGTCGCCAAGTCTGCCTTAACTTCCTCAATATCCACAGTATCAGGATAGTAAGCCGTAATCGCAATCATATCCGACTGCTCCACCTCGGGATAAAGTTCACCAAAACGGTCCTCCTGTCCCACATAGTCAGCCGAGTCGCTAATGGCCACCCCCTGACTGCCCGTTTCAATCATCAGATTTGAAACTGCTTCTTCTGCATCACGATGCACGTGAATCGTTAATTCTTGCCATGAGTTCATGTTTGTTGTTCCTTTTCTTTTCTATGCGTCAATCACTGTATTATTGTACCGATTTCTAGCCTTTTTTACAAGTTAATGTTACGCAATGGAGCCCTAATAATACTTTTTCGAAAATTTTCTAATCGCACTGCGAATAAACATGTGTAGGAAAGTTTGAGACGGTGGTTCCAAGTTTCTGAACGGAGGTGATGCCCATGAAAGTGGACAGCAAATCTGCTAGAAAGGCTAGCCCATGCCAGATGGTAAGTTAACTTACTCATCTGGCAACGACAAATCCTATAAGATTTGTCTAGGGCTCGCACTAGCTCGAGTTTTGAAAAATATCGTTTCAAAACTCGAGCGTCGGAGATCTCTGGATTTATATTTATCAAGTCTACTTGTTGAAATACTGAGCTTGATAATCGTCATCATTTTAGCTATTCGAGATAAAAAATAACCGTCAGCAAACTTTGACACAGTTCTGACGGTTATTTAATCTAACGAACTGAACCACCGTTTAGCGGTCCTACTGGGCGTTGAGCTGGAACTCAACGCCTTTTCTATTTTTATAATAGCAAAAGTTTCGCCTGCAGTCAAGCAAGAGAGGAAACGGAATGTCAAATAGAATCTATTACCCTCAATTCTATACCTACTGCACCATATTGTTCTAACTGTTCTCGCGAATAGTAAACTTCCATATCTTCTGGTTTCGCCTCTCTGATACTGCTTTGCGTATACCCACAAGATAATAAATCCAGTTCTTTGTATAACTGAGCAAAATTATCAAATATGTGAAGATCTAATACTTGCACCTCGATCGTTTGCGTCTGATTCTCTGTACAATAAAAACGGATGCGATCTCCAATTTGTATATGCTTGCGCTTCTCATCGTAAAGTCGTAGCTCAATGGTCTTCTGACCAGACTTCATCATTTCAAACGGTTTTGGAGCCAGTAACATTTCATGAACCATCTCAATACCTCGGATATGGGTAAAATTCCCCCTCCACCAATTCTGCTCTGCCTTTTTCAAAAGCCTCACCGTCCCAAGCAATCGCGAACTCTTGGGCTTCTGGGTCCGCCAAAAAGTCCATGAGGTCGTCTAAACCTTGGTCGGCGGTGTCCTTGAGAAAACCTGCGAAGTAGGTCAGAAACTCTGCTGAAAAGCCCTTCTTGGCGTCAAATGGCAGAGCGACCAGGTAGTCTTCCGCATCAAAGCGGGACTTGTCCTGGTTGTAGAAAAGGACATACTCCTCCAAGACAATATCCTCCGCAGAAGCATTGCCTTCGTCGTCCACCGTTTCAACCCCAGCCGCGTTCTGTGCTTCCAAGATAAAAGCCAACTCAACTGCGTGGTTTTTCTTGTCCCAGTTAAGCTCGTAATCGTAAGTAAAATGTTTGTCCAGTGCCGCTTCCAGCACATCTAAAAAGCCATGTTTTGCCATATCAGACCTCTTTCGATTTTATGTTATAATAAGTGTACCATATTCAGCTAACAAAAGAAACGAAAGGAAGCCTATGCCAGCCAATCTCGCCCTTCGTATGCGGCCCAAATCCATTGATGAAGTCATCGGTCAGGAACACCTGGTCGGTCCTGGAAAGATTATCCGCCGCATGATTGATGCCAATATGCTGTCGTCCATGATTCTCTACGGTCCGCCTGGGATTGGCAAAACCTCGATTGCGTCCGCCATTGCTGGTACGACCAAGTATGCCTTTCGGACCTTTAATGCCACGACCGACAACCAAAAACGCCTGCAGGAAATCGCTGAAGAGGCCAAGTTTTCTGGCGGTCTGGTCCTCATGCTCGATGAAATCCACCGTCTCAACAAGACCAAACAAGACTTCCTGCTTCCTCTCTTGGAAAATGGCAATATCATCATGATTGGGGCAACGACGGAAAATCCCTTCTTCTCAATTCTGCCTGCCATTCGCAGTCGAGTGCAGATTTTTGAATTACAACCTTTGCAAACCAGCCACATCCGACAGGCCTTGGAACTGGCTCTGACAGACAGTGAACGTGGTTTTGACTTCCCCATTACCATTGAGCCTGAGGCTCTGGATTTCCTAGCCAACGCCACCAACGGTGACCTACGTGCTGCTTACAATTCGCTAGAATTAGCTGTGCTTTCGACCAAGGAAAGTGATGACGGTAGCCGCCACATTGATCTGGACGCCGTGGAAAATAGCCTGCAAAAGTCCTACATCAGCATGGACAAGAACGGCGATGCCCACTACGACATCCTCTCGGCTCTGCAAAAATCCATTCGGGGTAGCGATGTCAATGCCAGCCTCCACTACGCCGCCCGTTTGATTGAGGCGGAAGACCTGCCTAGTCTGGCCCGTCGCTTGATGGTCATTGCCTACGAAGACATCGGCTTGGCCAATCCAGAGGCTCAGATTCATACGGTGACGGCCCTTGAAGCTGCCCAGAAAATCGGCTTTCCAGAAGCACGGATTTTGATTGCCAATGTGGTAGTCGATTTGGCTCTTTCTCCCAAGTCCAATTCTGCCTATCAGGCTATGGATGCAGCTCTGGCTGATTTGCGGAAAAACGGTCATCTGCCTATTCCAAATCACCTGCGGGACGGCCATTATGCTGGTAGTAAGGAGCTGGGAAATGCTATTGGCTACCAGTATCCGCATGCCTATCCTGAAAAATGGGTGGACCAGCAATACCTGCCCGATAAGTTACTGAATGCGGACTACTTCACCGCCAACGACACCGGCAAATACGAGCGTGCCTTGGGTATGACCCAAGAAAAGATAAAAAATTTGAAAAAAAATAGACGCCAAAATCCTTGATAGAACTGGTTTTTTGGCACACACCCTTTGACACCGCTTACATTTTTGCCATTTTTCTCTTGATTTTTCAAAAAAAAGTGGTATTATTAAATCATAAATAAGAACTGCTGTGGTATACGAATTCATACCTATGTGTTGACCGACTATTTTTGTATTACTAGGGAGACAAAGATCCTCTGACAGTATGCAAGCTGGCACACCCAGAAGCAACTAAGTTAGAAACGCGTCACCCACCTGCTTTTAGCGTGCGGGATCAATACAATCCATGGATAACCGGTACCAATACAGCATTTTTATTTTTTACCTTCCTTAGCTCAGCTGGCAGAGCAGCGGACTCTTAATCCGTGGGTCGTAGGTTCGATCCCTACAGGGAGGATTGGTTGATATGAGGAAAGTCTTGTTTTATCAAGGCTTTTTCTCGTTTTATAGTGAATTTGGTCAAAATTTGGTCAAAAAGAACCCTTTCACATTGTGAAGGGCTATTTTTTTAACTTATCCCACAGGACAACTCGTTTTTCCTGCAATGATTTCTGTACATCGATGATGCGTTGATTCGATGAGCCTCGAAATTGCAGCATAAGATTGCGCTTGGTACGGTCATAGCGGCCGTCAACTAGAATATCTAAATAGGATAGTAACTCTAACTTATCCGGAGTTTCTAACATCATTTCTTCCCATGTGTAGCCTGTCCAAGACCAAATGTCTTTTTCTGGCAGTTCTTTCCGAATTCGCTTTACGAGTGGGAGGACCGTGCCCGTATTCAGAAAAGGCTCGCCACCCAAGAGGGTTAGGCCCTGCACATAGGGCTGGGCCAAGTCTGCTAAAATGCGGTCTTCAAGCTCCTTGGTATAGGGAATCCCAGCTTTAAAAGACCAGGTTGCAACATTGTAGCAGCCCTCGCAGTGAAACAGACAGCCACTAACATATAGAGAGCAACGGACTCCTTCTCCATCCACAAAGTTAAAGGCTTTGTAGTCCATTATTCGCCCTTGGCTAAGTTCCTCGCTCTTCCATTCTTGTGGTTTAGGATTATTCATTTCAAATACCTGAGCATAAGCAAATGAAATCTGATCGTTTGGATGAATTCCGTTTTACCAGTACACAGACTGTTTTTATCCATAAATGGTACTTCCAATGCTTTAGCTCGGATTGATCCCAGCAAGCCTAGTGCAGAACCAATCTCAATTCCTTTCCTGTTTTGATTCAGTAGTTTGTCACTCCCATTAATCCTCAATCCAGTATCTTTCTACCCCGTCTCGAACATCTTCCAAAACGCCACCACAAGCCACAATCGTGCGGCGACTGGCTTGATTGTCTGCCGAGCAGGTCACAAGGACTTTGGAAATATTTTTGGTTGCGGCTTCCTGCAAACCAAGTCGAAGTTGTTCCTTGGCATGGCCCTTTCCACGCTCGGTCGGACGAATGGAATAGCCAATGTGACCGCCTTTATTAAGCAGGAAATCGTTGAGCCGTAGGCGTAGACTGAGAAAACCAAGGGCTCGACCTGTTTGGTCAAATGACACATATTGAATAGAAGGAACAAAACCGTCTGGCAGATTGAGACCTGCCTCATAATCTTGGTTTCTCAAAATCCAGTCTTCAAAGTCCACATCTTTGGAGATAAAGCCTCCGTCCATAGCAGAGCCTGCTGCTTCAAACTCGGCCAACATATCCAAAATCGTTTCCTTATCTGCCACAGTTGGTCTTCTTAGTTCCATTCTAGCCTCCATATTGTCTTTTGAAAAATTCACTGATGATGTCTATATCCAGTCCCAAGTCCTGCACAATTTCTGCCTTGTGGAAATCATCATAGTTGTCCTTGCCGCTCCAGACAAAAGAGTTGGTCATAATCTGATAGACCTTATCTGGCTCGACTGCTCTGCCATTGACCATAAAACCCTCACCGTCTGGGACTATGCCCCACATCTGAGGGTCGAGACCTATCTGTAGCTCAGAATCCCCTTTTTCTCATTACCATCCCGAATATCCGCAATCAGTTGCGCCTTCTTAGGAAAATTCTCCATGTAGGAATGCATATCATTGGTATGGAGAATACTAATATCTGTATAGTCCATGCTATTTTTTCTTGTTTTTTGCTTGTTTGAGCAATTCCTGCACACGCGCTTTTTTATCCTGCTTCACATTAGAATTCTTCTCATGATAGCGTGCCACCAGGGCCTTCCCCTTATCGTCTAATTGATATTTTCCCATTGTTTTCTCCTCTTTTTTTATCTCTTGTTCGTTTATAATAAACTTCCACAGCTAACTGGAACTGTGGAAGCTCTACATAGTCTGTTTATTACTTATAAGCTCGACCCATTCATGTGTTTCACACGCGCCGAAATTTCCTTGTGACGACCTTTTACCATCGGACGGGCCTGTGGATTGCCTAGATACCCACAAGTTCGTTTAACAACATCTACCAATTTAGGATCACTATTTCCGCAACTTGGACACTTGAAGCCACGCTCCGTAGGCTCAAAATCGCCCTCAAAATCGCAAGCGTAACAATGGTCAATCGGAGTATTGGTCCCCAAGTAACCTACACGGTCATAGGCATAGTCCCAAACAGCCTCCAAGGCCTTTGGATTTTGTTGCAGCACAGGGTATTCACAGTAATGGATAAATCCACCACTAGCACCTACAGCAGGATAAATTTTCTCAAAGTCCAGTTTTTCAAATGGTGTTGGATTTTTGCGTACATCATAATGGAAACTGTTAGTGTAATACTCTTTATCCGTAATGTCCTTAACAATGCCAAATTTCTCTGTATCCATACGGCAGAAGCGGTCTGTCAGGCTTTCAGATGGTGTCGAATAAACTGAGAAATGATAACCATATTCATCCGACCAATCTTCAACCAAGTTTTTCATTTTCTTGATAATATCCACCGTGAAATCTTTTGCCTCTGGGTTGGTCTCCCATTCACCACCGTAAAATACTGTTGCAACTTCATACAAACCAATGTAGCCCAAAGATACGGTTGCTCGACGATTTTTAAAGACTTCATCTACAGCGTCTGTCTTAGCTAAGCGTTTGCCGAATGCCCCATATTGATAGAGAATTGGAGCATTAGCTGGAGTTGCTTCCTTCACTCGTTCCACACGATAGACCAGAGCATCCTTGGCAATGGCCATGCGTTCTGCAAAGATTTCCCAGAACTTATCCATATCTCCTGCAGACTCCATGGCAATCCGTGGCAAATTGACGGTTACGACACCTAGGTTCATACGACCAGATGTCACATCCTCCCCATTTTCATCCTTCCAACCTTGAAGGAAAGAGCGGCAGCCCATTGGCACCTTGAAGGAACCTGTCAACTCAATAATCTTGTCATAAGAAAGCATATCTGGATACATACGCTTGGTCGCACATTCAATCGCTAATTGCTTGATGTCATAGTTTGGAGAATCTGGCTCCAAGTTCAATCCACGCTTAACTGTGAAAATCAGCTTAGGAAAGATAGCTGTCCGACCTTCGCGCCCCAGACCCTTGATACGAATGTTCAAAATCGCTTTTTGAATTTCTCTCTCAAACCACGATGTCCCTAGCCCAAAACCGAGTGAGGTAAAGGGTGTTTGTCCATTGGAAGTAAAAAGGGTATTGATTTCATACTCCAAAGACTGCATAGCGTCATAGATGTCTTTTTGCGTTTTAGCACGCGCATATTCTTCTTGCTTGTCTGCTAACACCCAATCCTTGGCGTCTTTCAAATGCTTTTGGTAATTGAGTTCCGCATAGGGCGCCAAAACTTCATCGATACGGTCAGCTGAGCAACCACCATATTGACTAGAGGCCACATTGGCAATGATTTGTGAAATCTGAGCCGTAGCTGTTTGGATAGACTTCGGACTTTCTACATCCGCATTTCCTATCTTGAAGCCCTGTGCCAACATCCCTTTAAAATCAATCAAACAACAGTTAGTCATTGGTGTATAAGGGCTGTAATCCAAGTCGTGATAATGGATGTCCCCCTTTTGATGGGCATTAGCCACATGAGCTGGCAATAATTTGAGACCGATAGACTTGCCGACAATACCTGCTGTCAGGTCCCGTTGAGTGTTGAACACATCCGCATCCTTATTGGCATTTTCATTGACCACAGACTGGTCCTTGCTCAACAGCTTATGAATCTCAAAATTAATATCGGTAGCCTGATGACGGCGAAAATCACGGCGTGTTCGGTATTGAATATAAAGCTCCGCCAAATCATATAAATGAGCCTTTAACAATTCCTGTTCAACGACCGTTTGAATTTCGTAAATTTGAACATCTTTCTCAAATCGGCGACCAATTTCAGCCAAAACAGCTTCTAATACAATTTTTAAACCTGCCTCTGAAACAGGATGTTCTAATTCTTGGTTTGCCCGCCGAAGAGCAGAAAAAATCTTATCCTGATCAAAGGATACTGTCCGTCCATCACGTTTCAAAACCAATAATTCTATACTCGGTAAGACATTTTCTTGCACATTCATCTGACAAACCTCCAAAATTCTTCACTTCTATTAGTGTAGCACTTCACAAAATAAAAATCAATATCTTGTGTAAAAAAATATTAAACAACCTATCTATGCACTATATATAGGTCTCAAAAATTCTATCAATTGGAAAACAACTGTGCTCAATTTCACCACTTGACAAGGATGAATTACTAGATTGAAATATGAAAACAGATTGGGGTAAAGATATAACTTCTCTATCAGAAAATCTAAAAAACAGCCCTCTAACAGGGCTGGCTCTATGTATTGAAAATAGGCTAGGGCGGGTCACCACATGCCTCTTTAAAATTGAGGATTTGAATAAGAGGCGAAAAATTCTCTAGTCCGTTCTTCTTTAGGATGATGGAAAAGCTCCTCAGGTGTCCCCTGCTCCAGGATACGGCCGTTTTCTAGAAATAATACCTTATCCGCCACTTGGTAAATGAAATTCATGTCATGACTAACTAAAATCATCGTTTGTCCTGTCTTAGCCGCATCGGCAATGGAACGTTCTACTTCTCCAACCAACTCTGGATCAAGCGCCGAAGTCGGCTCATCTAGTAGCAAAATGTCTGGTTGCATGGCAAGAGCACGTGCAAGAGCCACACGTTGCTTTTGACCACCTGACAGATGTCTTGGATAATGGTTCTCACGTTCTGACAGACCGACCTTTCTCAATTCTTCTTTGGCAAGGGCGGTTGCAGAGGCATCATCCATCCGCTTGACAATTTTAAGCCCTTCCTTGACATTATCAAGAGCTGTCTTTCGTTCAAACAGATTAAACTGCTGAAAGACCATAGCCAGTTTGCGGCGTAAGGTCAATATCTCCTCTTTTGAAATATTGGTAAAATCAACTGTAAAACCATCAATTTCGATACTCCCTGCATCTGCCTGCTCCAGATAGTTCAGACTACGCAAAATTGTTGATTTTCCTGCTCCAGATGGTCCAACAAGGGCAATAACCTGCCCTTTTTCAATGTCCATATCGATTCCATCTAGTACTTTTTGTCCTGAAAATTCCTTGACTAAATTGCGAATTTTAATCACTAGCGATCACCTCCAACTCCAGAAATATCTACTGATTCAGGGGCCTGAATAGCCATTTTATTTTCAAGGAAACGGCCGAAAGACTCAATCAGAACAGAGAGCGCCCAGTAGACCAAAGAGACAGAAATGTACCGCTCAAAGTAGCGATAGTCTGCCCCACCTTGAATCTGTGCCTGTGCATAGACCTCAACGATACCCGCACTGAAGGCTAGGGAAGTTCCTTTAGTCAGACCAATCAAGGTGTTAATCAACGACGGAGTTGCAATCACAGCCGCATTAGGAATGATGATCCGACGATAAACCTGGCCAGAAGTCATACCTAAGGAACGAGCTGCCTCAATCTCCCCTGGACTAGCAGCCTGAATCGCAGCACGAATAGACTCACTCATATAGGCTGCCTCATTAAATGCAAAGGCTGTAATCGCAAAGACAGCTGCAGGAATAGCATTGATATTCCAATTAAGACCATATTCCTGATTAAGCCCTCTGAGAACCAATGGAATTCCATAGTAGGTCAACATCAGCTGCACCAAGATAGGAGTGCCTCGCAAAAAACTAACAAAAACTGCCTGAACGGGATATACGAATCGCACACGATTAATCTTTACAATCGCAAAAACCAAGCCCAATATCAAACCAAAAAAAGCACCAGCGAGCGTCAAGCCAATCGTAATCGGTAAACGTTCAATAATGGATGGTAGGGCATCAAAAACAGCCCTAATACTAAATAGCTTACCATCCGGTAACCACTCTAAAAAACCTTGATACCATGCCGGTCCTGTTATTCCTAATACACCAATCATACTCTTCTCCAAACATTTAAAAATGACAGATTTTCTGCCGTATACTCTATTTTATCATGTAACCACCCACATCAACCTTATATATATTTTATGGCTGTGATAAGTAATCTTAATGATTATAAAAAGACAATGAAAAAGGAACAGCCCACTTGGACTGCTCCCTCCTGTCACAATACTATCGACTCCTATTCATTAGGAACAGCTAGTTCCTCTGCCGTTGGAGCATAGTCTTTTCCGAAGAATTGCTCTGTCAATTTTGCAATAGTCCCATCTTCGTTCAAAGCCTTGATACGGTCGTTGACAAAGCTTTGTAGAGCCGTATTGTCCGAAGAAAATACATAGTAAATAAACGGTTTTTCTGCTGCTTCAAGCTCGATTGTTTTAAGATTTGTCAAATTTTGATCTGCAATAATAGCATTAACCGTAGGGGCATCAAAAATTTTAAAATCATACTTGCCATCATTTATATTGGTCAAAATCTGTGTGATATTCTCACCAGTATAGTTGATGTCGACTGGTTTATCCGTATGCTGAGTATTGTATTCCTCTAGCTGAGCAGCTGTTGTTGTCCCTGTAACTACCTGTGTAGAATGACCACCAATATCATTATAAGACTGAATATCCGTATCTTTTGGCACAGCTAAAACAGACGGTGTAGAGGCCGTTGGATAAGAATAGAGGTATTTTTCACCACGCTCTTTTGTATAGGAAGTATTATTCCCTAACAAATCAAAGCGTCCTGAATCCAAGCCAGGGAATTGACCGCTACCATCTGTTGTTTCAAAGGTCAATTCATACTGGTCAGAACCATCAAAGATAGCTCGAGCCAATTCAATATCAAACCCTGTCAACTCTCCATTCTCATCTCGATAAGAAAAAGGTTTGGTAGTCCCAACAGTTCCCATTACGATGGTTTCTTTTTTATCCGCTTCTGAAGAGCTAGTGTTTGATGAGTTTGAGGTAGACGAGCAAGCTGCCAAAGCAACTGTCGCAAGGGCTGTAATACCAGCCAGTGATAGAATAGTTCTTAATTTCATAGTAATTCTCCTTTTGTATCAGCAAGTCAGACCTACAAGGTCTGCACAAAATAATCAAATAGCTTCTGATTACCGCCACTTTGATCAATCAGAAGTTCCGGATGCCACTGGACACCCAGAAAACGTGTCTCATCCATTGATTGGACAGCCTCAATAATACCATCATCCACAGAATGCGCAATCGCTTCTAGCCCCTGACCCAGATTCTCTATCGCCTGGCTGTGAATAGAATTGACAGCTACTCTCTGACCAAAAATACTAGCCAGAGGCGTTGCCTCTTTACATTCCACCTGGTGAATCAGATCAAAAGGCATGGACCGATGCCCCTCTACCGCTTGTTTGAGAGTTCCTCCACGTGCAACATTGAAAAGCTGCATCCCCCTGCAAATCCCCAAAATCGGTTTTTCCTGTCTCAAGGCTTCGTGGACCAATTTCAGTTCAAATTCGTCACGTTCCTTGAAATAGTCATCGCTTTCGATGAGTTTTTCTTGACCGTAAAACTGAGGTAATACATGTTGACCACCCGTCAGTAATAACTTATCAATCGCCGACACATAGTCGACAACATCCGTTTCACCAGACAAGGGGATATAAAAAGGAAGGCCCCCCGCTCGCTTGATTCCATCTGCAAAGTTACGAGACACCGATAACTTCATAATCGGAATCCCCTCTGCGACAGGCTTTTCATTACTGGTGATGCCAATAATCGGTTTCCCCATCCTGCCCTCCTTTCGTAATGTATAGACACTATCTTATCATGCTCTCTCTTTTTTGTATATTTTAAATTATTTATAGCCAGCCATAAAAAATATTTATGGATCAAAAAAAGAGCCTATTCTGACTCTTGTTTTCTAGTCCATAAAAAGTACAGGTTAATAGCACAGGCCACTAAAATCACAGCAGGCCAAAGCAAATTCAACAAAGGAAGTTTACCGACATTGTAGGCAATATAGAGAGTATTCCACACTACCCCTAAACTATAGACAATCGTCAAAATAATTTTCATAAGACACTCCAATTAAATGATAGTGCTATTATACTACAAACGACCGTTGATGTCCTTAATCTGCCGCTCCATTTTCCGATAATTTAGGAAAAATAGCAAAGCGTAGACCAAGATAAAGATAAACCAGAAGAGGTAGATAAGTTCCTTGTCCGACAATAGCAGAGGTTATGAGAGAAATAATGGTTCCGAGAGACTAAACTGCAAAAAAGCCAGAACAACTGTCCTGACTTTCATTGTCTTATAGTTTCTTCTTCAATTCTGCCACCCTCATCATGACTTCCATTGGGGTCATATTATAGATGTCCAGTTTTGCCAGTTCATCGAGGACTGGGTGAGATGGCGTGTCTGCGAAGAGGTCGATTTGACCAGACGGCTCTTCCACAACTGACGGAGCTGGGTGAGTTGGTGCAGTAGGGGCTTGGTTTTCAAGCGTCTGCAAAATCCTATCCGCCCGCTGCAATAGCTCCTCTGGCATTCCCGCAATCTTAGCCACATGGATCCCGTAGGACTTGTCAGCTGGACCTTGGGCAATCTTGTGGAGGAAGGTGACTTGGCCGTCCTTCTCCAAGGTCGATACATGGACATTCTCTAGGTGTTCTAAGGTCTGGCTAAGGTCTGTCAACTCATGGTAGTGGGTGGCAAAGAGAGTCTTGGCACCAATCTTGTCGTGGATGTACTCGATGATAGACTGGGCCAGGGCCATACCGTCATAGGTGGCCGTTCCCCGTCCAAGTTCGTCAAAGAGGATGAGCGACCGATCTGTCGCCAGACGGACCGCCTTATTGGCCTCCATCATCTCGACCATAAAGGTAGACTGACCGCTGACCAAGTCGTCTGCCGCCCCAATCCGAGTGAAAATAGCATCGAAAATCGGCAATGCAGCCTGATCCGCAGGCACATAAGAACCCATCTGCGCCAGAATGACAATAACCGCCAACTGCCGCATATAGGTAGACTTACCACTCATGTTTGGACCAGTAATCAGTTGCATATGCGTATCGGTATTCAAGTGAATAGAGTTGGGAATATAGGTCTGCTTGCCCATGACCTTCTCCACCACTGCATGACGTCCACGGTCAATGGTTAGTTCTCTTTGAACTGTAAAGCGTGGACAAACCAAATGTTGCTGCTCTGCCACAACTGCAAAAGCCTGCAAAACATCGATGGTTGCAATGGTCCGAGCCAACTTCTGCAAGCGACCGATATACTTCTCAACCTCTTGGCGAATCCGCATGAAAATCTCGTACTCCAAATTAGCAGACTTATCACGCGCCTCCAACATCTGCCCTTCGATCTTAGCCAACTCTTCCGTTCCATAGCGCTCCGAGTTTTTCAAGGTCGCCTTACGGAAGAAATGACTAGGCACATTGCCCAGATTGGAATTGGTCACATGAAAATAGTAACCGTCTTTTTTATTGTAATCAATCTTAAGATTGTTGATACCAGACGCTTCACGCTCCTTGGCCTCAATCTCCGCAATCCAACCCGCTCCCTCACGCATGACCAGACGGTACTGATCCAGCGTTTCGTCAAAGCCCGTACGGATGATATTTCCATCTGTGATGGTCCCTTGGGCTTCTGGGGCAATAGCAGAGCTGATGAGAGCATGCAGTTCTGGAATTGGGTCCAATCCAGCTACCAGATTGCCTAGAGCAGGCTCATTGATTTGTAGCAAGATATTCTTGATTGCTGGGATATTTCCCAGAGTCTGGGAGAGCTGCAAGAGATCCTTGGGCATGGTTTTTCCAAAAGACACCCGACTGGCCAAGCGTTCGATGTCATAGACACCTTTTAAAGCCTCGACCAAGTCACTCCGTTCAAAGAAGTAATCCAGAAAAACCTGAACGACAGCCTGACGATTCTCAATCCGCTTAAGGTCAATCAAGGGACGATCAATCCATGTCCGTAATAGTCGCATACCCATGGCTGTCTTGGTTTCGTCTAACAACCAGTACAAACTACCATGCTTCTTACCTGTCCGACCGTTTTCAAGCAGGTCCAGGCTAGACTTGGTTGCATAGTCCATTTGCAGATAGTCCTTGATTTCATAATGGACCACCTTTTGCAAGTGGCTCAGATCTCGCATCTGAGTCCGATGAAGGTAGCTGAGGAGTTTCCCAGCCGCAGCCTTTTCCAAATCCGTCAGCGAGTTGTCAATCAGCTGAACATCCTCCGTCACCTCCTCCTCAAAAGACAGCAACAAGTTCATCTGATTCGAGAAAACCTGCTCCTCTTCCTCCGACAGAGCATAGCCGATGACCAATTCACGTGCCCGTAAATTGCGGATTTCACCGCAAAGACTGGTAAAATCATCCAAACTAGTCACAAAAAACTGACCTGTTGACACATCCATATAAGAAAGTGCGAACTGCACTCCCTGACGGTCAATCGCAACCAAATAGTTACTGTCGGCTCCCATTTTGGACGAATCTGTTACCGTACCAGGAGTAATGACCTGCACTACTTCCCGCTTGACCACGCCGACTGCCTGCTTAGGATCTTCCATCTGCTCAGCAATAGCGACCTTATGCCCCAATTCAACAAGTGTGTCGATATACTGTTGTGCCGCGTGATACGGTACCCCCGCCATAGGAATCGGATTCTCCGCATTCTTATTCCGACTGGTCAGGGACAGTTCCAAAATCTGTGCCGCTTCTACCGCATCTTCATAAAATAACTCATAAAAGTCTCCCATACGGAAAAGCAAAAAAGCATCTGGATACTGTGCTTTTATATCCAGATACTGCTGCATTCCCGGAGAAATTTTTTCTATTGCCATCATCTCTCCTTGTTCTAATTCAAATAGTAGTTAATCTCCGCTTCAACTTGCTGAGCCGCTACATCATCTCGACAAATAACTAAAAGTGTATTAGCTCCCGCCAGCGTTCCCAAAATAGTCTCTGGCTTTTCTGCATCAATGATATTGGCCATCAAGGCCGCTTCTCCCAGCTCTGAATGAAGGACCAGAATAAAACTAGCCCTATCTACTTTATACGCATATTGTGCCAATAATTGGATAAAATTCACGCGCTCTTCTTCGATAGCTAAGGAATAAAATGAACGCCCATTTTCATGAATTTTTATCACTCCCAACTCACGTAAATCACGAGACAAGGTTGTCTGGGTTACCACTACCCCTCGAGCCTCTAAACCTTGCTGAATATCCGTTTGTCGCCCTATTTTTTCTTGACGAATCATGGCCTTTATTAAATCATGTCGTCCTGCTTTATTCATCATTTTACCTCAAAATGTATATTTATAGAAATATTATAACACTTTTCCCCGCTATTAGCCTAGAAATGTGTTAAAATAGAATCAATAACTTTGGAGGAAATCCTATATGAATCAAAAACAAGTGATTGCAGAAAGATTGGCTGCCATCCTTCCGAGTTTGGAAGTGGAAGCTATCTACAATCTGCTAGAAAAACCAAAATCATCAGAAATGGGCGATATTGCCTTCCCAGCCTTCTCACTTGCTAAAGTGGAACGCAAGGCTCCACAGGCTATCGCAACGGACATCGTTGAAAAACTCGATACAACTGGCTTTGAGAACGTTGTTGCAACCGGTCCTTACGTCAACTTCTTCTTGGACAAGGCTGCTATCTCCCACCAAGTCTTGACAGATGTTATTACTGAAAAAGACCAATACGGTCAACTCAACATTGGTCAAGGACGCAATGTAACCATCGACATGTCTAGTCCAAACATTGCTAAACCATTCTCAGTTGGACATTTGCGCTCAACCGTTATCGGTGATGCCCTTGCTAACATCCACGAAAAGCTTGGCTACAAGCCAATCCGCATCAACCACTTGGGTGACTGGGGTAAACAGTTCGGTATGTTGATTGTTGCCTACAAACTTTGGGGTGACAAGGCTGCGGTCGAAGCAGACCCAATTTCAGAACTCCTCAAACTCTATGTGCGTATCAACGCTGAAGCGGAAGAAAAGCCTGAGTTGGACGAAGAAGCTCGTCAATGGTTCAAAAAATTGGAAGATGGCGATCCAGAAGCTCACGAGCTATGGCAATGGTTCCGTGATGAAAGCTTGGTTGAATTCAACCGCATCTACGACAAACTCGATGTAACCTTCGACAGCTATAATGGTGAAGCTTTCTACAACGATAAGATGGACGAAGGTATCCAAATCTTAGAAGAAAAAGGACTTCTTCAAGAATCTAAAGGTGCAAGAATCGTTGACCTCGAAAGCTACAATCTTCCACCAGCCCTCATCATGAAAACAGACGGTGCAACACTTTACATCACACGTGACATGGCAACAGCTATGTACCGCAAACGCACTTACGACTTTGTGAAAAGCATCTATGTCGTTGGTCAGGAGCAAATCAACCACTTCAAACAGCTCAAGGCTGTCTTGAAAGAAATGGATTTCGACTGGAGCGACGATATGACCCACATCACCTTCGGTCTGGTTACCAAGGATAAGAAAAAACTCTCTACTCGTAAAGGAAATATTATCCTACTCGAGCCAACTCTAGATGAAGCTATTTCACGCGCTCTTACTCAAATCGAAGCTAAAAACCCTGACCTTGAAAACAAGGAAGAAGTGGCACACGCAGTTGGTGTAGGCGCTGTTAAGTTCTACGACCTCAAAACCGACCGTGACAACGGCTACGACTTCGACCTAGAAGCTATGGTTTCCTTCGAGGGCGAAACAGGTCCTTACGTACAATACGCATACGCCCGCATCCAGTCTATCCTGCGCAAGGCAAACTTTGTACCAAGCGCAGAAAATGACTACAAACTAGCTGACGCAGAAAGCTGGGAAATCATCAAGCACATCCAAAACTTCTCAAACGTTGTAGAACGTGCCGGTGACAAATTTGACCCATCTCTCATCGCTAAATATGCTATCAACCTAGCTCAATCCTTCAACAAGTACTACGCACACACGCGTATCTTGGATGAAAGCCCAGAGCGTGACAGCCGTCTAGCACTTGCCTACGCAACAGGACTTGTCCTCAAAGAAGCTCTACGTCTTCTCGGCGTAAAAGCACCAGAAAAAATGTAATCAAAGCCTTCGGCTATCAGCCGAGGCTTTTTTTCTACCACATTGCCTACTATCGTTTCCGATTCCTTATCACAACAACTCCTTATGCCAAATGAAAATCAAAAAGATTCATTTCAATTACGAATATATAGATGGGAGGTACACGTGATACCTCTACATCTACTACACAAGGAGAAATAATGAAAACATTCTTGAGAAGAAAAGGAATCGCCTGTCAGCTTCTAGCCGCCATTTTCATTGTCGGTATCAATTTACAATCCCCACCTTCAGCCTCAGCCAATGCGCGAGGAAATGACTATCCCTACACAGCAGTTGATGCAGTCGATCCATGGAGACTCTACACACGCCAGTGCACCTCCTTTGTAGCCTTTCGACTTAGCACAGTTAACGGTTTTACATTGCCACCTGCCTATGGTGATGCCAATGTTTGGGGCCATCGTGCCAAGCAAGAAGGTTATCAAGTTAACAGGACACCTACTGTCGGCGCCGTTGCCTGGTGGGAAACTCCCATGCATGTCGCATGGGTTTCTGCGGTAAATGGAGATACCGTAGAGATCGAGGAATACAACTACGGTGTTCGCTATACCTACGGAAGGCGAGTTATCCCCAAAAATGCCGTTAGCGGCTACATTCATTTTAAAGACCTCGGAGCGGGAACAACCAACTCTCAACCCGCCTTAGCCCCAAGCGGCACCTATACTTTTACCAGCCAACTGGCCATCAAATCTCAAGCTAGTCTATCTAGCCCTACCCTCGATTACTATTATGCTGGCGAAAGCGTCCGCTACGACAAGGTTCTTGAAGCCGACGGACAACGATGGATTAGCTATATCAGCTATTCTGGAGCTCGGCGCTATATCGCCATCCAGCCTACCATTACTCCATCTACAAACAACAGCCTACCAGCGTCAGGTAGCTACACCATCCAGTCCTACTCTAGTGTCCGCAACAATCCAAGTCTGTCCAGTCCTGAAATCACCTTCTACGGAGCTGGCTCAGTCGTTCGCTATGATAAAGTTATTACTGCCGAAGGTCGCACATGGATTAGCTATATCAGTTACTCAGGTGCTCGACGCTACATCGCCATCTCCTAATCACAAAAAAGACAAAACTTAAAAGCACAATCTTTTTAGACTGTGCTTTTTCATTAAATATCTGTCGAATTAATAGCTGTGCTCGGTTTTTCTTTCGGTTTACGTAGATGGAAGAAAATAGTTACCCCAAAATAGATAGCAAATAGGACAACTCGAATAATATAATTCATCATTGCCTGCGCCTCTACTGACTGACGCATAACTGAATCCGTATAAATTTGACCCAACCCTTTCTCACCAATAAAAGCATAGGTCGAAAATAGGAGAGTTACAAAAAGATAACCCAGGTAGGTATAAGAAGCCTGCTCATTTTTCTTGAGGAAAAGCAGCACAATCGTCGCAATCACAGCAAGTAATAACACAACTGCAAATGCCTTATTGACAAGATTCGTCTGGAAATTGATAGATTCTCTCATGTAGGTAAAATATGCCTCATCAATCCCCTCAACATTAAAATTCTGCAACAATTGACGCACAACCGCCTCATCGTACTTCGCAAAAAATATATTAAAGCCACGCAATACGCTCGCAATAGATGACAGCACAACAAAAATATACAAATGAATTGGTCTTTTCATAATAGCCTCCTTTTTTCTATATTTTATACTCATATTTTTGTATTGTCAATCATATATTTCATTTGACTACAAATATAATTTTGTTATACTAAATTCAAAGGAGGAAAACTCATGAAGAAATTACCCACCTATATCGGAGTGATTATTTTTGTAGTTACTCTACTGATTAACTGGTTATTGTCAAGTCTTGCTAAAGTGCTGAATACATTTTTCATTTGGACTATCGTAGCCTGCCTACTCTACACCATCTACTACTGGATTCGCTACTGGCTCTATGTCCGTAAACAGAGATAACAAAGACTCCTCTAAGTTAGCTGCTTAGAGGAGTTCATTTTATTCTGACTTTTCATCAACCAAATGCACATTAACCCGACGATAGGTTTCTGTAAGGTCTAGCAATTCCGCTTCAATCTCTGGTGTCAATTGATCTGCCGTCATTCTCCAAGTCCAGTTACCACCAAGCGTATTTGGCAAGTTCATGCGAGCTGAACCATCCAAACCAAGTAGGTCCTGCATAGTAGCCACCGCCATAAAGGCAGGCGAACCAAAGAGCAGGCGGAAAAGAGCATGACTGACCGTTTCGCCCTCACGACGATTGCTGTACTTATCTAAGAATGCACGCGATTCTTTCGTTGTTTCATTTTCGTACCAGCCAAGAATCGTATCATTGTCATGGGTTCCCGTATATGCCACCACATTATTAGGATGGTTATGTGGCATTTCAATGCTGTCGCCCTCAGGATCAAAGGCAAATTGCAGGACTTTCATACCAGGAAAACCTGTCGTATCACGTAATTGGATGACCTTATCTGTCACAGAGCCCAAATCCTCAGCAATAATATTTAAATCACCAAGTTCACGCTTGATTGTATCAAATAATTCAAAACCTGGTGCTTCGACACGATAGCCATTTACAGCAGTTTCTTCACCTGCTGGAATTTCCCAGAAGGAGGCAAAGCCGATAAAGTGGTCGATACGTACCATATCGTATATCTTAAAGGATTCACGTAAACGAGCAACCCACCAAGTAAATCCGTCATGCTTCATCGCTTCCCAATCATAAATCGGATTACCCCAAAGCTGACCAATTTCCGAAAAGGCATCTGGCGGACAGCCTGCAACCACACTCGGCTTGCCTTCTTCATCTGTTTTAAAGAAATGTGGATTAGCCCACATATCGGCAGAATCAGCCGCGATATAAATCGGCATATCCCCAACAAACTCAACACCTTTGGCATTGGCGTAAGCCTTTAAAGCCTTCCATTGTGAAAAGAATAAATATTGTGTAATGCGGTGATAATCAATTCGATCTGCCAACAAGTGACGATAATATTCCAAGGTATCGTAGTAACGTAAGCGCGCCCCTTGATCTTCCCATTCTGTCCAAGGTTTGAGATCAAAATGCTCTTTTATAGCCATATACTCCGCAAAGGTATGAATCCAAAAGTCATTCTCCCCTAAGAACATCCAATAATCTTCTGGCAGGCCTTGTGCCTTCATGTTGGCAACTGCCTTCTCCAGTAATGGACGGCGAGCATAAAAAATGGCTGCGTAATCTACCTCTGTAGGATTCTGCCCAAACTCAACACCTTGTAAATCCTCTGCTGCCAGCCAACCTTTATCAATCAATATATCGAAATCAATAAAATGAGTATTCCCTGCAAAAGCTGAAAATGACTGGTAAGGAGAATCTCCATAACTGGTTGTTCCCAAAGGTAAGATTTGCCAATAGCGCTGCTTAGTTCTTACCAAAAAATCAACAAATTCATAGGCCGATTGTCCCATGGAACCAATTCCATATTTTCCTGGTAATGATGAAATGTGCATCAGCACACCACTCTGTCTTACTTTCATAAGCTCTCCTATCTAATCCGCTTACACGACGCAAACGTTTTCTCTTTTTCATTATATACTGAAAACGGTAACAAATCAAGGGATTTTCCTTTAATTATGTTCGTTCCTACACCATTCCATATTTCTCTTCATTATATATACAAAAAAATTCTTATGTTTTTTAAAACTCAAAAAAATTTTTAAATTTTTTTATAAAAACGCTTGCAAACGGATTCGATCTGGTGTATAATGAAGTCAACTTAGGAAAACGTTTGCGCAAAGCAGACGTCACACAAAACTATTTATCTTCGGAGGGAAGAAAATGAAACACAATCTCCTTAAGAGCGTTGCTCTTCTTGCTGCATCAACTGCTGTTTTAGCTGCTTGCTCAAACTCAGGTTCATCAACAGAGGCATCTAAGTCTGCTGAAGGTAGCAAAGAATTGACTGTCTACGTTGACCAAGGTTATGAATCTTATATCAACGACGTCAAAGCTGACTTCGAAAAAGAAAATGGTGTGACTGTTACAGTTAAAACTGGTGATGCTTTGACTGGTTTGGATAACTTGTCATTGGATAACCAATCTGGTTCAGCTCCAGACGTTATGATGGCACCATACGACCGTGTAGGTAGCCTTGGTTCTGAAGGTCAATTATCTGAATTGACACTTGCAGATGATAGCAAAGCAGATGAGACAACAACAGCTCTTGTAACAAACGGTGGTAAAGTTTACGGTTCACCAGCAGTTATCGAGACACTTGTTCTTTACTACAACAAAGACTTGTTGACTGAAGCTCCTAAGACATTTGCAGAACTTGAAACACTTGCTAAAGATAGCAAATATGCCTTTGAAGGAGAAGCTGGTAAAACAACTGCCTTCCTTGCTGACTGGACAAACTTCTACTACACTTACGGACTTCTAGCTGGTTACGGTGGCTACGTATTTGGTGAAAACGGTACTAATCCAAAAGACATCGGTCTTGCTAACGAAGGCGCAATCCAAGCGATTGAATACGCTAAAACTTGGTATGAAAAATGGCCTCAAGGTCTTCAAGACGGTACTGCTGCAAACAACTTGATTAACACTCAATTTACAGACGGTAAAGCAGCTGCTATCATCGAAGGACCTTGGAAAGCAGCTTCATATAAAGAAGCTGGTGTAAACTATGGTGTAGCAACAATCCCAACTCTTGTAAACGGTAAAAACTACTCAGCATTCGGTGGTGGTAAAGCGTGGATTGTTCCTACAGGCGCTAAAAACCAAGAAATGGCTCAAAAATTTGTTGACTTCTTGACTGCTACAGACCAACAAAAAGCACTTTACGACGCTACAAACGAAGTTCCAGCTAACACTGAAGCTCGTGAATATGCTGTAAGCAAAAACGACGAATTGACAACTGCAGTTATCAACCAGTTCGCTTCAGCTCAACCAATGCCAAACATCTCAGAAATGGGTTCAGTTTGGACACCAGCTGGTAACATGCTCTTCGAAGCTGCAAGTGGTGCAAAAGACGCTAAAACTGCTGCAACAGACGCTGTGAAAGCTATTGCAGACGAAATTGCTCAAAAACACAGCAACTAGTCAAGTTTAAAGTTGGACTGGGAGTTCCTCCCAGTCTACTTTATTACTTAACGATAAACTGAATAGATAAAATCTACCATCTATTCAGAAGCTATATAAGGAGACTATGACTATGAAACAAAATCCAGGTAAGGCACTCCTTTTGTCCCTGATCCCTGGTCTCGGACAAATCTACAATAAACAAAAAGCCAAAGGATACATCTTTTTGGGTGTTACCCTTGCCTTCCTTGTTTATTTTATTGCTATTGCAGCTGGTGAATTAGGCAACTTGATTACCCTCGGTAGTGTTCGTGGACAAGATAATTCACTATTCATGCTGATTCGCGGTTCTTTCCATTTGATTATCACGGTTGTCTATCTCGCTTTCTATGCACTCAACCTAAAAGATGCGCGTGATACCGCGAAACGATGGAATTCAGGGATGCCAGTGGCTACCACATTAAAAGAAATGGTAAAAGGTATCTATGAGAATGGTTTCCCATATCTCTTGATTATCCCATCATATATTGCGATGACCTTTGCTATCATCTTCCCAGTTGTCGTTACATTGTTTATCGCCTTTACAAACTACGACTTCAAACACCTGCCACCAAGCGCATTGTTGGATTGGATTGGTATTACTAACTTTACAAACATCTGGAAACTAAGCACATTCCGTACCGCATTTGGTTCTGTACTTGGCTGGACAATTATCTGGGCACTCTGCGCTTCAACAGCTCAAATTGTTATCGGTATCTTGACAGCCATCATCGCAAATCAGCCATTCATCAAAGGAAAACGCATCTTCGGTGTTATCTTCTTGCTCCCATGGGCTGTTCCTGCCTTCGTAACTATCTTGACTTTTAGTAACATGTTCAACGATAGTGTCGGTGCCATTAACACACAGGTATTGCCATTCCTGAGCAAATTCCTACCATTCATCGATAATTTCCTTATCCCTTGGAAGACCGACCCATTCTGGACTAAAGTTGCTCTCATTATGATGCAGGCTTGGCTTGGTTTCCCTTATATCTATGTTTTGACCTTGGGTATTTTACAATCCATTCCAAACGACTTGTACGAAGCTGCTTACATTGATGGTGCAAGTGCCATTCAAAAATTCCGTAACATCACCCTTCCGATGATTTTAGCAGTAGCAGCTCCAACACTAATCAGTCAATACACCTTCAACTTCAACAACTTCTCTATCATCTACCTCTTCAACAATGGTGGTCCTGGTAGCGTCGGTGGTGGAGCAGGTTCAACTGACATCTTGATTTCATGGATTTATAAATTAACCACAGGTACATCACCTCAATACTCAATGGCGGCAGCAGTTACATTGATTATCTCAATGATTGTCATCAGTATTTCCATGATTGCCTTCAAAAAACTAAATGCTTTTGAAATGGAGGATGTATAAGATGAAAGTATCTGTAAAATTTAGACGTAGAATCAATCAGACCTTAACCTATCTCTATCTGATTGTTCTGTCTGTTATCATCATCTATCCTCTCTTGATTACAATCATGTCCGCCTTCAAGTCTGGTAACGTGGTTGCCTTCAAATTGGATAGCAATATCAACTTTACACTAGACAATTTCAGCAAGCTCTTTAGCGAGACTCTATACGGAACCTGGTACCTCAATACGCTTATCATTGCTCTCTTGACAATGGTTATTCAAACAAGTATAGTGGTACTAGCGGGTTACGCTTATAGTCGCTATAACTTCATCGCTCGTAAGCAGAGTTTGGTTTTCTTCTTGATTATCCAAATGGTACCAACCATGGCTGCTCTTACCGCCTTCTTCGTTATGGCCCTCATGCTCAATGCGCTCAACCAAAGCTGGTTCCTCATCTTCCTTTATGTCGGTGGTGGTATCCCAATGAACGCTTGGCTCATGAAAGGCTACTTCGATACGGTGCCAATCTCACTTGATGAATCTGCAAAACTAGACGGTGCCGGTCACTTCAGACGTTTCTGGCAAATCGTCCTCCCACTCGTTCGTCCAATGATTGCTGTACAAGCGCTCTGGGCCTTCATGGGACCTTTTGGAGATTACATCCTATCCAAATTCTTGCTTCGTGAAAAAGAATTCTATACTGTAGCTGTCGGCCTTCAAACCTTCATCAGTGATGTGAAAAATATGAAGATTGCCTACTTTGCGGCAGGTGCCATTCTTATTGCCCTCCCTATCAGTATCCTATTCTTCTTCCTACAAAAGAACTTTGTATCTGGTTTAACAAGCGGTGGCGACAAGGGATAACCCTGTCCCACCTTTTCCCTTTTTAGGGGAAACATTGATATTTATGAAAGGTCCAACGAATGCTCCCATATCCTTTTTCCTATTTTTCTAGTATCTTCTCTCCAAGAAATATGTTTGCCAATCGTAGACTAATGAACCTTTGGCAACGGTTGTTTACAACGCTTTTTTTAGTGGCGCTCTTGCTCATTCCGAGCTCCCTACAGACTGTCAATCTCGAAACCTATCCTTTAGAAAATTTCGTAGAAGGTATCTATGCACCTCTGACAGATCAGGTCGTAGATGACCTCCGTCAACATGCAGTCATCGAAAACAACCACCTAACCTATACTGGAAATACTAACTGGGAGCAAGTGACATTTGGTGATACTGTTAGCTCTAGTTCTGACTTTACTTATCAATTTGCCAATCAGTCTCTGACTATTCGTAAAGGAAGTGATATTCTAAGCGAATTGACTTATGAAGGTTTGAATACTGACGATTTTGCTAGTAAGGAGACATTAACTGCAGCCATCTCTAAAAAATGGTATCAAGCCAACCGAGCAGCTGTCGGACTGTCCATCACTCTTATTTCGACCTTTATTTTAACAACAAACCTACTCTTCATCCTACTAGGAGCCAGCTTCTTCCTCTTTTTGACTAAAAAGTCTCGTTTCTTCCATTTTGAAACGTTTGCAGAGTGCTATAATTTTGCTCTCAACTGTCTGGGCCTGCCTACTCTTATAGCCTGTCTAATTGGACTATTTGGTCAACCTGTGACTACCCTTCTAACCATACAAAATATCCTATTTGTGCTATGCTTGTTATGGGTATTTTTCAAAACAAAATTCAGAGATGAAATTTAGGAGGTCTATATGCGTGCAACCATCAAAGATGTGGCTAAATTAGCTGGTGTCTCGCCATCTACAGTTACTCGTGTCATTCAAAATAGCTCTGCCATTAGCCAAAAAACGAAAGACTTGGTGCGGAAAGCCATGGCGGATCTCAACTACCATCCAAACCTCAACGCTCGAAGCCTAGTTTCTAGCTATACACAGGTTATCGGACTGGTTTTGCCAGATGACTCGGATGTTTTCTATCAAAACCCCTTCTTCCCTACTGCCTTACGAGGAATTTCTCAAGTTGCAGCAGATCATAATTATGCCATCCAAATCTCCACAGGAAAGAATGAAGAACAGCGTCTAGAAGCGATTTCTCAGATGGTCTACGGCAAACGAGTGGATGGACTCATCTTCCTCTATTCCAAGCCCGACGATCCATTGGTACAATTGGCTATCCAACACAAATTCCCCTTCCTCATTCTTGGTAAGGCGGATTCTCCATTCATATCACTAGTTGATAATGATAATATCCAGGCCGGCTTTGAAGCTACCAACTACTTCATCAATAAAGGTTACAAAAACATTGCCTTCGTCGCTGGTAACAAAGAGTTGGTCGTATCTCAAGACCGTTATACAGGTTACAAGAACGCCCTTAAATCGCACAATATTCCCCTGGATGAAAACAAGGTCAAGTTTGTGTCTGGCTTCCTTCTCGAAGATAGTGCCTATAAAATTTCTAAGAAATTACTCAAACAAGACCTGGATGCAATCGTCACAACCGACACTTCCGTTGCCGAAGGTGTTGTCAAATATCTCAACGAAGTCGGAGTCAAACTTCCTATCATTTCTTTCGACTCCGTCAAGCCAAAACTAGATATTGAAGCCTACGTTGACGTCCACGCTATTAAACTAGGACGTGTCGCATTCAACACCCTGCACCAAATCATCAATGACAACAAGGAAGACAAGCAAGTCTGCTACCGACGTGTCATTCCACATACCATTACCGAACTCTAACTTAGAAAGGAGCCTTTTGGCTCATGGCATTACGACAATTCCAAGCATTCCTTGATGATGTAGCAACTATTCGCTTGGTCATGGAAAAACGATTCGACTCCGAACATATGAGCTTCTCACTCGAATCAAATGATGCTACGTCTCAACTTTTTATCCATTCCTGTCTAGAAGTAGACAATCTCGTTATCTATTATCTAACCAGCCTCCATGCATTGACATTGGACAAGGACTATACCATCTACGACCAGGACCGTAATAAAGCTGAACTCGGCTATGGTCATATCGTTCGCTCGACACTTTTTGAACAAAGTTATACATACAATGGGCAAGACTTGGGAGCAACCTATCGACCAGAGGCAACAACCTTTAAGTTATGGGCACCTATTTCTAAGCAAGTTTTTCTTGTTCTAGAAGGAAACCCACATGCAATGACTAAGGGAGCAAAAGGAGTTTGGGAAATTACTGTTGAAGGAGACCTAGAAGCGCACAGCTATCACTATCTCCACAAAGTAAACGGTGAATGGATTTCCGTTCACGATCCCTATGCCCTGTCTTCCACAGCCAACTCAGGTGACAGCTACGTTATCAATCCAGATAAACTTCATAAAATCCGTCGTGCTAAGACCCAACGACCTATCTCTCAGGCCATTATCTATGAAATGAGCGTCCGTGATTTCTCATGGCAAAAAGAAGCTGGTTTCAAGCATCGCAGTCAATTTCTCGGATTGACAGAGTCTCCTACCATGGATGGAATGAAGCTAGGAATGGATTACATCAGAGAACTAGGCGTTACCCATATTCAATTATTGCCTGTTTATGATTTTGGCAGTGTAGATGAAAATAAACCCCAAGCTGTTTACAACTGGGGCTACGACCCTATGCAATACAATCTGCCAGAAGGTTCTTATTCTAGCCAACCAAACGATCCTTACGCACGTATTCTAGAGCTACAAGAAGCTATTCAGGCCTACCATGATGCAGATATTTCAGTTATTATGGACGTTGTTTACAACCACGTCTATCATGCTGAAAAGTACGCATTTGAGCTCATCGTTCCAGGCTACTTCTATCGCTATGATGACCACGGCATGCGAACAGACGGGACATTCTGCGGTAACGACGTTGCCAGCGAGCGCAGTATGGTCCGCAACTACATCAAACAATCCCTTCGCCAATGGCTTGAACTCTATGGTTTTGATGGCTTCCGTTTCGACCTTATGGGTATTTTAGATAGCGAAACAATCAACCAGATTCAAACTGAATTATCTGCCATTTACCCAAATGTCTACCTCTATGGTGAAGGATGGAAAATGGCAACAGGCCTCGAATTTGAAAAGCTGGCTCATCAGTACAATGCAGAGCAGTTACCTGAAATCAGCTTCTTCAACGACGATTACCGTGATACCTTTAAGAAACTCTTGCTCAATCCAAACCGTCTAGTAGATAAGCAATTGCACGAAAAGGTACAACATCTCCTGACTGGTAGCCGATTAAGCCATTTCTTAACGCCTCAACAGTCCCTTAACTACATCGAATGCCATGATAATGCTACAGCATTTGACTATTTCCATATTGAGAATCCAAACTGGACACCTCAACAGCAGAAACGTGCTGCAAGTTTTGGTCTCCAGCTCATCTTAATCTCTCAGGGTATGGCCTTCATTCACAGCGGACAGGAATTTTTCCGTACAAAAGATGAAATAGATAATACTTACAATGTCCCTGACCGTATCAACCGTCTGGACTGGACACGAGCTATTCGCTATAAGGAACATATCGAATTCATTCAGGAATTAATTACCTTCCGCAAAAATAATCCAATACTCAGCCAGGATAACTACGAAAGTATCCAAGAAACTTGTGATTTCTACTGGTTAACTGAATATGTTCTTCGCTATCAAGTGACAAGTGAAGAAAAGACCATTCAATTTATCATCAACTTTGCGGATAGCGACTTTACCTATGAACGTGAAAAAAATAAGACAGTTCTCTACAACTATCCTCCAGTCGAAGAGTGTGATCAGCAAGAAATCACAATTGCAGGACAGAGTATTTGCATTTTAGAAGACAAATAGGACTTTAGACCGATGAAACACGATATAGTCTGAGGTATACTATAGTCAATCCTAAATATTTTTCATAATCTCCTTAAAACTCACTGGTCACGCTGGTGAGTTTTTTTGTGTGACAAAAAAACAACCCAGCATAAAGCTGAGTTGAGGCTCTTTACATCAATTCCATTATCTTCCGACCAATGCGTTCAATGTCATTCTGCATCCCTCTGAGTTCAAAGGTGTCTATAACAGGAAAATTAAATCGCTCAGCATATTGCTTAGCAGTCAGACAATATTGGTTGTTGAAATTCCGATTGCCTGAGCCAACGACACCCAGACAGAGCTCTGCATTGGTCCCCAAAGCGATAAAATCTCCAAGAGGATTGGTCAGAATTTCCACATCTCCGTTGTCCACTCCATTTCCACCTTCTAAGTAGGTTGGTAAAAAGGCGACAAGGGGTGCATCTAGCTGATAGAAAGGAATATCCTGCTTGACCAAATCTTTAACATGGACCAGTTCAACCTCCCAGTCAGTTTGAAATTGTAAAAAGGACTTTAGGCGTTTCACAAAACTTTCTGTATTGCCACTCAAACTGATGTAAACCAAATATATTTTCTTCATACATTTCCTCTTTATATAAAAACACTACATGTAGACTGTAAATACTATTTTACTCCTACATGTAGTGTTTGTCAATCAGTCGCTTTCCACAAACCGACCAATAATATTAACGTTGTCAGCTACCGATACAAAGGCTTTGGGGTCTGCCTTTTTCATAATATGCTTGAAATCATTGAACTCTGCACGAGTGATGATGGTAATGAGAATCGTCTTTTGCTCATGGTTATAAGCACCCTCAGCACCGTTGATAATGGTCACACCGCGATTGAGCTTCTTATGGATTTTCTTAATGACTCGTTCAGGATGATTGGTAATAATCATGGCCTGCATCCGTTTTTGTTTCACGAAAATCGCATCTGTCATGCGACTGGAGATAAACAGCGCAACCATTGAATACAGGGCATATTGCCAGCCAAAGGTCATCCCTGCAATCAACATAATCATAATATTGACAATCAAGGAAATGGAACCAACTTGACGTCCCGTCTTCTTGCGAATAATAATAGAGACGATATCAGTACCACCACTGGATACATTGTTCCTAAGCGCAAAGCCAATCCCAGTTCCCAGCATGAGACCACCGAAAATAGCATTGACTAACGGATCCGTCGTCAGGGTAACTGGCGGCATAAATTGGATAAAGAAAGAACTGAAGGATACCGTAATAAAGGTAAAGATAGTAAATTTATAACCAATTTTATACCAGGCTAAGATAAGCAAGGGGATGTTCAGACCGTAGTAGACCACCGCAATCGGTACATTCCAACCAGCGTAAGAAGATGCCAGAGCAGAAACAATTTGTGCAAGACCAGTAACTCCAGACGAATAGACATTCCCTGGTCTAAAGAAAAAATTGACTGCAATACTAGATAGGAGTCCATAAATAATGGACCCCGATATCCGTTCAGCATATTTTTCCCGAGAAATTCCCAAAATGACCGACCAAAACTTATTCTTTCTGGCCTTTCTTAAAAAGCGTACACGCTGTTTTCTGAAAAATTTATTCATTTTCAAGTGTAATGTCTAAAGCCAATTCCTCTAATTGAGCTGATGCAACCGTACTTGGTGCCTGTGTCATCGGATCAGATGCCTTGTTATTCTTCGGAAAGGCGATAACTTCACGAATATTATCCTCACCAGCCAATAACATGACAAAGCGGTCCAAACCGATAGCCAATCCACCGTGTGGTGGGAAGCCGTAGTCCATAGCTTCAAGCAAGAAACCAAACTGCTCATGCGCATCTTCAGCTGAGAAACCAAGAGCCTTGAACATCCGTTCTTGCATATCTTTTTGGTTGATACGAAGGCTACCGCCACCTAATTCATAACCGTTCAAAACGATATCGTAGGCAACTGCACGAACCTGTGCCAAATCACCATCCAAATGATGAGCTGTTTCTTCCGTCGGCAAAGTGAATGGGTGGTGGGCACTCATGTAGCGACCTTCTTCTTCCGACCACTCAAACATTGGCCAGTCTACAATCCAGAGGAAGTTGAATTTGCTTTCGTCAATCAAACCTTGCTCTTTTGCCAAGCGGTTACGCAAAGCTCCCAAGGTATTATTGGCTACTTCCAATTCATCCGCCACAAAGAGAACCAGGTCCTTGTTCTCAAGTTGTAAACTTGCTGTCAACTTATCTGTAATACCTGTCAAGAACTTAGCAACTGGACCCGCTAATTCTCCCTTGTCTACTTTAACCCAAGCAAGTCCCTTGGCACCAAATTGTTTGGCGTATTCTGTTAATTTATCAATGTCTTTACGTGAGTAGCTATCCGCCGCACCCTTGACCACAATGGCTTTGACAACTGGTGCTTCTGAGAAGACTTTGAAATCAACTTCCTTGACAAGTTCTGTCAAGTCTTGCAAAAGCATTTCAAAACGAGTATCTGGTTTGTCTGAACCATAGAAATTCATAGCATGGTCATAGGCCATACGAGGGAATGGCAAGGTCACATCGATTCCTTTGGTATCTTTCAAAACCTTAGCAATCAAGCCTTCTACGATGTCTTGGATTTCAACCTCATTCAAGAATGAGGTTTCTAAGTCCACCTGTGTAAACTCAGGTTGACGGTCCCCACGCAAGTCCTCATCGCGGAAACACTTAACGATTTGGTAGTAACGGTCAAAACCAGCATTCATCAAAAGCTGCTTAGTAATCTGTGGACTTTGTGGCAGGGCATAGAAATGACCTTTTGACACACGAGATGGTACCAAGTAGTCGCGTGCACCTTCTGGTGTTGACTTAGTCAACATTGGCGTCTCCACATCAATAAATTCCAAGTCATCCAGATAATTGCGAATGCTGTGGGTTACAGCTGCACGCAATTTGAAGTTGTTGAGCATTTCTGGACGACGAAGATCCAAATAACGGTAACGAAGACGGGTATCATCACTGGCTTCAATGCCGTCCTTGATTTCAAACGGAGTTGTCTTAGCCGTGTTCAACACTGTCAAGCTGGTTACTTGCAGTTCAACAGCTCCTGTCGGGATATTGTCGTTAGCTTGCTCACGCTCCACAACCGTTCCTGTTACTTCGATAACAAACTCGGAACGAAGACTCTCCGCTTTTACCATCACTTCAGCTTCAACTGACTCAGGGTTAATCACCAATTGCATAATACCTTCACGGTCACGCAAGTCAATGAAAATCAGACCACCCAAGTCACGACGACGGCCAACCCAACCTTTCAAAGTAATTTCCTGTCCGACATGTTCTTTACGAACACGTCCAGCGTACATAGAACGTTTCATTTTCTTCCTCTTTTACTGATTTTATACCTATTCATTCTACCATAAAATGGCTGATTTTTGGGGGAAATTGCCGAGAAAAATCTAAGAAACTGTATTCACCGTTCAGCACACCTATCTTAGATTTTTTATTCAGCTACTCAGCCTTATTTTTTCCAAAATATAGTCCGTATTCCTTCAAAAAACTACCTCTTATATAACTTGACTTGTGAGTACAGGCTTAAAAAACCAGCCTTAAACGACTGGTTTAGTATAAAGCATATCTAAATGTGGAATGTCGTCCTCTAGATAGACTTCTGAAACCGCCTCAAAACCTAGCGAACCATAGAACTTTTCTAAATGGGCTTGGGCACCGATTTTAATCTGACTTTCTTTCCATTCGTGTGTAATATAGCGAATTGCCTGCTCCATCATTGGTCTTCCTAAGCCTTTGCCACGATGACTTGGCTTGATAACCACACGGCCGATAGAAACTTCGTCATAGCTTAGACCAGCTGGCAAGATTCTCAAGTAAGCCACTAACTCTCCTTCATCAGTTCCCAAAAGATGAAGACAGTTTGGATCCTTTCCATCAACTTCAGGATAGGGACAGGCCTGTTCAACGACAAAGACATCAACTCTCAGTGTCAATATACCGTAAAGTTCCTGTAAACTTAGTTGGTCAAATGCTTTTATTTCCCACTGCATAGCTTCCTCCTAGGGCAAGATGTTGCCTGCACTTTTATATATTTCGTACCATTCTGGTCGAGTCAAGGTAATCTGACTAGCTTGTGCAATCTTGGTCAAACGTTCTGGATTCATGGACCCAACTATGGTTTGAATCTTTGCTGGATGACGCAAAATCCAAGCTACGACAATTGTTTCATGTGAAACATTGTATCGCTCTGCTATTTCCCCAATCGTTTGATTTAAAAGAGCATAGTCAGGATGGTTGGCAAAAATACCTCGTTGCAAATCAATCAAGAAAGGAGACCAGGCTTGGATAGTGATTTTTTTAAGCTGGCAATAGTCAATCAGTCCACCATCACGCATAGTCGCAGCATCATCTTTCATATTGACATGTAGTCCTGCATCAATCAAAGGCGTATGAGCAGGAGATAGCTGCAATTGATTAACTGCAAGCGGTTGATCTAGATAGGATTGCAATAACTCCATTTGGTAAATATTTTGGTTGCTGACGCCGAAATGATGAACCTTCCCTGCTTTTTTCAAGAGATGAAAGGCTTCTGCCACTTCCTCTGCTTCCATTAGAGCATCCGGACGGTGTAAGGCGAGAACATCTAAATATTCTGTATCCAAGCGCTTCAAAATCCCGTCCACAGATTCCAAAATATAGTCTTTTGAGAAATCAAAATAACCTTTACGAATGCCACATTTGGACTGGAGAAGCAGGTCCTCACGCTTGAGACCTGCCAACTTGGTGCCCTGAGCAAAACGGATTTCTGACTCACCACCACCATAAATATCCGCATGGTCGAAAAAGTTGATTCCCTGTCCAACGACTGTATCTAATACTTTAGCAGTTTCCTGCTCTGTCAAACTAGCCATTCGCATACAGCCTAAAGCAATTCGTGAAACTTCTAGACCTGTTTGTCCTAATCTTTGCATTTATCTTCTCCTTTGTAAACGCTTTTCATATTCCTTATTATAACTAAAACTCAGCCGAAACTGAGTTTTAGTTAAAACCATAAATTCTTTTCGCGATTTTATAGACGGCATTGGAAATTTTTCGGCCTGGGTAACCGTAAAGGTTGGTTAATTGACCGAGTAACCCTTTTCGAACAATCTTAAATAGAGATGGATTGTTATCCCGAATATAGTGCCAGAGTTCCTGCTTTTTCATCATATGTTCAGCTGTTCCAGCACGATTGAGAAGAGCACAGGAGATAATGGTGGTAATTTCCACATGATTGAGCAAATAACTCCGTAAATCAGGATTGTCAATCGCCTCCAAGTCTAAATTGTCTACCAAGATTCGATTGACTTTCAACTGCTGGTCAATTCGTTTAATCATGACAGACTCATTGACAGACTGGTCATTTCGCCCAATAAAGTAACGATAAAAATCTACTGGCAGATAGAACATCGTTTTCACAGCCTGTAAAGGGGTAAATACGAAAATATTATCCACATAGAAGGTATGTTCTGGTAGAACGAGACCAACCTCGCGCAATAAATCTGTCCTGTAAATCAAGGAATGCATCATCATGTACTGACCCTTAGAAAAGGCACCCACATCCTCCCAGCCGAAAATACGGTTCTCAGGTAGAGTGGATTGATAAGACATGGATTTTTTACGAGATTGTCCCTCTTTTTCGTAAACAAAGTTGGAGATAAAGGCATCAACTGGCGTATTTTCATCTTCCAAAGCCTGCAAACTCTCCAGGATCTTCAAATAGGCCCTGGTATCGACCCAGTCATCTGAATCTACAACTTTAAAGTACTTCCCCTTGGCCTCACGTATCCCTGTATTAACAGCTCCGCCATGGCCCTTATTGTCCTGATAGATGGCACGTACGTTTGAAAATTGATTCTCTAGTCCCTCTGCGATTTCCTGAGTCCGATCGGTCGACCCGTCGTTAATAATCAGAATTTCAACCTTGTCACCACCCATTACAAGGGAATGAACACAATAATGAAGGTAGGCCTCCGAATTATAACTCGGAATGGCAATGCTTAGTAAGGTCATCTTTCTCTCCATTTGACACAATTTGTTACTATTTTATCACATTTTCAGGAAAGTTGCTTTTGATATTTTCTTTTTGCTTGATAGGCTCTCCATAGTTGGCCTAAACCCTTGAAAAAATGGCCATTGACAATAGTTAGAATCCCTTCTACCATCGGTAAATCGAGCATGTCACCTGTCATCTTTGCCATTGCCCTAAATGGCATATTATAAAGGAACAGCAGGTTCAAGTCAGGAGTCCCTTTCTGCTCTGCTTTTTTGAGTAAGCTAACCAATAGTTTATGCACACCACGTGCCAACCCACTCTTCGCAAATTGGAGTTTCAAAACTGGATCGTTCAGGCTCAGTTCTTGACCGATTTTCCAAGTTTCTTCTGGAACTGGACGTCCAAGCAATTGTGCAAAATCCTGCGATGAAACAGCCTGTACTTGGGCTGTCAGATAAGTCGGAAGCTGTTCTGAAGCAGGAAATTGGTCTACTGTACCATGCCGGGTAATCTCACCAACCAAGCGAATATCCTGACTACTTGCACCTACATACAAGAGATAATTTCCAGCCTCTACTTCAAATTGGCCTGTCTCTTTATTAAAATAACGGAAAGTATAGTCCTCAAAAGGGATAAAAATTTGTTTGGACTCGCCTGCTTTTATAAATACCTTTTTAAAGCCTTTTAATTCCTTTACAGGTCGGTAAATCTGACTGTCTTCTTTGCCTACGTACAATTGGATAATTTCAGCCCCATCTACCATTCCTGTATTAGTGATCGTGACGGAAATCCCTGATTCAGACACTTCTAATTGACTGTAAGAAAAGTCTGTGTAGGACAATCCATAGCCAAAGGGATACTTGACAACATTGTCAACACTTGTAAAGTAACGGTAGCCTACATAGAGAGATTCCTTATAGAGGGAAAAATCTCCCTCAGCAGGATAGCCCTCAGAAGACGGAACATCTGCCAATTCAACAGGATAGGTCTCGCTTAGTTTCCCTGACGGGTTGACACGACCTGTCAAGGTATCTAACATGGCTCTAGCGCCAGCTTCTCCTGATAGATAGCCGTGAAGAACCGCATCTACATCCACATCCCAATTCATATCCACAACCGAACCAGCTGATAGGACAACAACGATTTTTTTACCTGTCCCTACCAAGGCATTCAGTAAGGATACCTGGTTTTTGGGGAGACTTAGATGTTGACGATCCAAGCCTTCACTTTCACTCATTTCATCCAGCCCCATATAGTACAGAACAAGTTCTGCTTGGTTAGCAAGGTTGACAGCTTTGTCAACTAACTCCCCATCCTCTTTATCTACACGTTGATAGCCTTGTTCGTAACCAATGACATTTAATGGATAATCCGCGATACAATCCACTATTTTATCTAATTGTCTTGTATTGATTAATGAAGAACCGGCTCCTTGATAGCGAGGATTTTGGGCAAATTCTCCGATGAGGGCTATTTTTATCTCGCTAGATAAGGGCAAGGTCTGATCCTTATTTTTTAATAATACAATGCTTTCAGCAGCAGCCTGACGGGCCAATTCATGTTGTGCAGAATAATCTACAGTTTGTTTTTCAGCATTGGCCAACTCCAAAACCACATCAAGTAGCTCATCCACGCGCTCATTCAATACCTGCTCGGACAGACGACCAGACTGAACAGCGTCAACAATTTCCTTTTGACCGACCTTTTTTGTACCTGGCATTTCCAAATGACTACCATTTTCAACACCGAGAACATGGTCATTGGAGCCTCCCCAATCCGATACGACAAAGCCAGTAAAGCCCCATTCGTCACGAAGAATGTCACGCAAGAGGCGCTTATCTTCATTAGCATAGACGCCGTTTATTTTGTTATATGCAGACATGATTGCCCTTGGATTTCCTTCACGCACAGCAATCTCAAATCCTGTCAGATAGAGCTCTCTCAGCGTGCGCTCATCAACAATGGAGTCTGAAGCCATACGGCGCAATTCCTGACTGTTTACAGCTAAATGCTTAGGTGTTGCCGCAACACCTTGCGACTGCATTCCTCGAATCATTGCGGCCGCCAGTTTTCCCGCCTGATAAGGATCTTCTGAATAATACTCAAAGTTTCGACCACATAAGGGACTGCGCTTGATATTAAGCCCCGGACCCAAAATGACATTGACACCCAAGCTGTTTGCTTCTGCGCCGAGACCTTGTCCGACACGTTCAACCAGATCCACATCCCAAGAATTTGCCAAGGTAGCAGCTGTTGGGAAACAAGTTGCAGGGACAGACGCATTCAGCCCTAAGTGATCACCTTCACCTTCTTGCTTGCGAATTCCATGTGGCCCATCAGACAAAAAGATAGATGGAATTCCTTTTTCGGGGTAATCCTTGGTTTCCCAAACAGATTTTCCTGACATGAGTGCAGCTTTTTCTTCCAATGTTAAACGATTAATAATCTCCTGATGCTTCATCATCTTTTCCTCATTCTATTTCTTTACCACTATCATATCAGACTAAAGGGGCAATTAAAACGCTTTCTTCATAATCTGTACGATTTTAGGCATAATCTGCTACAAAAAACCTCCCCAGAAAATACTAGGGAGATCGCTCTTATTACTTCTTATACTCAATGAAAATAAAAATCAGGCTAGCTCCAACAGTCTGAGAATAGACTGTTGGAGGTGGGAGATAGGACGAACCTTGTTCGTTTCGATATGAGCAGATAGAACTCTGTCACTTTATTATTGTCAAGTGACAGGCTGGAAACCTCCACTGGAGCTTTCCACTCATCAAATCAAGTCAACAACGGCTGAGTTTGATTTTCGAAGAGTATTATTTCATGATTACAAACTTCATCATCGGATAGTTGACAGCCACTTGAACGAAAATATTGACCCAATTGGCTGCTGTCTGTGCCCAACCCAAACTCAAGCCCCATGATGTAAAAAGCTGAGTAGTATAAGGTGGTAGCACAATGGACAAAATTCCTGCAACTAGAACAGTTATGATATACCAATGGAGGGTTTTGGAAATATCATTTTCTGCACCAAATACCAACTTCCTTTGGACGATATAGTTGACAATCTGTGCCGCTACATAGGCCAATAAGAAGGAGAGAAAGCCGTTTAAACCGCCATTTTCTACGGAATAATGGAAGATGAACCAGTGAAATGGCTGACTTGACAAGGCTGTAAAGAGGAAATTTGTCGACAACCAAAGAACACAGAAATTTGTAATGGTCGCTATGTTTGATAATACATTAAACTTGATAAATTCCCACAAGTCTGGGTGTTTAGCAATCCATTCTTTCATACGGTCTCCTTGAAGACAAGGGGGAAAGCCCCCCTTGTTATGCTGCGTTTTTTTCTTCTTTTTTCTTACCTGTCAACTTGACAAGACCGAAACCTGTCAATCCGATTAGGGCAATATTGCTTGCTACTAAAGCTACAATCCACCATTTCGTTTTTGGTTTGTAGATGTCAAAGGCTGCAGAATGAGCAACGGTGTACAAGATATTTTTGCTTGCCTGACGAAGTGCTGCAACACCTTCTTCTGTACCTGTTGATGCTGCTGTAGGGAGGCTTCCCATAGGTGTCAACATGAGGTCACCACCATTGCGGATAGCCTGGTCTGGACTCATGTAATCCTTACCTGCAAAGTCTGTAATCACCATCCCTTTGAAGCCCCACTCGTCACGAAGGACAGTATTCAAGAGGTCGCTATTACCCCCTGCCCAGAGGGTACCAATACGGTTAAAGGATGACATAATAGCAGTCGCTCCGCCTTCTTTTACAGGAATTTCAAAGGCTTTCAGATAGATTTCACGGATAGCTTGTTCATTAGACCATGTTGCAACACCATCACGGTTATCTTCTTGGTCATTGAGAGCAAAGTGTTTTGTGAAGGTATAGACTCCATTTTCCAGAGCTTTTGCTACCAGTGAGCTTGCCATTTTACCTGAAATCAGTGGATCTTCTGAATAGTACTCGAAGTTACGACCTGAAAATGGTGAGCGGTGGATGTTCACAGCTGGGGCATATAGACCAACGATACCATGTGCCAATGCCTCTTTGGCAAAAGCATCACCCATTTCTTCAGCCAAGTCAGTATTCCAAGTAGAAGCAACAACAACTTCTGAATTGTATTGAACACCTTTGATACCTTGGAAGATACCGTTAATACCAGCAGGGCCGTCCAAGTCAACAACAGCTGGTTTATCAATTGATTTGACTGCTCCTGTTGCATAACCACCATAACCGATTAAGTTGACCATTTCGTCAATAGACATTTGAGCAACTAATTGTTCCCAACGCTCATCATCATAGTCTGCACCAATCAAATCAACCAAACGAAGTCCATTATCTTCTGTTGTTACTGTATCAATCGGTGTTTCTGAAGATTCGTCAATGCGGAAGTTCGAGCGATCAACCTCAGCAGCAATTTGCTCACTAGCTTCTTTATCTTTTGTACGTTCAGTTGGCAAAGTACTTTCCCAGTCCGCACGGGTTACATACTTAACATCGCCAACAGCATATTCAAATGCATTAGTTACCTCAGCCTTGTCAGATGAACGTTGCTTCAAGACTTCCTTGCTGTCAACTGTGTAAGTTTCTGAGTCCAATACATCATGAGCATTATTCATGAGTTTGATCTGGTAGTCACCTTTATCCAATACATAGGCTTTTTCAGTCTTTTCATCGTAAGATGCCATGTCATCACGGTCGAAGGAAATTGTCATTTCTTCACTTTGTCCTGGTTCAAGTACATCTGTCTTGTCAAAGCCAGCCAAGACAACATGGGATTTTTCAATGCCACCTTCGGTATATGGAGCAGTGTAATAAACTTGTGCAACTTCTTTACCAGCTACATCACCAGTGTTAGTTACTTTGACATTGACCTCAATCTTGTCACCATTTTCTTTCATACTGGTGATTTCTTGGTCAAATGTTGTATAGCTCAAACCGTAGCCAAATGGATATTGCACTGTTGCATCGTAGGCTGCCTCATCTACTTGACCAGTCGCGTTGTCAACAAAGCGAGTTTCATAGTAACGATAGCCTAGATAGATGCCTTCTTGGTAGTTAACAAATTTGTAGTTAAAGGTCTGAGGCTCTTTTGCTCCCCATGGAGTATCTTCATAAGTAATATTTGTATAAGAGAAGTCCCCTGTATTCCAGTAGGTTGGGTTGGTTTCCAAGTCATAGGCATAGGTATCGACCAAGCGACCAGACGGGTTGACATCTCCTGCCAAGACATTGGCTACACCGTTCAAACCAGTTGAACCTGGTCCTCCAATCCATAGAGCTGCATCGACACCTGCATCTTCCAAGAAGCCAAGTTCCATAGCATTTGAAGAGTTGACCAATACAACAACTTTGTCAAAGTTTTCAGTCACAGTTTTCAGCATAGCCTTCTCAACATCTTGAAGTTCAAGATAGTGCTTATCCTTGTCACCTTGTTGGTATTCTGCCATATTTTGTGGAAGGTCTGCACCCTCACCACCGTTACGAGAAATGACCAGCAAGGCTGTATCGGAGAAGTTCTTCGCGTTTGTTAGCAATTCATCTGTGTATTTGTCTTGAGTTGGCTCATAGATATTGTAATCTCCACCATTAAGAGAGAAGATGTTAGTACCTTCTTTTTCTGGTAGGTTTTCTGTGTAGAAATCAGTCAATTCACTATTGACTTCAAAACCAGCATTTTCAAGACCTTGTTGCAGATTAACGTTTTTAGACTCATCCGCAGCACCTGAACCAGATCCTCCGTAAGTAATGGCTACAGAAGAAATACCAAAGACATTGACCTTAGATGATTTTTCAAGCGGTAGGGTCTGATTTTTGTTTTCAAGCAAGACAGTGCCTTCTTCTTGAATAGTTGTTACCAAAGATTTAGAAACCTCTTCTGCCTCAGCTATTTTTGTCTCATCTGCATAAGACGGCGCAAAATAGGTGTCGATTACATTGACAAACATATTGACAGCATAGTTGGCACCAATGATTATTACACCTAATAATGCCAAAAGTGAAGTAAAGATCTTTGATTTTTTGGAAACAAATGCCTTATTCTTCATACCTTTGTAAATATAGTATGCGAATAAAGCTACGACTGCTAAGCTACCACATATTAAAACAGTCTTTGCAATCCCTGCTGCATCCCATGCTTGATAGGAACTGGCATAATCTTCCGCCGCAAATACCGTTACTCCGACATTTCCCATGAGAGTAACTAAACTTGCTAAACCAAGTTTTTTCCAAGCCTTCATAAGACTTCCTCCTAAACGTTTCGGCTTTCATGTAAGCCTTTTCTTTTTCTTGAATCCACTATATCAATTAACACACTCAATGAAAACCCTTTCTTCATAATCTGTCATTTAACCTTCATAATTTGTAAATTGAGAAAAATAATCCTACTCTTGCTATTTTATCATTTGATTTTTCTAAAATATAGCTAACAATTTCATTTTAATTTTGATATACTGATAGAAAATAAAAGGGGTACTTTATGAAAATCGCGATTGTAGAAGATCAAAAAATCGAGCAAGATAGATTGTCCAATTACATCAAAACCTACTGCCAAAAAGCTGGGATTGCAGTGGAAATCAGCTGTTTTAATGACGGTCTCCATATCACTAGTGACTATCAAAAACAATTTGACCTGATTTACCTAGATGTCGAGATGGAGATTATGGACGGGATGACCACTGCTCAAAAGATTCGGTCTGTGGATAAAGATGTTCTCATCGTCTTTGTGACCAATCATTCCCATGTCGCTATTCAGGGTTATTCTGTTGAGGCCATTGATTTTCTTCTCAAACCACTGAGCTCCTTTGTCTTTGAGGAACATTTTAAAAAAATTCTGAGAAAATTACCCGATAGTCAAGAGAAACAAAGTTTGTATATAAAAAGCAAGCAATCCACTGTAAAACTCTATCAAGAAGATATTGTTTACCTAGAAAGTCAAGGACATCAGGTTCATATCTACACAGTTGACGGTGGCCTAACGATTACCCATAATAGTCTCAAGAATCTCGAAGCCATGTTAGACAGTAAATTGTTTGTACGGGCCCACTCCGCCTATATCATCAATTTGTCCCACGTTCAAAAAGTGGAAGGTAGCCTTGTTTACGTCACAAATACAGCCTTGCCGATTAGCCGCCCAAGAAAAAAAGAATTTATGACAGCTCTAACCAACTTCATCGGAGATAGCCTACTATGATCAATTTCCCTGATATTCCACGTTTCTATTCTGCTCTAACAGAAAGCTTGGCCTGCCTACTGGTCTGTTCCTCACTTGTTTTGTCTGAAAAATGGTCACACAAACAGTTCCGTATCTTCCTGATTTTCCTCATACAAATCTTACTTCAACTTGTAGCTGGCAAACTCCCTTTGCTTTTTTGGACTGTGGGAATGGGCATCAATATCGCTTGGATGTTTGTTTCCATTCGATTGCTTGGAGTTATCCACAAGAGGACAAGTCTCTATTTGACAGCAAAAGCCTTTATTATTGCCGAATTAGTAGCCTCCATTACTTGGCATCTCTACTGTTTGACGATTTATCAACAACCTGTGGATAACTTGTGGACACAGGGGTTATTTCTGTTGATAACTTCTCTACTTTCTTACTGGCTCATCTATCTACAAGATAAAAAAGTTTACTTAGAAGAATTGGATAAATTCATTGAGCAGCGAGATGTGACGGTAGCTGTCTTTACAACCTTATCTATCTTTGTTCTTAGTAATATTGGTTTCATCCTCTCAGGCACGCGCCAATTTCAAGACTCGACCAGCATTTTCATCCTCCGGACAACCGTCAATCTCTCTGGTCTTCTGCTCCTATTTACCCAAGAATCTCAACAATACGATCGCTACTTACGGCAGGAATTGACTTCTATCAATAATATGTTTCAACTTCAATACAAGCAATACCAAGCCTATCGTGAAAACAGTGAGATTCTTGACCGTAAGGTCCATGATTTAAAGCATCAACTGGCCATCATTCAGCAAGAATCGGATAAAACAAAAAAGGAGAAATACCTGGAGGAAATGAGCGAGGTGATCCAGACCCTTGATGCCAAGATTGAAACAGGAAATCCCGTTCTAGATACCATTCTCAGCCAGAAAAATTATTACTGTCTGCAAAATGGAATCAACTTTACCTGTATTGTTCAGGGAGAACCCCTTCATTTTATGGATGTAATGGATATTTCAGCTCTGTTTGGAAATGCCATTGACAATGCCATCGAGGCTGTTGAAAAAATAGATAACCCTGAACAACGCTTGATTACTTTAAAGGTTGCCAGCCATCAGCAATTTCTCATCATTCGATTAGACAACTACGATACCTCTTCACTAGACTTATCCACAGGACAGCTCCCTGAAACCTCAAAAACAAATAAGGACTACCACGGATTCGGTCTTAAGAGTATGGAGTATGTTGCCAATAAATACGGTGGCAGTCTCACACTTAGCAAGGAAGATAATTGGGTGCAACTAAAAATCATTCTCCCCTTACAAGCATAGAAAAATCCCGTTTAAAGGCGGGATTTTCTTTCTATTCATCATTTAGAAACCGTCACTTGCTCCACATCTCGACTTTGACTCCGTTTTATAATCACATCAAGATAATCAGCCAAGAAACTTCTCGGTGATGCTGCTTGCAAGGTCTGATAGGCTTGGCTTGGAAATACCGTCTCATCAAGCCAAGTCTGGTCCAATTTTTCTCCTGAAAAATAAGCACGATTGGCTGGCATGATAAATTGTGAAATTGCATCTGCCGTCTCGCCATCATACCACCGTTCATCGTTCAACACATTGTGGACCATGATGTCACTGGTATTGTCAAAGACGGTTTGTAAGTACTTTACGTGATCCTGTAAATTTGGATCACTAGGTTGGTGTTTTTCTGTCCACGAAGCCATATCAAGTTGAGTTTTTTGATAGTGAATGCTTGCATTACCTAGGCTCAATTGGCCGATAATTGCTGGATAAATAGAAAATGCTCCATTGACCACTTCAGTATAGCTGACTTGCCCCAAGTCTTCTTCAACAATATTCTGAGAATGAGTGTGTCCTGAAAAACCAAATTGAATGCCATATTGATTGAACAAGGCCTTCAAATCGGCAGTATTATCCAAAGTATAGCCTTTTGAGAGCATGGCATGCTGTTGCAAGACATTGTGATGGACAACAGGTATCAGGCTCACTCCAGCTTCCTTGGCTGCCTGAAGCTGTACTTCTATCCAATCCAAGGTCTCTTTTTTGATACGTCCATTGGTTGGAGGAGCTCCTTTACCGTAGCCATCAGAGTAGATGTTACTGTCTATCATCAGAAACCAAGCATTGGAAAATGGCTTGGCCAGATAGCTCAATGAGGCTTGATCACGACTGCTGGCTTGTTGATAGCCATGATCGTCAAATATATCTGAAAATTGCTGAGCGGTGACCTGATCTGTCACTACCTGCTGATCTCCCTTAAAAGCCCTAGCCCAGCCACTGGCAATATCATGGTTACCAGAAATGACCAAAACCTCTGTTCCTTTTTCTTCAATCTGGGTAAAATACTGCGCCAACTCAACCATGCTCTGCTTTTCACCATTGAGAGTCAAATCCCCACTGACTAGTAACAAGGACGGTTGCTCACGCTCAACCTGCTCAACCAAGGACTCCATCCGCTCTTTTCCATAACGTAAATCCTTGCCAGCAGCTGTTTTTTCGATATAAGAAAAAGCCTCTCCATCATCAAATAAATCCTGTGATAAATAATGCAAATCTGTGATAATCCAAATTTTATCTTGGTCTCTTAATGCAGCCTCGACATAGGATTGCTGACGCTGGCCAGCAATAGCAGACCAAATCAAAACAATGACTGCAATAGCTCCTAACAATAATACTATTTTCTTCTTCATACCTTAAAAGTATATCATCTTAGATGAATGACGACAATACAAAAAGAGGAGTTAGACTGTAGCCAACTCCTCATATTAAAATTTATTTCTTAGCAAATCCAGCTGCTTGTTCACCAGCCTGACGACCAAATACGATGATGTCTGCTACAGCATTACCACCAATACGGTTTTGACCATGAACACCACCAGTTACTTCACCAGCAGCATAAAGACCAGAAATTGCTGAACCATCTGTTTTCAATACTTCAGTATTGGTATTGATTTTCACACCACCCATTGTATGGTGAACACCAGGTGCAACTTTAATCGCGTGGTAAGAACCAGTATTCAAAGCATGGTCCATACCTGATGTACGACCAAATGCCGCATCATTCTTATCTGCTACAGCCTTGTTCCAAGTATCAAGTGTTGTTTGAAGTGTATCCGCAGGTAGGTCAATTTCCTTAGCCAAATCTGCAAGTGTAGCACCCGTTTTTACAAGACCTTTTTCTTCGTATTGAGCAATAGCTTTCACACGATCTTTCAAGGCATCATCAAAGATAACATAAGCATAGTTTGGCTCTAAGCTATTGATAGCCGCAGAAACTTTATCACGAGTTTCCAATTCATTAACAAAACGCTCACCTTTTGAATTGACAAGGATAGCACCCTCACCACGAACAGCTTCCGTAATCAAGTAAGAAGTTTCTTGCTCAACAGTTGGGTGAATTTGGATTTGTTCCATATCAACAGTCGCAGCACCTTCTGATTCAGCAAGTGCAATACCGTCACCTGTTGAACCTTCTTGGTTAGTAGTGACATAACCTTCAAGTGCTGGATTGAATTTAGCAACCATGTCTAAATCCGCACCGAAACCACCTGTAGCCAATACAACTGCTTTTGCAGAAACTTTCTTAGTTTCACCAGCAATCTTCACTTCAACACCTGTTACAACTCCATCTTTATCTTGAAGTTTTGTAACATCTGCATTTACAAAAATTGGTACTTCACGTTCAACAAGATTGTGGTAAAGACCATTTACTAAGTAACCACCAACAGCTGAACCATCTGCTGGACGGTGGGTACGTTTCTCACTCATACCACCAGTTGTAGTTAGATTGCTAAGAGTGATCCCCATTCCATCCAACCAGTCAATTGCACCAGCAGAGTTATCTACAAGATAACGAAGCAATTCAGGATCGTTTGTCCCTTTACCACCTTTAAGCGTTTCTTCGTAGAATTTATCGTTTGAATCAGCAATACCTTCCGCTTCTTGGAATTTAGTCTGTGAAGCATTCATACCAGCTGATGATTTAGCCGTATTACCACCGATAACAGGCATTTTCTCCAAGAGAGCAACACTAGCACCAGCGTCTTTAGCTGAGATAGCTGCCGACATACCTGCACCACCTGAACCAACAACGATAACATCGTAGCTATCTTTCAACTCAGATGGATCTGTATAAACTTTCTCAGATGCACCTGAAACAGCTTCTTCTGATGAAGAAGAAGTCGTAGATGATGAAGATGTAGCTGTCTTTTCAGACTTACCTCCACACGCCACTAAAAACAAAACAGCAAGTAGACTCATCAACAAGCCTAACCAAGCTTTCTTTTTCATGATAAACCTCCAATTTTTATCTGATATTAGTATTATACAAGATTGTGAAATGTTTTTCAATCTGTTTTGAAATATTTTTCACAAACATGAACAAAAAAATGTATGATATTCGATTCATACATTTTTAAAACTATTTACTGCCCTTGAAGAGCTAAAAAATTCTCTATTTCGGATAGCGTTGCTTGACTCCCTTTACGAAGTATTCCAGATAATTTACCCGATTTATAATAGGTTAAACTAGGAACCGTAGCAAGACCTTGACTCTGTCGAAATTGTTGAATTTTTCCATTCGGATCCGACTCGCTATCTAAATAGTAGATAGTCGCATGTGATTGTTCTACTGCCTCTGTTAATTTAGGAACAAAATCACGACAATAAGGGCATGTCTCACGACCTATGTATAATATAAATTCTTCCTCGTCTTGGACCTTTTGCTCCACTTCATCTATCGAAATAGCCTGATAACTCTTGACAGCCTTCACGTAGTCTGATTCATTTGGTGCAGCCGCTGATTGAGATAGAAAGAATGCCCCACCTACGACCAAAATAGTCAATACCACTAGCAAAGAATACTTACGCCACATAATCCCTCCTCAAATACAGACAAAAAGCCCTTGTAAATAGGGCTTTTAAAATATCGATACAAATCTTAGAGCATTTTGTTGTAGAATTCTACGACAAGAGCTTCGTTGATTTCTGGGTTGATTTCGTCGCGTTCTGGCAAGCGAGTCAATGAACCTTCAAGCTTTTCAGCATCGAATGATACGAAAGCTGGACGTCCAAGAGTTGCTTCAACAGCTTCAAGGATAGCTGGAACTTTGATTGACTTCTCACGAACTGAGATAACTTGACCAACTTCAACGCGGTATGAAGGAATATCAACGCGTTTGCCGTCAACAAGGATATGACCGTGGTTTACGAATTGACGTGCTTGACGACGAGTAGTTGCCAAACCAAGACGGTAAACGACGTTGTCCAAACGACGCTCCAAAAGAAGCATGAAGTTGAAACCAAGAGTACCTTGTTTGATTTTAGTAGCTTGTACGAACAAGTTACGGAATTGTTTTTCACCCAAACCGTAAGAGAAACGCAATTTTTGTTTCTCAGCCAATTGCAAACCGTATTCTGACAATTTAGAACGGTTGTTTGGTCCGTGTTGACCTGGTACGTAGTTACGACGTGCCAATTCTTTACCTGTACCTGTCAATGACAAGCCAAGACGACGAGCTTGTTTCCAAGATGGTCCTGTATAACGTGACATAGTTATGTCCTCCTAAAAAATAAGTATTCTGTAGGAAATAACCGTTTAAGCAAACCTGATTCGTGCAGGAGGCCTTCATCGAAACAGCAACGATTACTCTTCTTGCTGACCTTCTGTTGACGAGCTTCATTTTGCCCTGCTGTTATTTCGCACAAAGATTAGTATAGCACAAAAAAAAGGCTCTGTAAAGCCTTATATAGCGATTAATCCAAATAATGAATCAAAATCTTTTCTGTCAAAATGTCTGAGTAAGTATAAGATTCCACAAAGGTATTGTTTGGATCTTCAAATTCAACGATAAAGAGAGACTGATAAACCTCCACAATACGCCCCTGCTTATTCTTCTCACGCTTACGACCATTTTCAAGGGTCAATTCAACAATTTGTCCCTCATGGTCTTTAATATCTTGTTTGATTTGCTTCATTTTAGCAACATCTGTAAATGCATCACTCATTCTCTATCCATCCTCCCTCTTGGAAATACTTGCAAATTTATTGTATTCTTTTTGGAACATGAGTTCCACGGTACCACGCGCACCGGAACGGTTTTTCTCGATGATGACTTCAACCGTATTGTTAGGAATACCGCCATCTTCCTGCTCACCGCGCTCATAGTAATCATCACGATACAAGAAGGCAACAATATCCGCATCCTGCTCGATAGATCCCGATTCACGAATATCAGATAGAACAGGTCTCTTATCCTGACGTTGCTCCACACCACGCGACAACTGACTGAGGGCGATAACAGGAACTTTCAATTCCTTGGCCAAAATCTTCAGCTGACGGGAAATCTCAGAAACCTCTTGTTGTCGGTTTTCACGACCTGTTCCCGTAATCAATTGAAGATAGTCAATCAAGATCAAGCCCAGATTGCCCGTTTCCTGAGCCAACTTACGTGAACGCGAACGAATCTCTGTAATCTTGATACCTGGTGTATCATCAATATAGATACTAGCCCGAGCCAGGTTAGCTTGAGCCACCATGTACTTATTCCATTCTTCCTGCGTCAAATGCCCCGTACGAATAGCCCTCGAATTGATAACTCCCTCAGAAGCGAGCATACGGTCAACCAAGCTTTCTGCACCCATCTCCAAAGAGAAGATAGCAACTGTCAAACCCAGTTTTGTACCGATATTTTGTGCAATATTGAGCGCAAATGCCGTCTTACCAACCGCAGGACGAGCCGCAAGAATAATCAACTCTTCCTCGTGCAGACCCGTTGTCATGGCATCAAGAGCAGGATAACCAGTTGCAATCCCTGTAATATCCGACGTCTGCTTAGCACGAGTTTCAAGGTTATCAAAGTTGATATTTAAGACATCATCAATCCGCTTGAAACCACTTCGACTGGCTCCCTCACTGACATCAATCAAGGCTTTTTCAGCATTGGCAATAATGTCATCTGAACCATCCGCACCCTCATAAGCCTGATTAACTGCATCCGTTAAACGGGCAATCAGTTTACGGAGATTAGACTTTTCAGCAACAATCTTGGCATAGAATTCCGCATTGGCTGCCGTCGGCACGGAACTAATGATTTCAGCCAAATAGGCCAAGCCACCAATATTTTCCAAATCACCATGGTTCACTAAATAGTTACGCATGGTAGTCGCATCAATTGCCTCATTTCTATCAGAAAGAGCAATCATAGCTTTAAAAATTAGCTTATGAGCATGTTTGAAAAAATCTTCAGCTTCGATGTATTCACGAACGAAGACTAGCTTGCCTTCATCAAGGAAAATAGCTCCTAATACCGATTGTTCAGCTAGAATATCCTGCGGTTGCACCCGCAATTCATCCAACTCTGCCAAGATCTCACCTCCTCACTGGCTAGATAAATAATTAAGCTTCCTTAATACTCAAATTAATGATGCCTGTTACATCTTGATAGATTTTAACTGGTACATCAATGAGACCAATCGCACGAATTGGGTGATCCAGCTGAATATGGCGTTTATCAATCTTGATGCCAAATTGCTTGTCCAATTCTTCAGCAATTTTCTTGCTGGTAATAGAACCAAAGGTACGACCATCTGGACCAACTTTTTCGACAAATTTCACTAAAGTAGCTTCCTCAGCCAACTTAGCCTTGATAGCCTCTGCTTCTGCAATCATCTCTGCATGAGCCTTTTCCTTAGATTTTTCCTGACCACGAAGGGCGCTGATCGCTTGATTTGTTGCTTCCTTAGCCAAATTTTTCTTGATCAAGAAATTTTGGGCGTAACCTGTTGGAACTTCCTTAATCTCACCCTTTTTACCTTGACCTTTAACATCTGCTAAAAAGATTACTTTCATATCTGTTCTCCTAATTTCCATTTATTTCTTCGCGGATTTTATCCGTCAACTTTTCACATACTTCTGCGATTGTCTGGTCATATACCTGAGCGGCAGCTAGGTTAAAGTGGCCACCTCCACCCATTTCTTCCATAATGCGTTGAACATTGATCTTACTATGACTCCTTGCAGAAATAGATACATACCCTTTGGTATTTCTTGTTATAACAAATACCGCCTCAATTCCTGCCATGTCCAATATTGTATTGGCAGCCTTGCTCGGAATAATATTATCGTATTCTTTAGTATCATCTGCACACGCAATAACAACATTGGACTCAATTCTCTGCCCACTTAAAATCAGTTCATTGATTTGACGATATTCCTCAAAATCTGTCGCAGCAATCTGCTGAATTTCCAAGCTATCGCTACCACGAGTCCGCAAGTAACTAGCCACATCAAAAGTACGACTGGTCACACGAGATGTGAAATTTTTTGTATCAAGCATAATCCCAGCCATCAATAAACTAGATTGAATGCGATTAAGCTTATGGTGTTTATCATTCTGGAACTGAATTAATTCCGTTACTAACTCACTCGCAGAACTAGCACCACTCTCTATATAAGTCAAAACTGCGTTATTTGGGAAATCTGTATCACGACGATGATGATCAACCACCACAACTTGGGTAAATTGTTCATAGAAATCCTTATCCAAAGTCAAGCCAATCTTTGAATGATCTACCATGATTAACAACGACTGGAAAGTGACCATCTTCATGGCTTCCTCAACCGTTAGCAAATTAGAACAATTTTCATCACTCAACTTCTTGATAGCACGTGCAATATCTGGTGCCATTTCATCTGGATTATACACCGTATAGGCATTGTTCATAATATTTTGAGCAAAGTACTGCATACCGACCGCGGATCCAAGCGCGTCCATATCTAAATTACGATGTCCCACCACAAAAACAGCATCAACCGATTTGAGTTTATCTGATACAGCAGTCATCATAGCACGAGTCCGCGTACGTGTTCGTTTAACGGAAGAAGCCGAGCCACCGCCAAAGAAAAGTGGCTGTTTACTCTCATCATTTTCCTTGACCACAACCTGGTCTCCACCACGAACCTCAGCCATATTGAGATTTTGGAGCGCAACCTGTCCGATTTGGTGATGATTTTCATTACCATACGCCAATCCCATACTCAAAGTCAAACCTAAATCTAACTTTTTAGCCTCCTCGCGGAACTTATCAATAACTGAAAACTTATTCTCTATCAATTTTTCCAACACAGCATAATCTGTAAAGAAATAGAATCGATCCATTGTACCGCGTCGGTAGTAGATACCGTAATCATGGCAAAATTCCGAAACAAATTGAGCCAAGAAGGAATTGACTTGGCTGATTTGAGAATCTGTTACAGCATCCTCAAGCTCATCATAGTTATCAACTGAAATAATCCCTATAACAGGACGGCTTCCGATCAAACTATTTGTCGCTGAATACTCTGTTGACGCATCAAAAAAGTAAAATAACCCTTGATCAAAATCAACGTTAACAGCGTATCTCTTGCCTGAAAAGTTCGCATAAATTCGCTCCTCATCCAGACCAACGTCAATAATTTCACGTAGTTTTTTTTGATCAAACTCACCATTTTCTTGAGCAAAAATCAGCTCAGCAAAGGGATTAAACCATTCTACCTGATTACTATCTGGTCGAACTTTGATAACTCCCACTGGCATTTTATCCAAGAGCATCATCAAACCAGAATTGGCCTGATTATTGAGATATTCAATCTGTTCTAGCTCACTAAATTCATAAGAATGTTTTTGATAAATAAACAGCGCAATCAACACCAACAGGCTGATGAGTAGCGCAAAAACTGTACTGGCACCAATTGGAAAAAGTCGGTGGACAAGAGCCACCAACCCAAATAAAATGACACCTATCATGACAAAGTGAATTGTCGAAAATCGAAATCTTTTCATCACTAACCTCTGCCTGCCATTCTACCATAAATTCAGTAAAAAAGCTACTTTTCACATGATTTTAAAGTAGTTGACATATAGCTGACATACAGCGAAAAGAACAGCCTTAGTGACTGTCCTTTGATTTGTTTTTAGAAATGGAACGACTGCGTCCTTCCAAGTAAACCATGAGAATGGATATATCCGCTGGATTGACACCGGAAATCCGACTAGCCTGGCCAATGGTTTCTGGTGAAATCAGCTTGAATTTCTGACGAGCTTCCGTCGCTATGGAATCAATATCATCCCAGTCAATATCTGCTGGAATGCGTTTTTCTTCCATGCGTTTCATCTTCTCCACCTGATCCAAGGCCTTGGCAATGTAGCCCTCGTACTTGACCTCTGTTTCAATCAACTCAATGGTCTTGGCATCCAAGTCCTCTGCCGCAGGACCGATAAAGGCTACCGCATCTGCATAAGTCACATCTGGACGACGCATGAATTCCTTGGCGGTCAAAGCGTCTGTCAAGGGCTTGAAGCCCATAGCAACAACTTTTTCGTTAGTTTCCTTGATTGGCTTGAGTTTGATAGATTCCAAGCGTTTCATTTCATTGTCAAATTGATTTTTGTGAATCTGGAAAAACTGCCAGCGTTCATCATCTACCAGGCCGACATGACGACCAATCTCCGTCAGACGCATATCAGCATTGTCATGACGCAAAATCAAGCGGTACTCTGCCCGACTGGTCAAGAGGCGATACGGCTCCACCGTTCCCTTGGTCACCAGGTCATCAATCATAACACCGATGTAGCCGTCGCTTCGTTTCAAAATCAACTCAGGCTTACCCTGTACCTTAAGGGCTGCATTGATACCAGCGACAATTCCCTGACCTGCTGCTTCTTCATAACCTGATGTTCCGTTGGTCTGACCTGCTGTAAAGAGCCCAGAAATCTTCTTGGTTTCCAGCGTCGCCCGCAACTGATGAGGCATAACCATATCGTACTCAATGGCATAGCCCGTCCGCATCATCTGAGCATTTTCCAAGCCTTTAATGGAGTGGATCAAGTCCTGCTGCACATCTTCTGGCAGACTGGTTGACAGCCCTTGGACATAGATTTCATCGGTATTACGACCTTCTGGCTCTAGGAAAAGCTGGTGGCGTTCCTTGTCGGCAAAACGCACAATCTTGTCCTCGATTGACGGACAATAACGGGGCCCAATCCCCTTGACAATCCCTGAAAACATAGGTGCCCGGTGGAGATTGCTGTTGATAATCTCATGGCTAGTCGCATTGGTATAGGTCAACCAGCAAGGGATCTGGTCCTGCAAATAATCCTCGTCCTTGGACAAGAATGAAAAGTGATTTGGCTTTTCATCGCCTGGCTGAATCTCGGTTTCGTCGTAATTAATGGTGCGGGCATTGACACGCGGTGGTGTCCCTGTCTTGAATCGACCGATTTCAAGCCCCAATTCTTTCAGATTATCCGCCAGCGTGATAGAAGCTAGGCTATTGTTAGGGCCTGACGAATACTTGAGGTCACCGATGATAATCTCGCCACGCAGGGCTGTACCCGTCGTCACCACAACCGCCTTGGCAGAAAATTTCTGGTTGGTAGCCGTGCGGACACCGATAACCTTACCATCCTCCACCAAAATCTCATCAATCATGGTTTGGCGCAGGGTCAGATTTTCCTGACGCTCCACCGTCCGCTTCATCTCCGCTGCGTACTCTGCCTTATCCGCCTGAGCCCGCAAGGCACGAACAGCTGGCCCCTTACCCATATTGAGCATCTTCATCTGGATATAGGTCTTGTCAATGTTGCGGCCCATTTCGCCACCTAGGGCATCGATTTCCCTTACCACAATCCCCTTGGCAGAACCACCAATGGAGGGATTACATGGCATAAAGGCCACCATGTCCAAGTTAATCGTCGCAAGCAAGGTCTTACAGCCCATCCGGCTGGCTGCCAATCCTGCTTCTACACCCGCATGCCCCGCACCGATCACGATGACATCGTAGTTTTCTGCAAATGTATGTGTCATATTGTTTTCTCCTTCATATTCATGATGTGTTTGACTTGCCCATTCCAGTTTGGCAATTCTTGAGCCAGAAAGGCTGGCACGACATCTAGGTTGACAAGCTTGTCAACTTCAATCCATTCACAAGCTTGTTTCAACTTACCTTCAATCATCTCCTTAGGCATTTCTCCAATAGGCTCAACAATAAAATGAAATTCGATATTATGAAAATCTATGTCTTCGTGTGTAAACTGATTTTCAACTACAAAAGCTAGTTGATTGACACAGCTGTCAACCCCTAATTCTTCTTTGACTTCCCGAACAACCGCATCTTGTGCAGTTTCGTTGACTGCAATCGCACCGCCAATGGTATAATAACGCCCCTTAGAGTCCTTCGTGAGGAATATTTTCCCATTTTTTATAATCAATGCAGTCGCCCGAACACCAAAAATCTGATTGTCAATTCTGGTCCTAAAATCCATTCTTCCTTCTCTTTTCTAAAATTTCATTTAGATAGGCTAGCTTTCCCAATTAATAAAATGCTGCAACTGTCCCTTCCAACCAACTAGTTCCGTCTTGAGAAAGGCAGGGTTAAGGTCAAGATTTTTCAAGTCTGTAAAAGCAATCCACTCACACTGGCGAATAGAATTACCTTCTTCCAGATAGGTAACTGGCTCAGACAGTGGGGTAACAAGATAAAGAAATTCAATCCGATGATAGGATTTCTCCTGCAAACTAAACTGATTTTCAACGATAAAAGCCAGTGGTCCAACCTCCACATCAATTCCAAGTTCTTCTCGCATTTCCCGTTGTACAGCCTCTTTAGTTGTTTCGCCAAGCTGAATAGCACCACCCAAGGTATAGTAGTTCCCCTCCGGTGCCCTTACAAGAAATAGTTTCTCATCTTTTACTAACAATCCTGTCGCACGAACACCAAAGGACTGATTACCTACCACTGTCCGAAAGTCCATCTTCTCTCCTCAATAGCAAAAAATAGCCAAAACTCTCGAAAACTGCAGGACAAAAAAGCCTACAATTCCCATGAGCTTTGACCATCATAGTTCTTGTTAGAAATATTGTATCAAATCTGCTTCTAAAGTTCAAACCTTATAAGCAGTTAACTTTTCTAAAAGGAGTTTGTTCGTCCCGTTTTGATAAATATAATCGACAAATGTTTTTCTTCTTAAAATTTTAGTCAATAGATGCTCATCAAAATTTGGTAAAATTTCCAAAAAAGAGCGTGTTGTCAACTGATGAAGATGCACTAATTCAGTTGCTTCCTTCTTTTTACGTTCAGCATCTTGAACTGGATAGCCTGTATTAAATTCTCCATCAAATAATTTTTCCAAAGTATAACGTAAATTCAACTCGCCAGACCAACCAAAATTTAAGCCTAGTGGTAAAGAAACTACATTACCGTTGTTAATCCGACCAAATAGATAGACATCCTGAGGTGTTTGAACAAATCCACAACGTAAACCTGGCAAGCTGTTACAAGCCATCATCATTCCTTGACCAGAAGAACATCCCGTTACAATAAAATCAGCTGCATTTGTTTCAATCAATAGACTAATCATAACAGCTACTTCCACATAGGAGTAGTTTTCTATTTCTTCTGGAAATACGCCTAGATTGCCAACTTCATGTTGTTCTCCCGCAGCTTCACAAACTGTATCAAATAAGAGCTGGTTGATTTCAGTTCTTGTACTAGCTTGAATAACTACAACACGCATCTTCTCCTCCCTCCTTTATACACATCTGTCAATTAGATTGACATGCTACTCCTTAATCAAAAATCGAAGACCTTTCGATTTCAAGAACAGTTTTACATCATCTGTCATCAATAACACTGTTCCATCAATCGTTTTTAGATTAGGAAACTGACTCAGTTCTGATTCTGAAATTTTTGTAATATCAAAAAGGTCATCTTCTCTCCCCAATCGCAAAAAATAGCCAAAACTCTCGAAAATTGCAGGACAAAAAAGCCTACAATTCCCATGAGCTTTGACCATCATGATAATTGTTACTCTTATTCTATCAAAAGATTTGTAGAATTTCAAATCTAGTGTTACGCTAACGTTTCAATATATTCTAAGCCCCAAGCCTCAACAGCATCCAGTACCGAACGAAATTTTTCGCCCATCTCAGTCAAGCTATACTCTACACGAGGGGGGACTTCTGCATAGACCGTGCGACTAATAATGCGATCCTCCTCCAATTGTCTAAGGTGCCTTGTTAACATGGTTTGAGTAATACCTGGAATCAGTCGCTGTAATTCATTGAAGCGTTTCGTTCCTGTACTGAGTTGGTAGATAATCACCAATCCCCACTTACCAGTCAAGACTTTTTGTGTTGTTGCAAAAGGGCAAATACCATATTCACTAACTTTTTTCAAAAAAATTCTCCTTTATTTATCACAATAGTATCACTTTTGATACCAACTAATGAAAAAGTACCTACTTGCATAATGGAATGCTTCATCTATAATTGTACTATATCAAAAAAATTGGAGGACATCAAATGTCAACAAACTTGGAAATTTTTAATGCCTATAACAATGCTCTCATCGCTGGTGATTTTGCAGCTCTTTTTGAAACAAATGGCTAATGACATTATCTGGCATCAACCCGGAAATCATTCAACATCTGGTGCTAAAATTGGTAAGGAAGTACTCGGAGCACATCTAGCAACTTTCGCCGAAAAAACAAATGGAACTTTCAAAGTAGTGACAAACTGGGTATCCGATAATGATACTCTTGTTGCCGCTAACGTAACATTCCTCGGTACTCGAACAGATGGTGAAGAACTAAACATGAATGGCATCGATCTTTTCCGTATGGAAGATGGCAAAATCAAGGAAGTTTGGCTCTTCTCAGCCGACCAAAAAGCCGAAGATGCTTTCTGGGGATAAGATAAAAAGCTTAGCATGAGGGTGCTAAGCTTTTATTTTTGATTAAATATACTGACAAGCCACCCCATTTTTGTAGGCCATATCGATCATGCCACCGCCCAGACACTCTTGACCGTCGTAGAAAACAACGGCTTGGCCTGGTGTGATTGCTCGTTGTGGCTCTGCAAAAATAACTTCTGCCTTGTCACCTTTTACCTTGACAGTTACTTTACTATCTGGTTGACGATAGCGGAACTTAGCTGTGCATTCTAGCGTGAATTCTTCAGGCATATTACGTGTAAAGTGTACTTGACTAGCCTGTAAAGAAGTTGACATCAAGGACTCATGGTAGAAGCCCTGGCCGACATAGAGGATATTTTTTGATAGGTCTTTCCCGACAACAAACCAAGGCTCATTGTCCCCACCGATTTGTCCTCCGATACCAAGCCCCCCCCGCTGGCCAATGGTATAGTACATGAGGCCTGTATGCTCTCCCATATCACGACCGTCCACCGTCATCATCCGGCCGGGCTGGGCTGGCAAATACTGCCCTAAAAATTCTTTGAAGTTCTTTTCACCGATAAAGCAGATGCCTGTCGAGTCTTTCTTTTTAGCCGTCGCCAAGCCTGCTCGCTCTGCTATTTCCCTCACCTGAGGCTTTTGTAAATGGCCGAGCGGAAACATGGTTTTCTGCAGTTGTTCCTGTGAGAGTTGGCTAAGGAAATAGGTCTGGTCCTTGCCATTGTCTGCCCCACGTAGCATATGGACGGTGCCGTCCTCGTCGCGTGACACCTGAGCGTAGTGACCCGTCGCCACATAGTCCGCCCCCAAGTTCATAGCGTAGTCCAAGAAGGCCTTGAACTTGATTTCCTTGTTACACATGACATCTGGATTGGGGGTGCGGCCAGCCCGATACTCTGCTAAAAAGTACTCAAATACGCGGTCCCAATACTCTTTTTCAAAGTTGACAGAGTAGTAAGGAATGCCGATTTGGTCTGCCACTGCAGCCACGTCCTTGTAGTCTTCTGTTGCTGTACAGAAGCCATTTTCGTCCGTGTCGTCCCAGTTTTTCATGAAGATGCCGATCACATCGTAGCCCTGCTCCTTGAGCAAGAGAGCCGTAACCGATGAATCCACACCGCCACTCATACCGACAACAACACGGGTTTTAGAATTGTCAATTGACATAATCTTCTCCCATCTTTTCGTAGAAATAACGATTTGAAGGTCGTATTCCAAAATTTGATTATCCAAAAACGATTGACGATTTTGAACAACTTGTATTATACCATACAAAAAGAGTAAGCGATAGAATTTTAACATAAGAAAACACATTCATCTAGGCATATTCTCTAACTGGAAAATTTGATATAATAGTAGCAAGAAAAACGTGAGGATTACTATGACAAACTTAAAATTTCAGTCGGTCTTTGATATTATTGGACCTGTTATGATTGGCCCATCTTCTAGTCACACAGCTGGTGCGGTCCGCATTGGAAAAATTGTGTCTTCCATCTTCGGCGATGAGCCGACAGAGGTGGAATTTCAACTCTACAATTCCTTTGCCAAGACTTATCGTGGTCACGGTACGGATGTAGCCTTGGTAGCAGGTATTCTGGGCATGGATACGGATGATACCCGCATTCCTGACTCTCTTGATATTGCAAGAGAACGAGGCATTAAGGTTTACTGGCGTGTCAACAAGGACAGCAATACCCCACATCCCAATACCACCAGAATCATCATAAAAAACGATAAAAAATCCATCTCAGCCACAGGCGTTTCCATCGGTGGGGGAAACATTCAAGTAACAGAGCTCAACGGCTTCTCTGTCAATCTCAATATGAATACGCCAACTATTATTATTGTTCACCAAGATGTCCCTGGTATGATTGCGAAAGTGACCGATGTCCTTTCTAAGTATGACATCAATATCGCCCAAATGAACGTGACACGTGAAAAAGCTGGCGAAAAAGCCATTATGATTATTGAAGTGGATGCTCGCCAATGTGAAAATTCTATTGCAGAAATTGAAAAAATTCCACACCTGCACAATGTAACCTTCTTCAACTAGAAAGAGAAAGACATGTTTTATACTATCGAAGAATTAGTTCAGCAAGCAGACAACTTTTCTGGTAATGTAGCTGAACTCATGATCGCTACTGAAATTGAATTGACCGGTCGTAGTCGCGAAGAAATATTGACAATTATGTCAAGAAACTTGACAGTTATGAAAGACTCCATCGTAGATGGACTTACTGAAAGCAAATCCGTATCTGGTTTAACAGGAGGTGATGCTGCCAAGTTAGATGCCTATATGAAATCTGGTAAAACCCTGTCAGATTCCGCTGTCCTATCCGCCGCAAGAAATGCCATGGCCGTTAATGAATTAAATGCCAAAATGGGCTTAGTCTGTGCCACTCCGACAGCAGGATCAGCTGGTTGTTTACCAGCCGTTCTAGGAGTTGCTATTGAAAAGCTCAATTTGATAGAAGAACAGCAACTTGACTTCCTATTTACAGCTGGAGCCTTTGGACTAGTTATCGCCAACAACGCCTCCATCTCAGGTGCAGAAGGAGGCTGTCAGGCAGAAGTCGGATCTGCCTCTGCTATGTCTGCCGCAGCATTAACTCTTGCAGCAGGTGGAACTCCCTACCAAGCCAGCCAAGCCATCTGCTTTGTCATCAAAAATATGCTGGGTCTGATTTGCGATCCCGTCGCTGGTCTGGTAGAAGTCCCTTGTGTCAAACGTAATGCAATGGGAGCAAGCTACGCCATGGTAGCTGCCGATATGGCTCTAGCAGGTATCGAATCCAAAATCCCCGTTGACGAAGTCATCAATGCCATGTACCAAGTTGGAGCAGCTCTACCAACTGCCTTCCGTGAAACTGCTGAAGGTGGCCTTGCAGCTACACCGACGGGTCGTCGCCTTGCTCAAGAAATTTTTGGAGAAGATTGACAATAATGTAAACCAAAAAGGACCATAACGGTCCCTTTTCTTATTGTTTCGTGAATGTTAGTTTCTCTAAGGTTGTATCATTGGCATCAATTTCTGTCAAAGTAAGAGTTGGACCATTCAAGGTATAACTATCTGCTTCGCCATCAATGTAGGCAAGTTTTTTATCTAAATCAAAGATAACTTGTTCAATATCTTGATCTCCATCTTTGTCAACTTCTGTCAAGGTTGCTTGATTCCCTTTTACAGTCAACGTGTAGGAGTCATTTCCAGATGTTGCTGTATAAGTACCATCTAGCTCAGAGGTATCAACTAACTTTACACCGTAACTTGTTGCGAGTTGACTAGCAGAAGTTGTATTTACTGATGAGGCTGATGATGCATTAGCTTGTGCTATTACCTGTTGATTGTCATCATCATCTGCAATTCCAACTTGTCGCTCAATTTGATCTCCTAATGCCTCTAGTTTATTTTCATAGACTTCTGCTACGACAAAACCAGCCGTCACAAGTGCCAAGGCACCTACCGACAATAAGATAATCGATTTCTTACTCATGCCTGTAACCTTCTGTTTGACTGATTCCCAGACACCTGTTTTCTTACTTTCTACCACTTCAATAATTTCTTGTTGTTGATTGTTATTTTCCATTTTGTCCTCTTTTTAACTTGTTTTCTTCAGCTCTTGCTGATAAGTCTATTATAGCGGATAGGTTTTAACACTTTAGAGAAACTTTCTAAACAAATTCTAAACACTTATAAATTAATCATTAAGACGATAGCCTGCTCCCCAGACAGTCTCAATCAAATCCGCTCCCAATTTATCTCGGAGTCGATTGACATGAACAGCAACTGTCGCACTATCTCCAACATAGTCATATCCCCAAATGGTTTCAAACAAGTGATCTTTAGAGAATACTCGGTTAGGGTGTTTTGCTAGATAAACCAGCAATTCAAATTCACGATTAGGCAATTTGATTTCCTGACCATCCAAAGTCACTTTCCAATTATCCAAGAAAATAGTCATATTCCCAACTGTTAATTCATTATGATCATTATCCTTTTGAAAACGCTGGTAGCGAGCCAAATGAGCCTTTACACGCGCCACCAACTCCATGGGATCAAAAGGTTTGCTGATGTAATCATCCGCTCCCAAGCCTAGCCCTCTCACCACGTCCATAGTTTCTTGCTTGGATGTAACCATCAAAATAGGGAAGTCCACCTTATCCCGTAAATCACGACAAAGATCGTAGCCAGTTTTATTTGGGAGCATGACATCCAGCATTAAAAGAGCATAATCCTCTTTTTTGAGTTGGTCCTCTACAAGACCACCGTCATGTACCAAATCTACTTGGTAGCCCTGCATTTCTAGATAATCTCGCTCCAAATAAGCAATCTCTACATCATCTTCTGCGATTAAAATCCGTGTCATTTCGTATCCTTTCTAGGTAATCTAAAGATAAATCGAAGACCTGGAGTCGCCTCAACAGATACCTGACCATCCAGTCTCTCCATAATATTTTTTACAATCGCTAACCCCAGACCATGGCCTTCTACTTGCTGTCTGGTATCGTCTTCCCTGTAAAATTCTTCAAAAATTAAGTCAAGTCTATCCTTTGCTACACCTTTTCCGTTATCTGTAAAAGTCCAAACAACTTCTTGCTCCTGCATTTGTCCAGTAATACTGATTATCAGGGGCTTTACAGCGGCATATTTTCGTGCATTGTCCACCAAATTATCTAGAATTCTACGAAATTGAATTGGATCAATCTCAACTGGCAATCCATCTGATACTTCCAAACTAAACCGAATATCCTCATCTACTAATTCCTCAGTTTTCTCTCTTACATAGGACTGTAAAAAGATAGCCAAATCAAGCTGGACTTTATCAAATGGCATTTTATCTGTCTGCAATTGTGAAAAAGCAAATAATTTTTCCAGTAATTTCTCCATCACCTGAGATTTTTGATAGATAACAGTCAAATACTGATTACGTTTTTCGTCCGTATTGGCAATACCATCCAAAATTCCCTTGGCATAACCTTTGATAGAAGTCAAGGGAGTCCGCAAATCATGCGAAATATCTGCAACCATCTGGGTTCGATTTTGTTCATACAGTCGATTTTTCTCACGGGCATCTAACAAAGAAGTCTGCATTTGATTGAATCCTTGGGTCAATTCTTCAAATTCCTTATCACCTTGATAGGTCAGAGGTACTGTATAATCTCCCTGCTGGATACGTTCTACACCGCTGTGCAATTCCTCCAAAGGACGCATGATGACATCTAGGAGACGGCGAGTAAAGAAGAAGTTAAGCACCACTACGACCACGATACCTATTCCACCAACTAACAAAAGCTGTATCAGGAAGGCTTGAAATTCTTGGCTTTCTTGCTGGTCTTCCAAATCTTCTAACAAGGCATATAAATAATAAACTTGCCCATCCATGGCGAGTTTACGGCTAATCACAATTTCTCCATCTACATAGGAGGTGTGAGTGGTTGATGATACTGTCACTCCCAATATCTCATCCGCATCATCTTTCAGATTTGAAAAGACAGCCTCACCATTACTTTCTACATAGAGTCGTGCATCATTCGATGCTAACTCATCTGCCAATACTGCAAAATCTAATCCCGAAAATTTTTCCAAACTCTGTTGACTACCTGCTGTCTTCTGGCTAGTGGACTGCCATGTTTCTTGGTTACGATAAATACTATTAACCACATAGACACTTACCCCCAGCATCGCAACCAAGGAAAAAATAAGCATGATCATATTTAATCGAAAAATTCGTTTTTGTAATTTCATAGTTCTTCTTTTCTAGTCAATTTTTTCACAATTATAAACAAAACAACCCTATCTGTAAAGCTAGACAACTTTCAACAATAGAAAAAAGTCTAGCATCGCGCTAGACCTCTTCTAATTTATCTTAGTACCAACCATTTGCCAACCAGAAGGCCTTGGCTGCAGACCATGAACCATAGCGACTAGCAACATAAGCATCTGCTACACGCTCTTGGTTTTCTGGTGAGTAATCACCGTTCAAGTAAGTATTTGTCAACTGGTAACGACCAATGTAGATACCGTTACGGGCATCATAGCTACCGCTTGATTCCTTCATTGCAATCCATTCTTTTGCTGCTGCATCTTCAGCACTCAAGTTTGAAGAATAGGTGCTAGTTGTTGCTGTTGCAGTAGAAGTTGAGGATGTTGTTGATTGAGCTTGTTCAACTGAACTCTCTACTGTCTTCACTGTCACATCACCCAATTCGATAACTTGACCGACATGGATAAAATCTAAGTTGGTAATCTTATTCTGCTCTGCTAATTTTTCAACAGTAGTATTGTATGTTTCAGCAATTTCAGACAGGGTATCACCAGACTTTACAGTATAGGTTTCTGCACTGACTACACCCGCAGTCAAAAGGGAGATTCCCGCTACCAAACCAGCAATAGTTGTTTTTAAGTTTTTCTTTAATGTAATGTTCATAATAGTCACATTCCTTTCTGTCATGTGTCTATCATACCCTCTAACTATTACTTAGACTTTGTGAAATTGTTACAAATATTACAGACAAATTGAGATTAGACAATAAAAACGCTATTTCTAGCGTTTTTTACTCATTTTTTCAATATAAATAAGAGTCCAGCTAAAGCTAACATAACTAAAATTGCTAACGTATCTGCTAACTTCCATTCCAAAATCCGATACTTGGTTCTCCCATCTCCGCCTTGATACCCACGCGCCTCCATCGCCGTCGCAAGAGCATCTGCCCTCTTAAAACTTGATGCGAATAAAGGAATCAAAATAGGAATAACTGACCTTACCTTCTGAATAAGATTTCCCTCATTAAAGTCCACCCCACGAGCTCTCTGAGCATTCATAATCCGAGTGGTATCATCCATCAAGGTCGGTACAAAACGCAAACTCATGGACAACATCAAACCAATTTCATGCACAGGAACTTTAAATTTCTTCAAAGGTGCAAGACCTGATTCAATACCATCTGCCAAGCTAAGGGGTGTCGTCGTCAAGGTCAATAGGGTTGAGAAGAAAATAATCAAAACAAAGCGAACAAAAATAATCGCCGCCTGTTGCAAACCCTCAACTGATAATTTAAAAATCCAAAACTCCCATAAAAGTGTCGCTCCAGGTGTAAAGAAAACCTGAAAGAAAGTTGTAAATAGAATAATTCCTATCATCGGTTTCAAACCATTAATAAAAAATGATAAGCGAATACGAGATAAAACAACCATTCCTAAAACAAATGCTATCAACAAGGCATTGGTGACCAAATTATTGGCCCAAAAAATCATCAATAGAAATCCAAACATTGCTAAAAGCTTACTTCTTGGATCCAAGCGATGAATAATTGAATCCCCAGGAATATAGCGACCTAAAATTAATTTATCCATGTGTCACCATCCCCGTAAATTCTTCAATTGTAATAGGAAGACGTTCAAATACAAAGCCTCTTCTCTCCAAATTAGCTGCAAATTTAGTAATCTTAGGTACTCCCAACTGAATACTCTCTAAAAAATCTACCTCTTGAAAAATATCGACTGGTTTACCAGAACGGACCAGCTTTCCCTTTTCCATAATGTAAACAAAATCAGCATAGTTAGCCACATCGTCCATCAAATGAGTTACCAAAACGATTGTCATGCCTGATTCATGAAGCTTTTTGAAAATATCCATCAATTCCTGACGACCCGCAGGGTCCAAGCCAGCTGTTGGTTCATCCAAAACTAAGATACTTGGTTCCATTGCCAGAATCCCAGCAATAGCCACCCGACGCATTTGACCACCAGATAGTTCAAAAGGACTACGCTCAAACAAGCTTTCATCAATTCCAACCAAGGCCAACTTTTCACGCGCAATCGTTTCAGCCTCTTCCTGAGAAACTCCGAAATTTTGTGGACCAAAAGCAACATCTTTCAAGACCGTTTCATCAAACACTTGACTTTCAGGAAATTGGAACACCAGCCCCACTTTCTTCCTTACTTGCTTAATATCCTTATTTTCAGACGTCGCTGTAATCACAACATCATCAATGACTACTCTTCCTTCTGTTGGTACATTTAATCCATTCAAGAGTTGTAAAATCGTTGATTTGCCCGAACCCGTATGCCCAATAAGGGCCGTGTAAGAGCCATCAACAATCTCCAAATCCACACCAAAAAGCGCACGCCCCTCAAAAGGAGTGCCAGCTTGATAGGTATAGCTTACTTCTTGGAGATCAATTCCCATAAAGTTTCCTCTAATTCTTCCTCTGTAAAATAGCGGAGCGGTAAATCAAGTCCAGTCTGGCGCAAAGATGAAGCCAGTTCTGTCGTAAATGGTCTATCCAAGTCTAAATCTACCAAATCTTCTCGCATAAATAGTTCATTTGGAGTGCTAATTGATTCAACCTGTCCATTTTTCATCACGATAACTCGGTCACTCAATGCAACCTCATCCAAATCATGTGTTATAGAGATAACCGTCATACCATGACGATCCTTAATTTCACGGACAATCTTAATCAAGTCGAGACGACCTTCTGGATCCAACATAGACGTAGCCTCATCCAAAATAATAATTTTTGGACGCAAGGCAACCACTCCAGCAATCGCCACCCTCTGCTTCTGACCACCAGATAAACGAGCAGGCTCACGTGTTTTGAAATCAGTCATTCCAACTAATTCCAAAGCTTCGTCAACTCGACTACGCATCTCCTCCAAAGGGATTCCCTGGTTCTCTAAACCAAATGCAACATCATCTTCAACTGTGGCACCCACAAATTGGTTATCTGGATTTTGAAAAACCATACCAATCAAGCGTCGCTTCTCCCATACATTATCAATGGTTAAGGCATCACCGTCAATATAAATATCACCTGATTCAGCTTCCAACAAACCATCAATCAAACGAACTGTTGTTGATTTACCCGAACCATTATGTCCAATAATAGACAACCACTCTCCCTGTTTCACGTGAAACGAGACATCATTTAGGGTATAGCGCTCATCCTCTTGGTTGTATTTATATTTAAGATTTTTTACTTCGATAATATTTGTCATCATTTAAAAGTATCTTTGAATAAGTAAGAGGCACCCCTGAAATAATCATAGCCTGAATATAGGGTGAAGAAAAGTGCAATATAGAGTGTTATTTGCCCCACGACGTTCCAGTGTAAGAGCAGGAAAATAACTGCAAACATCTGTGAAAATGTTTTGATTTTTCCTGGCATGGCCGCAGCTAGAACTGTTCCTCCATTTTCCACCAAGAGTAGACGAAGACCCGTCACTGCCAATTCACGACAAATAATAATTGCAACTACCCAAGCTGGAGCAAAGCCAAGCTCTACAAGCATGATAAACGCTGTCATTACCAAAATCTTATCTGCCATCGGATCCGCAAATTTTCCAAAGTTTGTTACAACCTGCCATTTACGAGCCAAGTAGCCGTCTAGATAATCCGTAATACTAGCTAATGCAAAAATAAGTGCTGCCAACACATGACTAATTGTTGAATCCCAAACGGTCAGTAACAAGATAAAAATTGGGATTACCAAAATCCTACCTATCGTCAATGCATTGGGAATATTTTCTTTTTTCATTCTAATACCTTTATTGCCCTTATTCAAAATTTAAAGTGACCGCCCCTGTATCGGCTGTCAGAGCTGATATATCTAACTTTTGACCACCTACAGTTACCTCTACTCCTTTGACAACACCAAGAACAAGTGTAGTAGAAGTCACTCCTTCTTCAATAGTAGTAGTTACTGTTGGATTATCAGGTGTTAGTGTAACGCCCCCCTCTAACAAGGTGTCAGAAAGGCTGATCCAACTCGTTGTATTTTTTGCTGTTACAGTTACTTCTACTGGATAAGTCACTGTTTTAAGGGTCGCAACAATGTTAGAACCTGATCCTGAAATAGTCACATTTTCTGTAGCGGAACTACTTGAACTCGTTGAATTTGACTGCGCCTGCTCAGTAGAACTCGTCTCTGTGCCACTACTTGCTTCAGATACAGATTGCTCAACTATACTATATGACGTTGTAGTAGGCGTAATAGATGCTCTATTTTGGAGCCTGCTATGAACAATATAAGTCACAAAAATAATTATCAAACCCGTCGCAAGTAATAAGTAAATCAACGGAAGATAAGAGTTCTTTTTACGTTTACGAACCTTATAGCTTCTTTTCAATTCTGAAGATCGGAGTTCTTCTTCTCCATCTTCATAATATTTCACTAAACTATTGGTCTCGTAAGCATCCAGTAGGACATCTGCATCTAATTCCAAAGCCTCAGCATATGCTCTTAAAATAGAATGAACATCATCTGAGTTTGCAATAAAATCAAAATCATTGTACTCAAGTGCCTGCAAATATTTAGCTTGGATTTTTGTTATCCGTTGCAAATCAACGAATGTCCAACCCCGTCCTTCTCTAGCTGTTCTAAGTACTTCCCCTATACTCTTTTGTCTCATAATACCCTCTCTCTATCGCTCATCATGTACAGTATACTATTCTAACAAAATTCCAAAGAAATTTCGACGGGTTGCGCCCACTTATTTTGGAAAAATCGTGAAATCTGTCATATCACAATGATCAATAAAGCGACGACCTGCCTCCCTGATATCATCTAACTGAAGACTTTGTATCATTTGAGGTATATCAAAAACATTTTCATATTCTGAATACTGAGAAACAAAGTGACTAGCTGTAAACTCAAGAGAATTTAAGCTACGAATAAAATCTCCATACATCTCGTTTTTCAACAATTGTAAATGATCCTCTGTCACATCTGCATCATCCTCAAATTTCCTAAGTGCTTTCATCAGTATACTAGAAAGCGTAATGGGTTCTTGAGTATCTCCCGAGATAATCAAATAGTGGTACTCAGGTGTAACCTCTAATTGGAACTGGAAAGAAGAATCAATTTTTCCCTGCTCGTATAACTGTTGGTATCGTTTTGAAGTCCAACCAAACAACATGGCAAATAAAAATTGTAAACTGAGCCGATATTTCTGAATAGTCTCCTTATCAACCTCGTCATTTCCCCGTAAACCAACAGCCAATTTTGGGGTAGATACTTCAAATTGTTCTGAGAGATGCTCCTGTATCGGCAACTTTTGGACACCTGCCAATTCAAACGACTGAGCTGGATTATCCATCTGAGCTACTTGATAGCTTGAAATTTGTTTCCAAACTGCCTCTAAATCAAAATTACCAATAACGAATAAATTCATGTTACTTGGATGATAAAACACATCAAAATTCTCATGTAAATCATCCGCAGTAATTGCAGAAATTGATTCAACTGTCCCTGCTATATCATAGGCCAAAGGACTTTCTGGATAAAGCGATGATAAAATTCCCGTAAACAAGCGATAATCTGCATCATCTTGATACATCTCAATTTCTTGTTCAATAATCCCCTGTTCTCTTTCTACATTGTCTTCTGTAAAATACGGTTCTCGAACAAAAGATTGTAAAAGTGATAGAGACTCCAATACTTTCTGAGTCGTTGAAAATAAGTAACTAGTCTGTCTAAAACTGGTATAAGCATTTGCGCTTGCTCCCAATTTAGCAAACTCATTCATAATATCCTCTTCATTCTCAGTTTCAAACAGCTTATGTTCTAAAAAGTGTGCAATCCCTGCAGGATAGACAACACTATTACCATTAGCCAATGTAAATCGAGTATGAATACCCCCAAAATTGGTCGTTAGAATTCCATATGTCTCATGGAAATCTACTTTAGGAAGTAAAACAACTGTCAACCCATTGTCAACTTTCCCATAAAAGACAGATTCTTTCATGTAAGGATACTTCTTCTCAACTAACTTCATTCTTCTGTCCCCTCCATAAAGTAAACAGCCTGTAAATTAATCATCTGTCCTACTCGAATGACATCGTCTATTGATACAGATTTGATAGCCTCAATCCAATCTAGCCAACTTAAATTTCTATTTCCTAAGGTAACTTGATTATATACTTGTTCTATCAAATTATTCTGCCTATCTTGAGCCAAGGTTGCTGAATGAATCAACATGTTTTTTGTCAACTCTAATTCTTCTTCTGTAAATTTACCACATTTTAAATCAAGTAGTTGTTTACTAATTAACTTCATTACCCTGAGTCTATTTTCGCGGCTAATTCCAGCATAGACCTTCAGCATTCCTGAAAAAATAGAGACCTGACTTCCAATTGTATAGGCCAAACTTTCTTTCTCACGAACATTCATAAATAATTTCGAATGGGAGAAAGCACCTAGTAGACCATTAAATACCATCAAAGCTGGATAGTTTACATCGTTGTAAACCACCTGTAAATGATATGCCAATTCCAAAATGGACTGCCTTGCCTGTTTACGCTCGATTTTTTCTTGCGTTATGTTTGAGTATTCCTGATGATATTCTAACTCTAATTTTGGATTTCTATAAGTAAAACCAAAATCTTCAAGTTTTCTTTTGACTTGCTCTCTGTCAACCTTCCCTAAGACAAATATATCAATTTTATCCATACGCAACATATTCCGATAAATCTGAAAGGTTGATTCTGCTGTTTCTTTTTCAACCAAATCAAGCCTACCGACGCGTGGAATTTGAAGAGAGGGATCTTTATAAAAAAGCTTACTCATTTCAACATCTGCATGATAAAAATTATCTTCTATCTCTGACTGAAGAAAATTGATTAAATTCGTTTTTTCAACCTCGAAAATCTGGCTATCAAATCCTCGTCCCTTTTTCAGTGGTCTAAATATACACGTGTATAAAAAATCAAGAATCTCTACTGTAATATCCTCATTTTCTGGCAAGTGACGAGGACTGACATATGAAATTGTCACATCTACACAGTGCACCCTACCACGTTTTGAAACTGAGGTCGAGAACTGAGCACCATACAATTCTGCCAATCTTCTCCGAACAGCCTGAGCAGTCTGAAATTCTTGGTTACCCATTTCAAAAATATTTGCAACTAACACACGACCAGCAACGGTAGCCTCACTCATTTCAGCTGCAAAGCGAATACGTATACGATTTGTCGTAAACTGATCTGTATCAATAAAATGAAGATCTACTCCCTCTTGTAATTTCATCTTCTTCCTCTTTCAAACATTGTACCTTCCATTATACCATTTTGTGATAAGGTATGCTTGGCTTTAGCATTTGGTTGCTTTACACGCCTTTTCAGTTGATTTTACTGGATTTTTGAAAAAAAGTGTAAACTTTATACAGCGTTACATTTCCCTAGAAAGTGTACAAAAAGGGGAACAAAAAAAGCCTATCATTTATAGCATGATAGACTAAAAATAATGAGTTCAGCAGGCAAGGACTAGCGTATCCATTCGGTACGCTTTTTTGATTGCTGATAAGTGTATTATATCATGCTTCTACTGTTTCCTACTGTGTTTTACTGTATCCGTTCAAAAATACCATTTTGGCGAAATAGACTGCGGCGCGTGGTTGCTAATTGCTCAAAAATTTCAAAAAGGGAAAATCGTGCACGGAAGAGGGCGGCGTTGTTTATTCCCGAACAAACCCACCCCCGTTCAAAAAAAGATGGGGGTATTTCCGAATGGTCCCAAACTTAACTATCCAAGTGCTGCAGTAGTTCGCCACTACGGTACTGACCAGCGAACTCTAGCAAAGCTTCATTTTTAGCCAAGTAGTAAGTACTTTCAGCTATCCCAAGTTGTTGTGCCTGCTCTACTGATCGTAACTTGTCGGGTGATATATAACTCATGATAAGTATAGCTCGATGTCTTGGTTTAGCTATCGCGTTGATAGCTTTCAAAATCTCGTTGACCTCGTTTGGTGCCTCACGTTGCCAGCCGTGTACCTTGCCCTTGTAGTCTTCAGGGTCAAACTCAAACAGCTTTATGGTCCAATTCTCATCTACCTGTATCATGTCATGATGCAGAACTACCACCCTGCACCAGCGGGGAAACTCCTTTAGTTTTCTTTTTGCTAGTTGTTTGCTCAAGTCAACGCCCTCCGTGTGATATAATAGTTTTAGAGTTTTATTCACAGAGTCGGTACAAGCGTGCTGGCTTTTTTTGTATCCTATTCGCCGTTATACCATTCATCTTTAATAATAACAGTATCATTTGTTTTTCTGTAGTGGTAAAAGATAATATCCCCTTGCTCGGCGTATCCTGCTAGCTTTTCCAGTCGTTTCTTTATTGATTTATTCATTCGTCATCTTCCACATAGTCAAAAAATAGAATATAGTTGCCTTCTCGTGCAATGTCACTAGCCACTCGGTGCGCTTCTTCCTCTGATTGATAAGTATAATTTACTTCAGTAAAACCCTTAGTATAATCTTGGTGCTTAACCTCATAATTTCCAGACTCTAGGGGAGTTATGAAAATAAGGCCTATTCCCTGTTGATTTGTTCGCTCTTTCAATTTTTCTAGTCGTCTTTTAATTGCCTTATTCATCTAATAACTTGGCCTCCAATACTTCCAACTGTTCAACAATCTCCACCGCCTCAACTGCCTTGTATGCTGTTGTTAGGATTGTCTGGGCTGATTGTACCCTAGCGTAAGGGCTAGCGGTCTCATCTTCCATGATGTCAGTAAGCACCTTGACCGCCCTAATACTTGCCACTTGTAAAAGAGCTGTCGCTTCTTTCAGTTGCTCGCTCCTGCGTTCTCGATAAACACGCTTAAAGGTTGCGCTCTTCAAATATTCGTAACCTGTTTTGCGCGTGATGTTGGATAGTTCAGACGCTTTTGCCACATTACCAGTCAAAAGTAAGTTAGCCAAAAAGGTCTCTTGTCGTTTGTTCAGTTTGTCGGTCATAATATCGTACCACCCCCTCTAATTGTTACTTTCTGTATATGCACGAAAAGAGCCCTGGGGCTCTCTTCACTATTCATCACGGCTGGCATATTGCCACAAGGCTTTAAACTCTCCCTCTGTGTCCAGACTTTTCAGTAAAGCCATAGCCTCGTCATCTACCACCTCTAGGTTGCTGTGCACGCCATTCACTGCCATATCTGGATAGTCATCATCTAGTACGCTGTCAGCAAGTTCCATAAACTCCAGCTCTAATCTGGCTGTTTTTTCCAGTAAGCTATCAAAGCTCTCTGTTTGTTTGAACTGTTCCACGCGCTTACGGATGTATTCTTGTTCAGTCGCTTGCTGTTGTTCGTATTCGTTTAAATCATCAGGATTGTTGTAGTAGTCCTTAAAACTATCACAAATACGCTGGAATACCTTAATAAGGTCATCATCTTCCACGTACTCAACTGCTAATTGGTTATGAACTCCGCCCTGTCCGTCATTGTGGTAGCTGACTTCAATAACTGGCTGATCATAAGTTCCTGTCATATAGCCCATAAGCGCGTGACCTGCAACTTGTGCGGTGTCAAAGTCTTTGAATGTGTAGTTGAATGTGAATGTGTTTGGTGTATCTGAAAATGTTTTGTATGTCATGTCTTTATTCTCCCTAGTTGTTTGATAAATTTGGAAAGTTTCCTTATTATTTCGGCATCATCGGTCACGGTGTCGCCTCCTACTGCATTGCTAATAGTCCACTGACTGCAATATCTCGGATAAATTGGCTTTCCTGCTCTGCCGTCATATTCGGGTTGCCCTTCTTGACTTCCAACAACAGTTCTGCCAATTTGTCACTATCTGTCTGATATACCAGTTTCTTGACTGTATTCTGGAAGTGTAGTTCTAGATTTTCAATCATTGCTTCCATGCGGTCTGCAGTCTGAAACAAATTATTGACGTGATAAGCAATTTTGGCGATTGTAGCAAAGAACTTCGCCCGAGTATCTGGATGTTTGTAGAGTTCGTAAACATTCAAAGTCACGTCCTCAGCCGCAATACGATTCCCGATTTCTAAAAAGTTCTTATAGTCTGCTTCGTTCAGTTCTTCAAAATCCATGGCCATAAACTCAGCCCTTCGTTGGTCAAGTTCTGCGATGTCTTTTTCTGCTTGCTCAAAAAAATCTTGTTCGGTCATATCTATATCCTCTTTTTGTCATTTACTTATTTTTTTTACAATCCGCTTGTGTTTCCCATAAAATAATTTGATTTCCATGTTTTTTCCTCCATTTTTGGTCAGACCCCTGATACTTTTACAGGGGTAGCCACAGACCCCTGATACCGATAAACCCTTGATTTTACTGGTTTGGTACAGGGGTACAGGGGGTTACAGGGGTTTTCTTATATACATTTACTATTTTTTTGTTTTTGTACTAATTTTATATATGTATTTTATGTCTTAATTTTTTTATTTTTCTTTTTGTCCTATAGTAACCTATGTATACCCCTGATACCACTAAACCCTTGATAATACTGGGGTTTACCAAATGCCAACCAATTGCCAACCAAATGTCCGCATAGGTTAGGTAAGGATAGGAGAGGAGAGGAGAGTGTAAGCTAGATTAGGTCTTCGGTCTCCTCCTCAACAGATAGGTTTTGGAATTTTTCCCAATCTTCAATGGTGTATACATTCTCTTTTTCCAGATTCTGCAAAGACGTAGTAACATAAGCAACCGAATCAGCTCCATGAAGCCCTGCTCGTTTGTATATCTCTTTAACTAATAATCTATCGAACTTGTTCAACCTTTTCTTTATGGTGTTTATTTCATAAGTATCTGGTTCACGATTGAAAGAGTAATATGTTAAACCTGCTATGAATTCTTCGTCAGTTGCATCTATCAGAAATTCATCACTCATAACATCAACAGAATAACCAGTATTAGACAAAGCCATTTTTACAAATGATGGTGATGCTTCGTCAAAATCAAAGATATAGTTTTTTTCTTTTTTTGACTTTGACTCTGCTTCTAATTCTATCTCTATCTCTTTTTTTGACTCTATCTTTGATTCTATCTCTGACTCTATCTCTGTTGGACACGAGTTGGAATTTGTCAAAGATTTTTGGACATTGTCCAAACTATCTTTATTTTGTCGTTGTCCACGTTTGTAACTTGCCCAGTTTGTTTCACTCATAACCATTGCTTTGGCTTGTGTTAGTTCTGCGTTTTTGTCTTCATCAATCTGAATCAGCCCACATTTTGTAAAATATTCTATGGTCATTTCCATGTCTTCTTCAGAAACATCTAGTTTCAATGCCAATTCATCTTTGAGGTTATCAAAATAACCCTCATAGTACAAGATACAATCACTGTCAAGGCTTTCCAGTAGAAGACGCATGTATATTACTGTCATTGCGTAGCCATTAGGGGTTGTCTTTAATTTCTTGATAAAAATATTGTCAAAGAATTTCTTATCAATCTTTAACCAGAAATATACCTTAGTTTTTGCCATTGTCCACTCCCAAAAATATCAAAATATCACTGACCCTATAGAAGATTTTTCTAGTATCCTCTAGCGGTGGTTGGTATCGTCTCAGTCCGTTATCCTCCCAACGCTTCAGGGTCTTGTATTCGACATCTAGCTCATCTTTTATCTGCTGGGCAGTGATTAGCCCAAGTAACCTTGGTTTGACCTTCTCACGCGCATCCAAGTACTTACCAACCATATCCAGCAAGCCGTGAGTTAGATCCTGCTCGCTCTCTCTGCTTAGGCTAAACATCTCGGTACTTCCTCCAATCTTCTAAGTCAGCAGTCAAAAGCGCGTGTATACGCTTGTGTTCCTGGTCGTATTGCTTTTGGAGTGGTAGCACCCCTGCAAGTCGTTCCACTTCATTCTGGGGGATATAGTAGCCTCCTAGCTTGTTATCACGTCCGCCACATACTGGAATACCATAATCAACTATAAGCTGGCGTATATGCTCCCGAATGGTTCGGATGTCCAAGCCTGTCAGCCGTTCAATATCTGTCCCCGTGATAGGCAATTCCATTCCAAGCGGTAGTAGCTTGAAAACTTTGTATAGGTGTGGTGGTAGTTGGTTTTCTGTCATGCTTGCACCTCCAGCAGATTCATCCAGTCAATGATCCATTGCTTTTTCTCTTCTTGGGAAAGTGTCAAAAAGCGTTCTTCTTCCTCTTTAGGTATTTTGTTCTCTATGATGCCAATGATAAGCCCATAGAGTGCTGGGCGTTTTTCTTTGATTTCCTCAAGTATCTGGTCTAGTTTGTTCATGTTTGTCCTCCTAATTGTAGTATCTGCCCTGTGATTGAATATAAGCCCCATAGTTCGCATTTGTCAGCGGTCTGGTATCTTTACCCTCGGTCTTGATTTTAGGCTCTATATCAAGCTGAAAAGTGCCTAAACCAACGCCAAACCATAGAACCATGTTCAGCGGTGTAAAAATCGCTAGTAGGGTCAAAGCTGTTTCGATTGTCATTTCTTGCATGTCTTAGCTTCCTTTCTGGACAATTTTTTCATATGCTCAAAATCTTGTAAAGCTAGTTTCAAATACCACATCGGATTACCTGCCCCTACATTATCCTCGTAACCAGCTTTCAAGAGTAGCATCCTAGTATGTTCAATTCTTGAAACGAAACTATTTAAAGCAAGTTCAATTGCTGTCAAATCACCATATGGAACTCGAACAACATCCTCGTGAAAGTATTTCAGCATGATGCCGGTTAGATAGTGCAATGTCCATCCTGTTTCATGATCTAGCTGATATACTTTGCTGATAACAGCTTCCAGCTCTTCCGATATTGCAGCCTTTACTGGTGCATATTCATTGCTAGATGCTTCAAAATGGATTATCGTATCTCTGCTACTATCTTTCATGTGTTTTTACCTCGTTTTTTAATCTGTCTGGTCAAAGTGTCCTAGATATGCTATAATCTAGCTATAAAACATTTACTAAAACCCTTACGGCTTGCCTGCTTGTAATTTGTGTTTTAGTTCTTGGTTGAAAGGCTCTGCGGTGTGGTTATTGCTAAGCCTTTTTTGTTGTGTATTATTCTGCAGCTGTCGTTTTCACTAAAATGTAGCCCCTGTTTGCGTGGTCAGTTTCTAGTTCAATGATTTTGTAGGCTGTGCCACGGTGTTCAACGTACATAGAATTATCAAACGGCGGATGTGGATGGTAACGGATGCCAAAGGTTTTGGTAGCCTTCCCGCTTTCAAGTCCTGATGCTGTTTTGAAATCTCTGACACTCGAACTTGACACCTCTGCCCAACAGGAATATACGTCTGTCCGTATGCTGTCTACAACTTCGCCATCTTCGTTCTGCCCTGCAGTTCTGGAAAAAAATGTGATACGCTCGTTCATTCTGCTAGTGTTCACTCTGTACTGTCCTTTCTTGTTCTCACGCGCCTGCTGGTGCGTTTTTTAATGGTCTGAATACCATTTGTCTTTATGTCTTGGTAAGTCATGCCAAGGTTAATCATAGCGATTGCCATGTCTTCTAGTGCCTGGTATCTGATTAGTTCTTGACTGGTTAGGCTGTCAATGCCTGTCAGACCTCCACGTTTTGCCACTAGCTGACGTTTGTTCATACCTGTTGTTCCCTTTAGCAAAAGATTCGTAACGGTGCTGTGCGCGTGTCTGGGTCTCGCTTCCCAGTTCTCTATGCTGTCGTGCAAAGTTTTCCGCTTAGGCTTTTCCAGTGCCCTCTGGTAGCGAAAGGCTGCTACCTCATCCCGCATCTCGAAGAATGCTTTGACTAGGTTTTCCTTAAAGTTTGCGACTTGCTCGGTATTTTTTAAAAACGTGATTAGCAATGTTGCTTGTTGTTCGTTTAGAATATAATCTTTTGACTGTTGCCCACTCTCCATAGCTTGGATTTTAAATCCAACCTTTCCGAAACGTTCAAAGCGTTCAAGATTTTTTCTGATTATACGTGTAACAGTGTGGTGTTGCACCTCTGCACATTCTGCCACTATGCTACTCAATGTATACGGCTCTTTCCGTCCGTCCATGTAGACTAATTCCATTGACTAACCTCCAATCACTGACACTAGCTTAGCCACTCGCTCAAGACCTGCGGTGATGTCTGCTAGATTGTCCATTTCCTGCACCTCAGCTATCTTATTTTTGATATAAGTTAAGTCGCTGATACCTGGTAAGGACTGAGTTGTCGGTTGGTCCTGAATGAGTTCGCCCTGCATGTAGTAGCCTTGTGTTCGGATTTCTTTTAAGATTTGCTTGACTGCTTTTCGGAATTCCTTAGCTTTTGGTTTGCTTGAACGCATAAGCACTTCATATAGTCCGTACTCGGTTAAAAACCACATCGTCTGCCCGCTACGAAAATTTTTCGTAGTACCTTCTAAAGGTGTACATTTTACTTTTTCATCGTCGTCTACTTTCCTCAACATCGCCTGTACATCATAGTAACCTTGACTTGTCTTTGTATACTCAATCATTTCAGCTACTTCTCTAGCCATGAATAATGGATTTTCAAAATCACCGTAAACATCTAGCGGGTGTCCGTGAAAATTATCCGTGTGGATAACTTGTAAATAGCGACTGCGGTCGTTTGTTTCATCAAAAATACTTACCTGTGTTGTCATGTTCAGTTTAACCTCTCTATAAAGTTTATTCAGCTTCTGTCTGCTCTTTGGGCTAGGGATGTTCTTCCCCTGCCACCATTTGCCGACTGTCCTAGGGTCTGTTCCTATTCGTTGACCAATAGCCACAAGATTCAGCCCGTAGCCATTGCGTAGCTCGTCAATGACTTTACTGTAGTTTCTCCTCATTGCTTGCTTACCTTTCTAGCTGTAAAATAGTTCGTCAATGGTGATGTCTGGCTTAATTTCCGCGACAATGGTCTTGAGTGCTCTTTTTTCCTTGTCATTAAATGGAGTCTTGCCTGTTTCTTTGTTGTTGTATGACTGCAAAGAAATATCTAGCTTGTCCGCCATAGCTTGCTGGGTTAGCCCTAACATGACACGGTAGCCTTTGAGTTTGCTCATGCCGTTCTCCTTTCTTTGAAAAATCCCCCTCCATAGATTGAAAGTGTGAAAGGTCGTGGAGGGTGTATGCGCAATTTTATTGTGCTTGATTTGAATGATACACAATAATTCTATTCTTGTCAACTATTTTTTGATAAAATACACAAAAAAAGTGTACTTTTTTCAAATTATGGTATATAATCGCTTTTGAAAGGTCGTGAAATTATGAATAGATTGAAAGAATTAAGGCAAGAAAAAAAGCTATCTCAGAAAGAGTTAGCTAAAAAAATTGGTGTGCATTATAGAACTTTACAAAATTGGGAAAACGGAGAGAGCCAAATCAAACCAGACAAAGCCCAGGCACTTGCTGACTATTTTGGGGTAAGTGTTGGGTATCTGTTGGGGTATGAAACAAACCCTAAAAAATATGACGATGAACTTGTTCTCACAAATCCTCGAACTAGCAGAATATTTACTCACTCATACAAACAGGAAAAAGAAAAAGTAAAAGATGCGTTCGGTAACTTTGTATTAGAAAATTCACTTTTACTAACTGACCAACAGATTCAAGCATTTTCTTCCATGATTGCTGACTTACATATAGGGGCTGACTACAAATATTTTGGTCAATCAATACAAAAAGATGGACTATTTGAGCCTGTCGCTGACCTTGACGGCGTGCTAGAACAAATGAAAAAAGATGGCTACAATTCCATTTTTCCCGAAGACTAACCCACGCACCTAGGAGCCTCCCAGGCACGTTCAAACACTCCTCTGGTATATTTACCCTGCAAGGAAATTCTTCAACATTGAAGAATTCGGAACTGCATAGCGATGTGGTAGAGGGCTGTGTTTCCCAAATCTGACAACGTTGTCACATTTGGAAATTCTTTAGCTACTTTCATCGTTCGACTAGGTAAAAGTATCTAACTCAGGGGCGTTCTGGTGGGCTGTGGGGAGTGAAAAAAGTTACGATTTGTTACGAGTGAAAAAAGTCCTCATTTGTCCGCATTAAAAATGTTAGCTTTTGTTAATAGCTGAAAAAAGTAAGGTTTTGTAAGGTTGTATATTTTAGCAATTTGTCAGCGCGTGATACTATCATCGTCCAAGGAAGTAAAATACTGTATAATGCCAGTCTATTTTGATACTATCCTACGTTTCTCGCATTCTAGGGCAGTAAAACGCAACATAATGCCGTTAAACCATTTGACAACTGAATAAAGGGGTGCTATACTTGGGGTAAGATGATGAAAGGATTTCACTTTGACAAGTAAGTCCAAACAAAAAGCCCCCAACGGTCCGAACGTTGAGGGTTTTTATTTTGCCCCGAAAGGCTTTACTTGTTGCGGTTGTTTAGCCAATACTCAAACAATGCTGTTAGAATACCAACCAACAAAGGCAAAAGAAACGTGATGATGATGGTTTCATTTGACAAGTAAATCACCTCCCTTCAATAAAATCCGGGGGCTTGTCTATCATATCAGAATATTATCCACCCTGTCAAACGCTCCAAAACGCCCATATTCGCATTTTAATCTTGACCGATATATTTTACCCTACTAAGCCAAAATAAACGAAAATAGAGCTATTCTCGTGGCTTTACGCATGATATAAAACCTTTACGGCTTGCCTGCTGATGATAGAAAGGGAATATCATGAAAATAACTGAGGTAAAAAAGAAAGATGGTAGCATTGTCTACCGTGCCAGTGTTTACCTAGGAGTAGATGCCATCACTGGTAAGAAAGTCAAGACTAATATCACGGGCAGGACCAAGAAGGAGGTTAAAAACAAAACTCAGCAAGCTATTGCAACTTTTAAAACAGACGGGGCAACACGCTACCAAAGTGCCACCACAACCAGTTATAAAGAGTTGGCAGAATTGTGGTGGAATAGCTATAAGCACACAGTAAAGCCAAATACCCGTGGGAATGTCAAAGCACTGTTAAATAGGCACGTCATTCCACTATTCGGAGCCTATAAGCTCGATAAACTGACGACCCCACTCCTCCAAAGTATCGTCATCAAATTAGCAGACAAAACAAATACAGGGGAAGCTGGTGCCTGTCTGCACTATGACAAAATCCACGCGCTGAACAAACGTATATTGCAATACGGTGTTGTTATGCAAGTTCTGCCATACAATCCAGCTCGGGAAGTCATATTGCCCAGGAACGCAAAAAAAGCCACTAGGCAGAAAGTTAAGCACTTCAACGATAAGCAACTTAAGCAGTTTCTTGACTACTTGGACGGCTTGGACCTATCTAGGTACAGAAACCTCTACGAAGTGACTTTATACAAGTTTCTATTAGCCACTGGTTGCCGTATCAATGAGGTGCTGGCACTGCACTGGTCAGATATTGACTTGAACAACGCCACGGTCAGCATCACAAAAACACTAAACCGCTACGGATCAATCAATTCCCCCAAGTCAAACGCCAGCATACGTGATATAAACATCGACGGGCAGACGGTAGCCATGTTGAAAGAGTACAGACGGCGACAGATACAAGAGGCTTGGACCCTCGGACGTTCTGAAACGGTAGTATTTTCCGACTTTATCCATGACTATCCTGAGGATAAGACCCTAGGGAACAGGTTGACCACACGCCTGAGGAATATCGGACTGCCTAACATCGGCTTTCACGGTTTCCGCCACACGCACGCTAGTTTGCTGCTTAACTCCGGAATACCCTATAAGGAACTCCAGCATCGCCTTGGTCATTCCAGAATATCAATGACCATGGACATCTATAGCCACCTTTCAAAAGAGAGGGCAAAAGATGCTGTTACATTTTATGAAAAAGCTCTCGGGAATCTTTGAGGGTGTACAAAAAGGTGAACAAATTCAGTTTACAGGACTTTACAGGACTGTAAAAGTCCTTGATACGACTGGGTTTTCAGCACATAAAATCAGAAACATACCATTTTGTGATATAATATTCTGTAACGAGGTGACTTATGGAATTTAAATTATTTGATGACTACATCACATTACAAGCATTATTAAAAACGACTGGTATTCTCCATTCAGGAGGGGCCATTAAAGGATTTTTAGAAGAAAATACCATTCTTTTCAATGGAGAGGATGAAAAAAGACGCGGTAAAAAAATCCGTGTCGGAGATGTTATCACACTCCCAGACCACAACACCAGCATCACAATCGTCGCACCTAGTGCAGAAGAAATACAGCAACACCAAGAAGATCAAACTGAAAAAGAACGTGTGGCTGCAATCGTTAAAAAGTTAAATCAAGAAAATAAAAAGAATAAGAAACAGGTAAAAACTCCTAAAAAAGCAACTAAAAAGACTGAAAGAAAACCTGTTCGTTTCCCTGGTATGTAGACATGTGGCTAGAACGATTAGAGTTACAACATTTTCGCAATTACAACCAATTAGATATTGAGTTCCACAAAGGGCTCAATGTCTTTTTAGGCGAAAACGCCCAAGGAAAAACCAATATTCTAGAATCTATCTATGCTTTAGCTTTAACACGAAGTCATCGAACACGGACAGATAAGGACCTACTACAGTTTCAAGAAAAGGAATTATCTATTTCGGGTTTACTCCATCGCGCAAGCGGTAAAGTTCCACTTGACATTCACTTGACAGATAAGGGGCGAGTGACCAAGGTCAACCATCTCAAACAAGCAAAACTTTCTAATTACATTGGACATATGAACGTCGTCCTATTTGCTCCAGAAGATTTACAGCTGATAAAAGGTGCCCCTGCTTTGAGAAGAAAGTTCATCGATGTCGAGCTCGGGCAAATCAAACCACTCTATCTCTCTGACCTATCGAATTATAACCACGTTTTAAAACAAAGAAATACTTACCTCAAATCTACAGATAAGATTGATGAGAACTTCCTATCCGTGTTAGATCAGCAACTTGCTGAATATGGTAGTCGTGTTATCCAACATCGTATTGACTTTCTAAAGAAATTAGAGGAATTCGGAAATAGAAAAGTTCAAGATATTTCAGATAAGAGAGAGGAACTAACTATCGAATATCAATCCTCAATTAAGTTTACTAATTCTGTCAATTTAATTGACATATTCTTGACGGAATTGGAAAGGTGTCGCAAACGTGATTTATTTAAGAAAAATACAGGAGTTGGACCACATCGAGATGATGTAGCTTTCTTTATAAATGGAATGAATGCCCATTATGGTAGTCAAGGACAACACCGCAGTCTCGTTCTGTCACTCAAACTGGCTGAAATCGAGCTGATGAAAGAAGTCACACGAGAGTACCCAATTCTACTCTTAGATGATGTTATGAGTGAGCTGGATAATAATCGTCAAATCAAGCTACTAGAAACTATTACAGATACGATTCAAACATTTATTACAACGACCTCTTTAGACCATTTACATAAGCTACCTGATAGTTTAAAAATCTTCCATATTGAGTCTGGTAAGGTTACTGAGTCAGAATAAGATTGTTTACACTATTGTCAATAAAATTTACAAAAAAGTAAAGACCCTGTCAAGAGGGTCTTGTTTTTGTTTACTGTACTGAATAGTTTGGAGCTTCGTTTGTAATTTGAACATCGTGTGGATGGCTTTCTTTCAAACCAGCACCTGACATTTCGATGAACTGAGCATTTTCATGCAATTCATTCAAGTTACCAGCACCTACATAACCCATACCTGAGCGAAGTCCACCAACCATTTGGAAAATCATATCTGCAACAGAACCTTTATAGGCTACACGTCCTTCAATTCCTTCTGGAACAAGTTTATTGGCTTCATTTACAGATGCTTGGAAGTAACGGTCTTTTGAACCTTGTTTCATGGCAGCGATAGAGCCCATACCACGATAGGTCTTGAACTTACGACCTTGGAAGATTTCTGTCTCACCTGGTGCTTCATCCGTTCCTGCAAACATAGAACCAAGCATAACGGCATGACCACCCGCAGCAAGTGCCTTGACAATATCTCCAGAATACTTGATACCACCGTCAGCGATAATGGTTTTACCATATTCACGCGCAACACCAGCTGCATCATAGATAGCTGTCACTTGTGGTACACCAACACCTGCAATGACACGTGTTGTACAGATTGAACCTGGGCCAATACCGACCTTGACAACATCAACACCAGCTTCATAAAGAGCACGAGCTCCTTCAGCTGTGGCAATGTTGCCGGCAATCAAGGTACGAGTTGGGAAGTGATCACGGATTTCTTTGATCTTACGAAGAACACCTGCTGAGTGACCATGAGCTGTATCGATGACAATCGCGTCTGCACCCGCTTCAAAAAGGGCTTCTGCACGTTCAAAAGTATCTGATGTGACACCAACAGCACCCGCAACCAAAAGACGACCAAATTCATCCTTCGCAGCATTTGGGAACTCAATGACTTTCTCAATGTCTTTGATAGTAATCAAGCCTGACAAACGACCATTTTCATCAACCAATGGCAATTTTTCAATACGATGCTTGTGAAGAATAGCCTCCGCAGTCGCAAGGTCTGTTCCAACTGGCGCTGTTACCAAAGCATCGCTTGTCATGTTGGTAGAAATTGGCTGTGAATAGTCGGAAATGAAACGCATATCGCGGTTGGTAATAATACCAACCAATTTACGATTTTCCAATGTTTCAACGATTGGCACACCTGAAATACGATAAGTTGCCATTAATTTCTCAGCCTCAGCAATGGTGTGTTCTGGTGTTAGGAAAAATGGATCGATAATGACACCATTTTCAGAACGTTTTACCTTACGCACCTCATCTGCCTGCTCCGCGATAGACATATTCTTATGGATGACACCCAAACCACCTGCACGTGCCATAGCGATAGCCATTTTGCTATCTGTTACAGTGTCCATGGCAGCAGAAATAATCGGAAGATTAAGGGTCAAATTTGGTGCTAATTGTGTTTTTAAATCAATATCATGTGGTAAAACATGACTTTCAGCCGGAATAAGTAATACATCATCAAAAGTAAAGCCTTTTTTCAAAAATTTAGTGTCCCAGTTTGACATTTTCTTCCTCTTTTCTTATTTATGTGTAGCTTGATTGCTATTTGTATTTTAATTATGATAACATTTTGAAATCATTTGTCAATCATTATTCGCTTTAATATTGTCAATCCTAAAAATTCAGAAAATTCTATTCAGTTTTATCTATAAAAATCGAACGTTTGTTTTTTGCTGTGTCGTAAAACAAATGAAAAAAGCAACATTTTTTCAACATTGCTCTTTTATTGTTAACCTTATTTAAAATAGTTAATTCCCATAGCTGACTTCACTTGATCAAGAGTTGTCGCAGCAACTTGGCGAGCTTTTTGGCTACCTGCTTCCAACATTGCATAGACCTGTCCCATATCCTGTGCAAACTCCAGACGGCGTTCACGGATTGGTCCTAATTCTCTCTCTAAAATGTCCAGCAAATAGCGTTTAGTCTTCACATCGCCCAAACCACCACGTTGATAGTGCTCCTTCATAGCCTCAATCTCAGCCTTATCTTCTTCGCGCCCAAAAACGTCAAGATAGTGGAAAACCATGTTTCCTTCAATCTTACCTGGATCTTCAACACGGATGTGGTTGGGATCAGTGTACATGGACATGACTTTCTTTTTGAGTGTATCCATGTCATCTGCCAGATAAATACCATTTCCAAGTGACTTAGACATCTTGGCATTGCCGTCCAAACCTGGCAAGCGACCGGCTGCCTCATTTTCAGGATAAATGCCTTCTGGCTCTACCAAAACATCAGTTTGGTAAGCATGATTAAAACTACGAACAAGTTCACGAGTCTGCTCAATCATAGGTTTCTGGTCATTTCCAACAGGGACAAAATTTGCCTTGAAAGCTGTGATGTCCGCCGCTTGTGATACAGGATAAACCAAAAAGCCAGCTGGAATTCCTTCGCCAAAACCTTTTTGAGCAATTTCTGTTTTAACTGTTGGGTTACGCTCTAAACGCGCAACAGATACCAAGTTCATGTAGTACATGGTTAACTCTGCCAATTCAGGGATTTGACTCTGAATGAAAATCGTTGTCTTAGCTGGATCAAGTCCTGCCGCTAGATAATCTAGCGCTACGTTTCCAACGGATTCAACAATCTTTTCCGGTTCCTTTGCATGGTCTGTCAAAGCCTGTTGATCAGCTAAAAAGACAAAAAGTTCATGTTGACCTGCATCCTGTAATAAAACACGATTTTTCAACGAACCAACATAATGTCCAATATGTAATTTGCCTGTTGGACGGTCTCCTGTTAGGATAATCGGTTTACTCATAAATTATTCTCCTTTTACATAATAAAAGCCCACGCACAGAAAACTGTGCGAGGGCGTCAAGGACACGGTGCCACCTCACTTATAAGCATTAAATAAGCTTATATCTTTTCGCACATAAGGCCTGCTAGCCGAATCCTTATTTGTTCAGATTCTATTCACTCAGTCCATTCATAAGCGACTCTTGTTTGTTTCCACCAACCACAAACTCTCTAAAAATTATCCACTTACTACTCTTCTGATTGATTCCTATTATAACCGCAAAAAATTAGAAAGTCAAGGTCAGTAAAGCCTTGACGCTACCAAGAGAATGATGGATAATAGTATAGAATTATTTTTTGTGGAGCTTATTATGCAACGATTTAAAGAGTTTTTTCTAGTTACCATTGGTACCTTTATCATGGCTGTTGGCTTTAACAGCCTCTTTTTAGCGAACAACATCGCTTCCGGGGGTATAAGTGGTCTGGCTATTAGTATTAACAAATTATTTGAAATAAATCCAGCCACCTTTGTATTTATCGTTAACATTCCCCTACTTATTGCATGTTACGTTTTTCTAGGTAGAACAACCTTTTTGAAGACCGTATATGGTTCTAATATTTACCCATTTTTTCTTAAACTCACAGACTCACTTCCAACACTTACTAAAGATCCGCTATTAGCAGCACTATTTGGTGGTATTATTGTTGGAATTGGAATTGGTCTTGTTTTTCTTGGAAATTCTTCAACTGGCGGTACTGGAATTATTACTCAATTACTCAATAAATTAACCCCGATTCCTATTGGGATTTTAATGGGTATAATTGATGGAATAATCGTTATTATAGGTTTTATTGCTTTTGATCCTGATTCTGTAATGTACTCCATCCTCGCACTGATGACCATCACTTATATTGTCAACTTGATGATGTCCGGTGCTGATTCCTCTCGAAATGTAATGATTATATCGAGATATCATGAAGAAATAAAAGAATACATTACAACAGTTGTTGATCGAGGTGTTACTGAATTTCCTGTTGTTGGTGGGTTTACAGGTAAAGAACAACGAATGCTGATGACAACCGTTTCACGTCCAGAAATTCAAAAACTTGAAACAAATATTCTTGCAATCGACGATACTGCATTTCTAATTGTCATGCCAGCAACTCAAGTTAAAGGACGTGGATTCAGTCTTCAAAAAGACCACAAACAGTATAATGAAGATATTTTGATTCCAATGTAATTCATTGAAAATTCAAGTTCTTTCTAGTACAATAAAACTAATAGACAGAAAAATAGGAGAAACTATGCTTACAGTATCAGATGTGTCGCTACGTTTCAGCGATCGTAAATTATTCGATGATGTTAACATTAAGTTTACAGCAGGAAATACCTATGGATTGATTGGTGCTAATGGTGCCGGAAAATCTACTTTTTTAAAAATCTTAGCAGGAGATATCGAACCAACAACTGGCCATATTTCCCTTGGTTCTGACGAACGACTTTCTGTCCTTCGTCAGAACCATTTCGACTACGAAGATGAACGTGTGATTGACGTCGTTATCATGGGAAATGACCAACTTTACAGCATCATGAAAGAGAAAGATGCCATCTATATGAAGGAAGACTTTTCTGATGAAGATGGTGTCCGAGCTGCCGAGTTAGAAGGTGAATTTGCTGAACTTGGTGGATGGGAAGCTGAGAGCGAAGCTTCACAGTTACTCCAAAACCTCAACATCTCAGAAGACCTTCACTACCAAAATATGAGCGAATTGACAAATGGTGAAAAGGTCAAAGTTCTCTTAGCCAAGGCGCTTTTTGGTAAACCCGATGTTCTTCTTTTGGACGAGCCAACCAACGGTTTAGACATCCAATCCATCAACTGGTTGGAAGACTTCCTCATTGATTTTGAAAATACCGTCATTGTTGTTTCCCATGACCGTCACTTCTTAAATAAAGTATGTACACATATGGCTGATCTTGACTTCGGTAAAATCAAGATTTTCGTTGGTAACTACGACTTCTGGAAACAATCTAGTGAATTAGCAGCTAAACTACAAGCTGACCGTAATGCCAAAGCAGAAGAAAAAATCAAGGAATTACAAGAATTCGTTGCTCGTTTCTCTGCTAATGCCTCTAAGTCTAAGCAAGCTACTTCACGTAAGAAGATGTTGGATAAAATCGAGTTGGAGGAAATTATTCCTTCTAGCCGTAAGTATCCATTTATCAACTTCAAATCAGAACGTGAAATCGGTAATGACCTCTTAACAGTTGAAAACTTAAAAGTTGTCATCGATGGTGAAACGATTCTTGACAATATCAGCTTTATCCTGCGTCCAGGTGACAAGACTGCTCTTATTGGTCAAAACGACATCCAAACAACTGCTCTCATTCGTGCTCTTATGGGTGATATTGAATATGAAGGTACTGTCAAGTGGGGTGTCACTACTAGTCAATCCTACTTACCAAAAGACAATACTCGTGACTTCGATACAAACGAATCTATCCTTGATTGGCTCCGTCAATTTGCCAGCAAGGAAGAAGATGACAATACCTTCTTGCGCGGTTTCTTGGGACGTATGCTCTTCTCGGGTGATGAGGTTAACAAACCTGTAAACGTCTTGTCAGGGGGCGAAAAAGTGCGCGTGATGTTGTCAAAACTCATGCTCCTCAAGTCAAATGTCTTGGTCTTAGACGATCCAACCAACCACTTGGACTTGGAATCAATTTCCAGTCTAAACGATGGTTTGAAAGCTTTTAAAGAGTCCATCATCTTTGCCAGCCACGACCACGAATTTATTCAAACTTTAGCAAACCATATCATCGTCATTTCTAAAAACGGTGTTATCGATCGAATCGACGAAACTTATGATGAATTTTTGGAAAATGCTGAAGTACAGGCTAAAGTACAAGAACTTTGGAAAGCATAATAAAAAGGCGATTTATTCGCCTTTTCTTTTAAATCTATGAAAAAAATATTTACAAAAACATCCATTTATTATCTCTTCTCTTTCCTTATTCCGCTGACTATTATTTCTATCGTCTTAGCATTTCAAGGAATCTGGTGGGGAAGTGATACAACAATATTGGCCAGTGATGGCTTCCATCAGTATGTTATTTTTAATCAAACATTACGAAATACTTTACACGGAGACGGCTCTTTATTTTACACATTTTCAAGTGGTTTAGGACTCAATTTTTATGCTCTATCCTCCTATTACCTAGGTTCATTCCTGTCTCCAATTGTCTTTTTCTTTGATTTACAATCCATTCCTGACGCTATCTATCTTGTCACTATTGTCAAATTTGGATTGACTGGGTTGTCAACTTATGTCAGCCTAAAGGGTATCCATAAAAATTTGAAAGAAGAATGGGCACTATTACTCGCTATTAGTTTTTCTCTGATGAGTTTTAGTACAAGTCAATTAGAAATAAACAACTGGCTAGACGTTTTTATACTCCTCCCACTAATTCTTCTTGGATTACATCGATTATTAAAAAAACAGGGTCCGATTCTCTACTACATAACATTAACATGCTTGTTTATCCAAAACTATTACTTCGGGTATATGGTGGCTATTTTTCTAACATTATGGACATTGGTTCAATTATCATGGATAGATAGTCAGAGAATCAAAAGATTTATCAACTTTACAATAGTGTCAATTTTATCTGCTCTAAGTAGCATGTTCATGTTGTTACCAACCTACTTGGATTTAAAAACTCACGGTGAGACATTTACAAAAATTGTCAACCTAAAAACCGAAGACTCTTGGTATCTGGACTTCTTTGCAAAAAACTTAGTTGGTAGCTTTGATACAACAAAATTCGGTTCTATTCCCATGATCTCTGTTGGTCTCGTTCCACTAATACTCGCTTTATTATTCTTTACATTAAAAGAAATAAAACCAACTGTCAAACTCTCCTATTCTCTATTCTTTACATTCATTATTTCAAGTTTCTACCTACAACCACTCAATCTTTTTTGGCAAGGTATGCATGCGCCAAATATGTTCCTCTATCGTTATGCATGGGCTCTATCAATAACCGTTATCTATTTAGCAGCAGAGACATTGGTACGACTACGTCAAGTAAGTATTAAAAATTTTACTCTGATTGTTTCATTTTTACTCATTTGCTTTGCTTCTACCTTTATTTTTAGAGATCATTATGAGTTTCTAATGGATGTAAATTTCCTACTCACACTAGAATTTCTAATAGCCTACTTCATTCTTTTTGTAGCAATGATTCGCTATAAATCATCCTTAAAATGGACTAATATTGTTTTATTGTTCTTCACTTTCTTAGAACTTGGATTACATAGTCATTATCAGGTTCAGGGGATTTCTGATGAATGGCATTTCCCTAGCCGATCAAACTATGAAGAAAAATTGACAGATATTGACAGTATTGTAAAGTCTACAAAGACTACAACTGATTCATTTTATCGTATAGAACGTCTATTACCACAAACTGGCAATGATAGCATGAAATTCAATTACAACGGTATTTCTCAATTCTCCTCCATTCGAAATCGTGCTTCCAGCTCAGTACTAGATAAGCTCGGTTTCCGTTCAGACGGTACCAATTTGAATCTTCGTTATCAGAATAATACAATTATTGCTGATAGCCTATTCGGAATCAAATATAATTTAGCTACTACGGACCCAAATAAGTTTGGTTTCACACTGAATCAGAGTCAGTCTACTATTAATCTTTACGAAAATAGTTTTAATCTAGGGTTAGCACTATTGACTGAAGGGATTTACAGAGATGTCAATTTTACAAATCTGACTCTCGATAATCAAACAAATTTTCTTAATCAACTAACCGGGCTATCTCAAAAATACTACCACACTTTATCAGATGTTGTTTCACAAAATACAGTTGAACTGAACAATCGAATGACTGTCAACAAAGTTGACAATGAGGATGCTGCAAAGGCAACTTTCTTAGTAAATATACCTGCAAATAGCCAGGTATACTTAAATTTGCCAAATTTAACATTCTCAAATGAGAATCAAAAAAAGATTGTCATTACTGTCAATAATCAGTCAAGTGAGTTTACACTAGATAATGCTTTCTCTTTCTTCAATGTGGGGAGCTTTACTACAGATGTACAAGTTCAAGTCGATGTATATTTTCCTGAAAATAATCAAGTTTCTTTTGATAAACCACAATTTTATCGATTGGACTTATTAGCTTTCCAACAGGCTATTTCCATTCTCCAAGAAAAACAAGTAGTAACAAAAACTGATGGTAATAAAGTAACCGTTGATTTTGTAACCGATAAAGAAGCCTCGCTCCTCCTTACTTTACCCTATGATAAAGGATGGAATGCAACCATTGATGGTAAACCTATCAAAATCCAAAAAGCGCAAGAGGGTTTTATGAAAGTGGATGTAAGTCCAGGTCAAACTAAACTAGTTTTAACCTTTATACCAAATGGTTTCTATCTAGGTTTACTGATTTCTTTTGGTGCAGTTTTTGTATTTTTCTCCTATCAATTCATTAGATACTATTATTCTAAGAACCGAGAATCCTAAACTTTCTCGGTTTTTTCTTGTAAAAAACAAAAAACCTTGATTTCTCAAGGTCTCCTATGCTTTATCTACTCCGCCAACAGATAATTGTACGTTAAAATAAGTTAAAATAGATAACAAAAATAGCGATAATCAAGGGTTTGTCACTTATCTATGGAGTAATGAAAAGAAGGAATTTGACCAAATTTTGACCACATGAAATTTTATAAAATATTTATGTATTTCCTAAATTATGCAGAATTTTTATAATAATACAGTCTGACCAAGTTTTGACAAAGAAGTATTTCGGAGTAACTAAAAAATTTAAAATTCTATTAACATTCCTAAAAATTGTTAGAATAGCGTAGTCTTTCTGAAATTTTTAGGAATCCAAAAAATCTTCCTACAATATGTAAGAAGATTTTTTAGTTATCTTAATTAAATTGTTCTTTTATTTCTTTTTTTACTTAAACCAGCCAAGCCAAGTAGACCGATTCCGATATACAACATGATATTTTCAGTTTCTCCTGTAACAGGTAACGTGTTGTACTCAACTGCAACCTTAGCAGGCTCAGTTTGAGGTGCAACTACAGGAGCTGGAACAGGAACAGAGCTGGCAACCTGAGTAGTTGTAAGAGGAACAGTAACCACAGGAGTATCAACCTTAGTGTCAACCTTGCCGTCAACCTTGCCGTCAACCTTAGCGTCAACCTTATCTAGCAATTCTTTTGGAATTTCAAGAGCTGGTAACTCATGGTAAGCAGGCTCACCTTTAGAAGTGATTGGGAGAAGTGACCTCAAGTAAGTAAGATTTGCCTCAGCTCGACCTAAAGCAACCTTCAAGTTAGCCAAACGAGTTTCAGCAACCTCCAAGTCAGCCTTAGCTTGAGCCAACAATGTACCTGCATTGCGTACATTGTTCAACTTAGCTTTCAACTCATCACGTACTTTGACCGCTTCAGCGTAGGTAGAGCGTGCTTTGTCCAAGATACCCTGAGCTGTAGCCAGCTTACCTTGAAAATGTGCAAGTGTAACCTTCTCAGAGTCCAAACGAGCCACAGCCTGAGCCTGAGTAACCTCAGCGTTCTCAAGTGTCTTTTGAGCTGTCGCCAAAGTTTGTTTAGCTTCTACTTCTTTTGCTTTCAAGTTATTGTAAGTAGCTTGAACCTCAACCAGTTTTTGACGGCTTGCATTCAAGCGAGCTGTTGCCTCCGCAAGAGTACGTTCAGCATCTGCAAGGTTAGAGGTGCCTGATTTCAAACGGTCAAGTTCAGCTTTAGCAGAGTTGTAAGCAAACTGTGCATTTTGCAACTCAAACTCAACAGCAGTAACTTTTTGACTCGCAGTACCTTGTTGAGCCAAAGCTGTGTTGTAAGCTGTTTTAGCATTTGCTAGGGCTGTTGCACGTGTGTCAGTTGCAGATGATGGGGCTGTGCGAACGTTTGTGTCTTGGAGTTTTGCCATCTCCACACCTTCAGTGAAAATGAAGTGAATCTTACGTGAACTGTACGGGTCACCTACAAACTTAGTTACACCTACAGTAGTGTAATCTAAATTAGCCCTCATCATCCAACTTGCGTGTCCCCAACGAGCATGGTCGTCAACGTATAACATCAACATAGCTTGACTAAAGATATCACGCTTGAGCGTAGCCATAGTTTCTACACCTTCATTACCTCCTGCGTAGCCAATATTATCAATAATAGTACGTACACCGAATTCTTTAGCTACCTAACGTTGAGTCGTAAGGTCATGTCCCATTAGGCGAGTATTAGTTCGAGAGTCAAGAACAGATGCCATTTCAACCATCTTATCTGAAGTTTTAAACTCAGATACCCCAAAAGCTTCACGAACAGGCTTCACGACAGCTAGGAAGTAATCATTTAACTCACTACGCTGAGCATCTGTCAAATTACCAATCTCAACTCGACGAGAGTTGTCGTAGTCTGAGTACTTCAAAATCCAGTCAGTATCTTGAAACTTAACAAGTTGACCGTCAAGAACGTTCATAGAGGTTACACCGACTTGCTTGTAAGCCTCAGCACCCAACTCTTTCAAGCGATTTGAAAGCTCTGTACTGCGACTACCGCCTGCAATATACGCTTTAAGAGTGTTTAAATACTCGGCAGAAATAGGAATAGTCAACTGAGTTTCTTCGCCTGTAGCTTGAGCAGTCAAAGCATCCAAGGTAGACTTAGTTTCAGTGACTTTATTTGTTGCAGTAACCAACTCAGACTTAGCTGTGGCAAGAGCTTGAGATTTAGTATCTACAGTAGACTTAGCCTCAGCAACGATACCCTCTTGAGTAGCAAGAGCTTGAGCTTTGTCTTGCTCGGCAACCTTAATAGTATCAACCTGAGCAGTTGCAACCTCAACGGCTTTCTCATCAGCTACAACAGTAGCTTGAGCTTGAGTAAGTGTTTCGTCAATGTTTTTCAAACCGTCAACATTAGCTTGAGCATCAGTTACAGCTTTCTCTGCATTCACAACAGTCGTATTTGCAACCTCAACTGCCTTTTCAGCCTCGGAAACGATACCCTCTTGAGTAGCCACAACCTCTTGAGCTGGAGTAACTGACTGTTCGGCAGTAGCCACATTAGTTTCTGCTTGAACAACTGTTTCTTCAGCCTTAACTGTAGCTGTTTCCAATTCAGCAACGACCTCTGGCGCCACAGCAGACAAATCTTCCACCTGAGTAGAAACCTGAGCAACGACATCTTCTTGAACTGTCACTTGGTTTGTAAGCTCAGTAACCTGAACTTGAGCCGTGTCAACATCAGCTTGAGTTACCTCAACAGGTTGAGCAACATCTTCTGAAACTACAACAGACTCAGTAGTCGTAGCAACTTCTTGAGTAGCAACCTCTTCAGCCGAAACTGCTGAACCAAAAATAACCGAGGTAGCAAGCGTTGAAACCACTGCACCTGTGCGAAGTTTACGGATAGAACCGTAGGACTTCATTGTATTATCAAATTTCTTCATAAAACCTCCATATGCAATAAACTAATCTTTTAAGGTTATTTTACCACATTTTTTAGTCTCTAACAACTAAAATAGATGATTAAAAACCTTTTAAGAAGTTTCTTCTTTACTATAAACCTTGTAAGATAATTATTAACGAGGTATTCAAGATGGAAAATGCGAGTTTGAGACAATATATTGGTAAGAGAATACGCCATTTACGACTAGAAAAAGGTTGGACACAAGACGAATTAGAAGAAAAAGCCGACCTTGGAATGAATTACGCTTATAAGATAGAACAACTAGCCACAAATATTAAAATTGATACGTTTGAAAGAATTTTAGAGGCTCTTGAAACAGATATTGAACACTTTTTTGATATCAGCATCAAGGAAAATAGCCCTGAACTCTCACAATTATTAGATTCACTATCAGAACTGCCAAAAGATAAACAGGAAAAAAGTATAAAAGCTTTTCAAAGTTTATTGGAACAGATGAAGTAATATAGTAAAAAGCATGATACACAATAATTATTGTTAGTACCATGCTTTTTTATTTATCAAAAATAATAAAATAAAGCTACCTACATCAGTATTTTACTTGCTGAAGGAATCGATATTTGGACACTTTCAAAAATCGTAGGTCATAAGGACACAAAGCAGATTATAGAAACTTACTCTCATCTTATTAAGGAAAAAGAGGAGGAAGAAACTGAAAAAATTAGGAAAATCATGTCATCTACCAATTGACCAAGTTTTGACCAAATTTCCCTTTTGTATGATTATTCATGCCAATTTTTCACTATTTTTTCATTCTTATCCAAGATGCAATAGAAGTTGAAATATTTGTAAGTTCATTGACCAAGTTTTGACCAAAACAGCAAAAAACCTTGATTTCTCAAGGTTTCCTATGCTTTATCTACTCCGCCAACAGGGCTCGAACCTGTGACATCATGATTAACAGTCATGCGCTCTACCAACTGAGCTATGGCGGAAGAAATAGTCCGTACGGGATTCGAACCCGTGTTACCGCCGTGAAAAGGCGGTGTCTTAACCCCTTGACCAACGGACCATTTTTAGAACAATAACTAGTATAATACATGTGACTTTGTTTGTCAATACATTTTTTTGATTTTTTATTGTATTGACAGAGTGCTTTGTTTAATGTAAAATAAAATGGTTAAGGTTCCATAGCTCAGCTGGATAGAGCATTCGCCTTCTAAGCGAACGGTCGCAGGTTCGAATCCTGCTGGAATCATTTAGACCTACCTCGAGTAGGTCTTTTTTCTTGCCATAATTCATAATTAATATATAAAACTGGCAAAATTAGACCGATAAGGGCATATTCTTCAAATTGGAAGGATAGGTGAGTAGATATAATGACACCTAGCATAAACCCTATAATGGTCAATAAGATGTTTCTACCTGTTTTTCTAAGTTCTGAATCTTTTTCAATAACTCCTTTAAACCAGAGATAAGCAGCATTTTTGACATTCCCTGTCATCATCACATTGGCATACGGAGCACCTCGTAACCTTCTAAATGTTTCTACTTGAATAGAGGCTACGAAGGCTAGGCTAGCAATTGTAAAAGACGCAGGCATAATAGGTGAGAAAATGATAGTTAGTAAAATAAGAACTAACATCATTACACTACTACCAAAGTGCCAAGACCATGTTTGTTTTTCAAAATACCTTCTTGCTAAGTAGGTAAAAAATTGTCCGAATACAAAAAATAAAATGGGAATGGAAAAATTAACTACCTGCGCAAAGTCACCTTTAGCTAAAAAATAAGCTAGGGAAATAACATTTCCAGATTGTACACCAGCAAAGCGACCACCCTGAGTCACAAAAGTAAAGGCATTTAAATAACCACTGATAAACGTTAATGAACAAGCAATTCTCAATCCCTCAAAAACACGATAATCTTTTTGATTCATTTTCACTCCTTGTTTCACGTGAAACTACTTATGATATGGGCTTCCCTGCTGAATCATAAATGCACGATAAATCTGCTCGATGAGAACTAATTTCATTAGTTGATGGGGAAGTGTCAACTGTCCAAAACTCATCAACAAATTAGCTCTTTTTTTAATACAAGAATCGAGACCCAAACTACCACCGATGATAAAAGTTATATCTGAATACCCATTTACTGCAATATCAGATAGCTTTTGACTAAATTCTTCCGATGGAAATTGTTTCCCTTCTATCGCTAAGGCAATGACAAAATCTCGCTCTCCAATTTTAGACATAATTCTATCGGCTTCTTTTTTTAATATTTGTTCATTCTCTGCCTGACTGGCTTTATCTGGTGTTTTTTCATCAGGAAGCTCAATCATATCCAACTTAGTAAATCGTCCCAATCGTTTACTATATTCTGCAATACCTTCTTTGAGGTACTTTTCTTTCAATTTTCCAACGGTAATCAATTTTATTTTCATAAAATAATTGTAACATATCCACAAACATACGACAGAAAATATTTTTAGAAAATCATGATATGGCTACAGTTTTTCACATAATTCACAGAGTTATCCACAGGTTGTGGATTGATTTTTGAAAACTTTAAGCTATAATTAAGAAAGCAAGAGTAATCTTAAGGAAAATTAAAGAAATGGAAAGGATTCCTTATATGAAAAAATATTTGAAATTTGCGATTCTATTTGTAATTGGATTTTTTGGGGGTCTTATCGGGGCCTTATCAGCCTCATTCTTCCAACCACAGGTTCAACAAGCAAATTCTGCTATCACTAGTGTCAGCAATGTTCAATATAATAATGAAACTTCCACCACAAAAGCTGTAGAGAAAGTACAAAATGCTGTTGTGTCTGTTATTAATTACCAAAAGTCAGCCAACAATAGTCTTGGTGCTATCATTGGAAATATTGAATCATCTGACGAACTAGCTGTTGCTGGAGAGGGGTCTGGAGTTATCTATAAAAAAGATGGTCAATATGCCTATATTGTGACAAATACGCATGTTATTAATAACGCAGAAAAGATTGATATTCTTTTAGCATCTGGAGAAAAAATCAGCGGTGAACTCGTTGGTTCCGATACCTATTCTGATATAGCTGTTATAAAAATATCAGCAGATAAAGTCACTACTGTTGCTGAATTTGCTGATTCCGATACAATCAAAGTTGGAGAAACTACTATCGCAATTGGTAGTCCTCTAGGTAGTGTCTACGCCAATACAGTTACTCAAGGTATTATTTCCAGCCTAAGTCGGACAGTTACTTCACAATCAGAAGACGGACAAACAATCTCAACCAACGCTATTCAAACTGATACAGCTATCAACCCTGGAAACTCTGGAGGACCATTGATTAATATCCAAGGACAAGTGATAGGCATTACCTCTAGCAAAATTACCTCAAGTTCTGCAAATAGCTCAGGCGTGGCTGTAGAAGGGTTGGGATTTGCTATTCCTGCAAATGATGCCGTAGCTATTATCAATCAGCTTGAAAAAACTGGACAAGTTAGCCGACCTGCTCTTGGAGTTCATATGGTTAACTTGACGACCTTGTCAACTAGTCAATTAGAAAAAGCTGGATTATCAAATACGGAATTAACATCCGGTGTCGTAATTGTCTCTACACAAAGTGGACTACCTGCAGATGGAAAATTAGAAACTTTTGATGTCATTACTGAGATTGACGGAGAAGCTATTCAAAATAAGAGTGATCTCCAGAGCGCTCTCTACAAACATCAAATTGGTGACACAATCACTGTAACTTATTACCGCAATAATCAGAAACAAACTGTTGACATTAAGTTGACACATTCTACAGAAGAACTTAGCGAATAATTGACAAATGAGACTTTACACAATTGTAAAGTCTCGTTTTTTTTGCTAGAATAAGGATATATGGAAGAATTACGTACACTAAATATTTCAGAAATCCATCCCAATCCCTATCAGCCAAGAATTCATTTTGATAAAAAGGAGCTACTTGAGCTCGCTCAATCTATTAAGGAAAATGGCTTAATTCAACCGATTATTGTAAGAAAATCTTCTATTATCGGATATGAATTATTAGCTGGAGAAAGAAGGTTGCGAGCCAGTCAATTAGCTGGACTGACTACAATACCAGCAGTGGTAAAAGAACTGACTGATGATGATTTACTCTATCAGGCTATCATAGAGAATCTGCAGCGTTCTAACTTAAATCCGATAGAAGAAGCAGCCTCTTATCAAAAATTGATTAGTAGAGGGTTAACACATGATGAAGTTGCTCAAATCATGGGAAAATCAAGACCATATATCAGTAATTTATTGCGCCTACTAAATCTATCATCTCAGACTAAACAAGCTGTAGAAGAAGGAAAAATTTCACAAGGGCACGCGCGACAATTGGTATCATTTTCAGAAGAAAAGCAATCCGAATGGGTTCAACTCATTTTATCAAAAGATTTAAGTGTGCGTACGCTTGAAAAATTAATAGCTGCAAATAAGAAAAAACACACTAAGCTTAAACAACGCGACCAATTTTTAAAAGAACAGGAAGATTCACTCAGTAAAACTCTTGGAACAGCTACAAAAATTCTCAAGAAGAAAAACGGGAGCGGAGAAATTCGAATTAGCTTTAATGACCTCGATGAATTCGAAAGAATTATCAACAATTTAAAATAGACTTGTTTACAATTTATTTTTATAAACACTCTTTTCCACACTAAAATCATTACAAAAAGTCAGGACCAGCAAAGGTTCTGACTTTTATTCACATCTTGTGGAAAACTTTTTCTTAACAGTGTGGATTTTTAAAATTATCTGTGGAAAACTTTTATTTTTTATGGTACACTATTCTAACGAATATAATGTGAAAGGGGGAAAAT